>CACWQW010000028.1 GCA_902763085.1 Dongibacter bovis
GCTATAAGACACCCGAGGAGTGCTTTAGGGAAGAAATGCTTGCAGCACTTACTGCATAAAGGTTCGCCGGGTGTTCAACTTATTATTGCAATTCGGGACTGTTTTTACGAAGGTTTTTACGAAAAGGAGGCTGTCCCTTTGTGTCCGCGCTTGATGGACAAAACATGGCCTTTTTGCAATAAAAAAAAGACCCCCTACTTTTCGAAAAATCGTCTGTAGGGTGGTCTTCGGGATCAAAATCCCTTAACTTAATGACATTGCCCGAAGGGGAGCCCTGTGTGACCGAGAATCGATCAGAAGAAGAAGCTCACGCGGCCAAAGAGCATGTTGGCATCTTTGTTCGTTGCGAGATCCTTGCCATCGAAGTAGGAAGCATACGTGTGGACGTTCTTGAACGGAACGTACTCAGCGCCAACTTCCCAGCCCTTCGTGTTCGTCATTGCCGTATCATACGTCGGAGCGAGGGAGACATTCTCACCGAGGTAACGGTAAGCGGCATAAGCGCCCCACGTACCAGCGTTCTCGTTCTGCGCGCCCTTGTAGTCGAGCTCGATGTTGTGAGACGTCTCATAGTTGTCGGCTTCCGTGTTCTTCGCGAAGGAGCCGAGGAGGTTCCAGTTGTGGTCAAACGTGTAGCTTGCGCCGGCAGACCAGATGTTCGCGTCATCGCTCGTGGAGTTATCGTCCGTGTAATTGCCGACCGCCTTGAAAACGTCGCTGTTGAAGTGACGGTAGCCGAGGCCGAGGCCCAGCTTGCTTGCGCTGTAAGCGAGGTCGATGCCCTGGTAGCTGGATGCTTTGTCGTCGCTCACCACGTCGGAGATATGATCATTCGCATCAGCGAGATTGAAGCGACCAGCCTCGAGCGTCGCCTTGAGCTTCGAGCCAAAGGAGAGCTGCGCGCCGGAGAAGAAATCATCCATCACGAGGCCAGCATCGGACGTCGAGAAGAACGGCATCTTGCCGAGCTTGACGTCGAAGTTCTTGTAGTTGCCATCTGCATAGACATACGTGAGCTTGACATTGCCGTCATCGCCGGAGTCCTTCGTCATATCCGTCGTCGCCGTCAGACGTGCCTTGACATGCCAGTTGTCGTTAACCTCAGCCGTCGGGAAAAGGCGGAACTGGAGCTTGTCCTTGTTCGTCTTATCCGTGGAGCCATTCTCCTGCTCATGACGCTCACTCCAGTAGCGGTAACGAGCCTCGCCCGTCCACTTCACCATGTCAGCGTTCTTCTCGAGGTTCGAGACGCGAACGCCGAGGTTATTGAGCTCATCGGAGAACTCAGCCGCGAGCTTGTCGATCATGGCTTTGTCAGCAGCGGAGACGTCCGTCTTTGCCATCGCCTTTGCGACCATCTGCGCCATCTCGTAACGCGTGATGTTCTTGTCGCCCTGGAACGTCGCGTCGCCATAGCCCTCGATGACGCCGTCAGCAGCGAGCTGCGCGACAGCATCATATGCCCAGTGGTCTGCCGGGACATCGGAGAACGGGTTCGCAGCTGCGAACGTCGTGGAAGCAGCGCCGACCACGAGGGCCGTCGTCAGTGCGGAAATGAGAGTCTTTTTCATAGATACTCCTCCTATACACGAGAAAAAACCGATTTCCGGAGGAGTCAAGGCCTTGATACGAGTGTCCATGTTTCCTCGATCACCTGTCCTCTCCCGGAACGTATTCATATTAGCATACGGTCATAAGAGATGCAAGCAGAGTAAAGAGATTCTAACAAAAACGGGAAGAAAAGATTCTTGTTCGAGGAAAATGCGAACAAGAATCAAGAATCTCTTTGTTTATCGTGCACAAATGTCTGCGTAACAGAGATTGTGCACCTGCTCTTACATCAAAAGAGCTCCCTCCAGAGGAGGGAGCTCCGTGCAGCGAAAATCCGTGCTTAGTGGTTGAAAATGTTCTTGAGCGCCTGCTTGTTGACGTCGCGGTTGAGCTGCGCGAGATACGTCGTGAGCTTGATGTTCTTCGGGCAGACCTCGACGCAGTTCTGGCTGTTGCCGCAGCTCGTGATGCCGCCTTTCTGCATGAGCGCGTTGAGGCGCTTCGGCGCATCGAACTTTCCGAGCGGATGCAGGTTGAAGAGATACGCCTGCACCGTCGGCGCCGGGCCGATGAAGTCGGACTGCGGGCCGACGTTCGGGCACGCCTCGAGGCAGCAGCCGCACGTCATGCAGTGCGAGATCTCGTAGGCCGTCTGCGCCGTGTACGGGTTCTGGATCGGAGCGTCCTTGACCTCCCAGGTGCCGTCGATCTCGACCCAGCCCTGGATGCGCTTGAGGCTCTCGAACATGACGGAACGGTCGATGAGGAGGTCACGGATGACCGGGAACGTGCGCGCCGGTGCGAGGTGGATCGGCTGGTCGAGCTTGTCGACGAGCGAGCAGCACGCCTGACGCGCCTTGCCGTTGATGACCATCATGCAGGCACCGCAGACCTTCTCGAGGCAGTTGCACTCCCAGGTGACGGGCGCGACGCGCTTGCCGTCCACCGTGACGGGGTGTTTCTGGATCTCCATGAGCGCTGCAACGACGTTGAGGCCGGGGCGATAGTCCACATCGAACTCCTGCGTGTACGGCTTCTCGTTCGGGCCGTCCTGGCGCTCGATGACGAATCTGACTTTTTTCTGTTCTTCTGCCATTTTTCTATGTCCTCCCTCTTACTCTTTCTTCGCGACAGCGTAGTTGCGGAGACGCGGTTTGATGAGAGAGTGCTCGAACTCGCGGTAAGAAACGACCGGCATCTCATTTTCCTGATCGAACTTGACGATTGTCGTCCGCATGAACTTCGTATCATCACGCTCCATGAAGACGAGGTCGCCCTTGTCGTCCGTCGCGCGGCCCGTCTCCTTGTCGAAGTGGAACTCGCCGTGCTTCTTCGTGACGCGCTCCTTGAGGTCGGGCGCCATGTCGTTCCAATCCTTCTCGAGGATGATCTTCGCGTGGGCGCCGCGGCTCTCGTCACGCTGCAGCGCGGACTGCGTGATGGCCATCGCGTAGATGATCATGTTGCGGAGCTGGCGCACGAACATGGCTTCCTGGTTCGCCCAGTGGCCGCGGTCCGTGATGCCGATGTTCTCCCAGCGCTTGAGGATCTTCTTGAGTTCCTCGACGCACTCGCGCAGGCCGTTGTTGTCGCGCTCGACGGAGACGTACTTGTACATGATGTCGCCGAGCTCGTGGTGGAGCTGATGCGCGTTCTCCGGGCCGTTCATCTGGAGGATCTTCTCGAACTCATCGACGGCGGACTGGCGCGCAGCCTCCATCTCCGCGTCCGTCAGCGGCTCGCCGTTCTTGCCGGAGCGCGCGTAGCGCAGGCTCTCCGGGCCGGAGATCGTGCCGGAGTACGCAGCCGAGAGCAGGGAGTTCGCGCCGAGGCGGTTCGCGCCGTGGTACTGGTAGTCGCACTCGCCGGATGCCATGAGGCCCGGGATGTTCGTATGATGCTCGCGGTCAACCCAGATGCCGCCCATGGAGTAGTGGATGGACGGGAAGATCTCCATCGGGACTTTGCGCGGATCCTTGCCTACGAAGTCATCGTACATCTCGAGGATGCCGCCGAGCTTGCGCTCGAGGTAGTCAGCCGGAATGTGCGAGAGGTCGAGGTAGACGCGGTTCGGGTTGTGCATGCCGAGACCCATGTGCACGACGACCTTGTAGATGGCGCGGGACGCGACGTCACGCGGCACGAGGTTGCCGTATGCGGGGTACATATCCTCGAGGAAGTACCAGCGCTCTTTCTCGCCCGTCTGCGGGTTCTTGCGGTAGACCCAGACGCGTCCGCCCTCGCCGCGGCAAGCCTCGCTCATCAGGCGGTTCTTGTCGGAGCCCGGGATGGCCGTCGGATGGATCTGCAGGAACTCGGGGTTGCCGAGCTCTGCGCCCTGCTGGTAGACGGAGGAGACGGCGGAGCCGTTGCAGATCGTCGATGCCGTGCAGCGGCCGTAGACCTGGCCCGGGCCGCCCGTCGCGAGGATGACGACGTCCGCGGGGAACGAGACGATCTCCATCGAGTTCATGTTCTGCGCGACGATGCCGCGGCAGATGCCGTCCTTGTTCTTGATGATGCGGATGAACTCCCAGAACTCGTACTTCTTCACGCCGCCCTTGACTTCCCAGCGGCGGACCTGCTCGTCGAGCGCGTAGAGGAGCTGCTGGCCCGTCGTGGAGCCCGCGAAGCAGGTGCGCTTGTTCTTCTGACCGCCGAAGTTGCGGAGGTCGAGCACGCCTTCCGGCGTGCGCGTGAACGGCACGCCCATGCGGTCGAACATCTTGATGAGCTTCGGCGCGGCCTCGACCATGCCCTTGACGGCGAGCTGGTCGGCGAGGAAGTCGCCGCCGTAGACCGTGTCATCGAAATGCTCGTAGATGGAATCATGCTCGCCCTTCGTGTCCATGCAGGCGTTGATGCCGCCCTGGGCGCAGAGGGAATGGGAACGCTTGACGGGGCAGTAGGAGAAGAGGTCTACCTTGCCGCCGCCTTCGCAAATCTTGAGCGTCGCCATGAGGCCGGAGAGGCCGCCACCGACGACGATGATCTTATTTTCTGGTTTGTTAGCCATTCTTTATCTCCTTTACTCGGAAACCGCAGGGCAGCAACGTGTCGCTGTCCTGCCTCCCGTTACCTTCAGATGTGCGTGCTCAGAAGAGGACGTAGTGCGCCATGAACGCGATCGTCACGAGGCTGAGTGCCGCAAAGAGAAGCATGGACAGCACGCTCACGACATTCTGGACACGCGGGCCCTTGGCGATGCCCCAGGTCATGCAGAACGTCGTGATGCCGTTGCAGAAATGGAAGATCGCGGCGAGCATACCGATGGTGTAGAGGATGACGACGACAGGATTCTGGAAGTAGCTGTCGAGGAGCTCATAGGAAATGGGCACGCCGTTGATTCCCTTCGTGAAGATGCGGAGATAGAAGATATGCCAGAGGAGGAACGGTACGAGGTACCAGGCGCTCCAGCGCTGCAGCGTGAACATCCAGTTGCGGACGTAGCCGAAGCGGCCAGGGTTGCAGTTCGCCTGCAGCGCGATGTAGATGCCGTAGGCAGCGTGGAAAATCAGCGGGATCGCGATACCGAAGATCTCGAGTCCGTAGAAGATGGGGCGCGGGATGAGCTCCATCATCGCGAGGCCGCCGTTCAAAGCTGCCGGGCCGCCGAGCGACGTCGCATTCGTGAAGACGTGCTCAAGGATGACGATGCCGAGCACGAACAGGCCAACGAGCGAATGCAGGCGGCGCAGATAAAAAGTTACGTTATACATTCTAAACCTCCTAAAATAATTCCCCGGAGAGACAGGCGCGCCGCGCCCGTCTCCTCCTGATATCAGTACCCTTTGAGGGTGCGATACTTCTCCTGGTTGACCTCGTAGAGGTTGTTGCCCTCGCAGTCGATGACGCAGATGGCGGGGAAGTCCTCGACGGTCAGGCGCGCGAGCGCCTCAGGGCCGAGCTCCGGGTAGGCGAGGACTTCGTATTTCTTCACGGACTTCGCGATGAGTGCTGCAGCGCCGCCGACGGCCGCGAAGTACGTGACGTGGTTCTTCTTCATGGACTCGACAACTTCCTTGGAGCGGGAGCCCTTGCCGATCATGCCCTTGATGCCCTGCTCGAGCATCGTCGGCGTGTAGGCGTCCATGCGGCCAGAAGTCGTCGGACCGCAGGAGCCGATGGGATCGCCCGGTTTCGCCGGCGTCGGGCCGAGGTAGTAGACCATCTTGTCGTGCCAGTCGATGGGGAGCTTCTCACCCTTGGCGAGCGCCTCGCACATCTTCTTGTGCGCCGCGTCGCGCGCCGCGTAGATCTCACCCGTGATGAGCACTGCGTCGCCGATATGGAATTTCTTCGACATCTCCTCCGTGAAAGGAGTATGGATCCTGATAGGTTCTGCCATGATGCTTCCTCCTCTTCCTCAAATCAAAGCGTGCGCGTCTTGTGACGGCAAGCGTGGCAGCAGATCGTCACCGCGACAGGCAGGCCGGCGATGTGCGTCGGGCCCCACTCGATGTTGACGCCGAGGCACGTCGTCGTGCCGCCGAGCTGCGGGCCGATGCCCGTCTGGTTGATGAGTTCGAGGAGCTCGTCTTCGAGCTTTGCGTATTCCGGCATGGGATTGTGCGAGCGATGCCGACGCCGATGACCGTCGGCGGGCAGGGATTCATGCTCGCATGGAGGATGATCTCCATGACAGCCTTCTTGACGCCCTCGACGCCGTCTGCCGGGACGAGCATCTTGACGCCGCCCTTGTTCTCCGAACCGAAGCCCTTCGGCTCCACCGTGATCTTGAGCTGGTCGCCCGGCACGATCTTCGTGTAGATGACGCCCGGCGTGTTGTTGCCCGTGTTCACGCGATGGAAGAGCGGCTCGGAGACGACGGACTTGCGCAGATAGCCCTCCGTGTAGCCCTTCGCGATGCCGTCATTGACTGCCTGCTCGAGGTCGCCGCCGACGATGTGGAGATCCTGACCGACTTCGAGGAAGACGATCGTGAATCCCGTATCCTGGCAATAGGGACGATCCTCGTTCTTCGCGATCTCCGCGTTCTTGATGATCTGATCGAGCACGTTCTGCCCGACCGGGGACTTCTCCGTCTCGCGGCCGCGCTTCAGCGCAGCGTAGACATCATCAGGAAGGTAGTAGGCCGCTTCCTTGCACATCTGGGCTACGTTTTCAGTGATTGTTTTTGCGTCGAGTTCTCGCAAAGTAATCCCTCCCACTTGAGAAGAGCAGCGCTCCTCATCGCTCTCCCCGGGAAGCCAACGGAAACCCACGAAAAACGGCATAGCAGAGGAGCGTACTCCATGAAAAAAATCATACGCTCGTAGAGTAATTCTATCACATTTATCCCGGTCATTCAAGCAAGAGAAAAGCGGCTTGAAGCCGCTTGAATAGTGAATTCTATTCACTTTTGACCGAGCCGATGGACGTGCACGGAGGGCGCCTTTCCCGGCAGGAGATCGACCGTCATGAACGAACCGAAAGCACCATCGCGCGGACGCGCCGCGGAGCCGGGATTGAGCACGGTGATCGGCGTGCCCAGCGTGTACTCGACGACGTGCGTGTGGCCGTAGACGGCGATATCGCAGTTCGCCTCCGCCGCGGCCTCGACGAGGAAGCGCGTGCCGTACTGGACGCCGTAGACGTGCCCGTGCGTGAGGAGGAGGCGATGCCCCGCCGCCTCGACGACGATCGTCTCCGGCGTGTTCGCATTCGGCCAGTCGCAGTTGCCCGGCACAAAGCGTACAGTGGCGCCCGCGCCCGCGAGCGTCTCCAGGTAGTGCGCGTCGCTTGCGACGTCGCCCGCGTAGAGCCAGAGCGCGCAATCGGGCGCGATCGCGTAGACCTGCTCCACGGCGGCCATCGAGCCGTGTGCATCGCTGAAAATGCCGATCTTCACGCGAGATACACCTCCAGTTCCCGGACGAGCGCGCGCAGCGCCTTGCCGCGGTGGCTCACGGCGTCTTTCTCCGCCGGCGTGAGCTCCGCCATGCTCTTCTCATCGAGGTAGAAATACGGGTCGTACCCAAAGCCCCCCGTGCCGCGCGGCACCGTGCGCACCGTACCGTCGCAGCGCCCGTCCGCCGCGATCGCCGTGCCGTCCGTGTCCTCGAAGACGAGCGCGCAGCGGTAGTCGGCGGGCGACTCGTTGCGCCCGCGCGCCGTGAGCTCGCGCACGAGCTTCTCGTTGTTCGCCGCGTCGTCGCCGTGGTGTCCCGCAAAGCGCGCGGAGTGCACGCCAGGCGCGCCGCCGAGCGCCGCGACCTCGAGGCCGGAGTCGTCAGCGATCACGGCGCAGTGCGTTGCCTGAGCGTAGAAATGCGCCTTCTTGCGCGCGTTCTCCTCGAACGTCGTGCCGTCCTCGACCGCGTCGGGCAGAGACGCGTCGAGGGGGACGATCTCCACAGGGAGCATGGCGAGTGCCGCGCGCATCTCGCGCAGCTTGCCCTGGTTCTTCGTGGCGATTACGATCTTCTTCATGTTTCCCGCCTCCTTCGGCATTCCCGATTCCTCCGCACCTGAGCGCGGCGCGCCTAGCCGACGCGCCCGACGAGCCAGACGAGCTCGCCGCCCAGGACGTCCTTCTCATGCGAGATGAGCTCGCGGCACCCCTGCTCCGCGTAGTCGAGCAGCGCCGAGAGCTCCGCGCGGCTGAACGGCCGTCCCTCGCCCGTGCCCTGCACCTCAATGAAGCGCCCGTCCCCCGTCATCACGACATTCATGTCGACGATGGCGTGCGCGTCCTCCTCGTAGCAGAGGTCGAGGACCGGCGTCCCCTCCTGGTCCACGCCGACGCTGACCGCCGAGACGAAGTCTCGCACGGGGAACGTGCCGCCCTTCTCGTAGAACGAGGCGCACGCCTCGACGAGCGCGACGAACGCGCCCGTGATCGACGCCGTGCGCGTGCCGCCGTCCGCCTGGATGACATCGCAGTCGATCTGGATCGTGCGCTCCCCGAGCGCCTTCAGGTCGACGACGGAGCGCAGCGCGCGGCCGATGAGCCGCTGGATCTCCTGCGTCCTGCCGTTTTGCCTGCCGCGCACGGCCTCGCGCGGCGTGCGCGTGCTCGTCGCGCTCGGCAGGAGCGCGTACTCCGCCGCGATCCAGCCCTCGCCCGTGCCGCGCTGGAAAAAGGGCACGCGGTTCTCGACGCTCGCCGCGCAGATCACGCGCGTGCCGCCCATCTCGATGAGCACGGAGCCTGCGGGGTAGCGCTGGAAATGGCGCCGCATCGCGTAGGGACGCAGCGCCCCCGGCGCGCGCCCGTCTGGTCTCGACATCCTATCCTTCCTCTCCTGCCGGCGCCGCTCGCCGCGCGCGCCAGCCTCTCACCGACAAAAGACCTTCCCAGAGGGAAGGTCTCCGCCAGGTGCGTTATCTTTGGCTTTCCTGATACTGCCGGTAGTTCTTGATGATGCAGATCGGCGTCTTCTGGCTCGCGTTGCCGAACGGGTTGTCGAGCAGGAGCTTCGCCGCGAGCGGCCCATCGACGCCGTCCGTCACGCCGACGACGCGGCTGCGCTTGAGGTCGTTGACGTCGGCGATCATCGCGCCGAAGCAGCCAAGGCGCTCCTTGAGCTTCCTTACGACCGCGTTCGGGTCCTTCGGCCCGTAGACGATGCACTTATCGAACGGCGGCATCGTGCCCGTCACATCGTCGATGAGCGCCGTCTGCTCGCCGCCCCACTTGTAGAAGAGGCCGCCCTGCCCCACGAGCTTGCCGAGGAAGCCCGCGAAGAGCGCGAACGCCACGCGCCATTTCCCCTCGACGTCCATGAGCGACTGCATGCCGTGCGGCGAGGCGAGGCTGCCGTAGTCCGGGATGAACCGGCAGCAGAACTGCGCGACGCGCGAAATCGTGAGATCCTCGGGGCGCACGAACCGCCCCTGCGTAATCGCGACGACGCTCTCCGCCGTGCAGAGCAGATCGTCGGGGCCGATCTTCCCCTTCGTGTAGCGCTCGATGCTGTCGATGATATCGTCTTTCTCGGTCAGGATGCGCGTCGGGACCGGGATGCGTTCTACCTTTGCTTCTGCCATACTCTCTCCCCCTCAGTCCTTCGCGAGCGTGACGCCCGCGATCTGCGCGATCTCCTCTGCCGTGAGCGTAAACCGCACCTTGCGGTAGTGCCACGGCGTGCGGCCCGTCTCCATCCAGATGAAGTCGATGGGCACGTCGACCATGTGCGTGAGCGCGTCCTTAAGGCTCAGGCCCTTGCGCGCCGTGAGCTTCACCTCAGCGAAGATATGGAGCACGTCCTCGCCGTTCCTGTCGCCTTTCTTCTGGATGAGCACGGCCTCAAAATAGTCGTCCTCGCGCGGCGCGCCCTCGCGCTCCGCCTTGCCGCGCGCCTCGATGGCGTCGTACTGCTCGTACGGCAGCTGCGGGCGCGTGATCGCGTCCATGATCGTCGCACACGAGCCGCCCTCGTTGCGGAACGTGAGCTTTTTCTTGAGCACGATGCTCTGCGCGTCCATCTGCGTTTTCTCGAAGGGCGCGGTCGTATCGACGACGACGTCCTCCTTGCCGAGGCAGGCGAGCACGAGCCGGCCCGCGACGTAGACCGCCAGGCAGATGACGAGAATCCAAAGAATGATTTCCATTAAGCTTCCTCTTTTCCCTGTTGCTTCTCCTGCTCCATCGCTTTCTTGAGGATGGACCAGTATTTATCGGTCAGCCGCTCGATATGACCAGTCTCGCGGCTCGTATAGACATTCTGCGTATGACCTTTCACGAGCACCGTACCCGTCTTCGCGTCGAGGATGCGGTAGTCGAACGCCATCTGCGCCTTCGTGAGCGCCGTCGGCGTCGTCTCGATGAGCAGTTCCTCATCGAAATGCCCCGGCGAGAGATACTTCGCCCGCACCTCCGTGATGGGGAAGACGTAGCCGTCCTCCATGAGCATGTCGAGCGTGATGCCGATGGAGCGCAGATACTCCACGCGGCCGATCTCGAACCAGCGGATGTAGTTCGCGTGGTGGACCACCGCCATCGCATCCGTATCGTAGAAATTCACGCGATGCCTCACCGTCACCGGCATGAAACCTCCTCCTTCCGAACAGCCCGCGGGGCGCTCGGAGGCGCCGCCCGGGAAAACTCACAGTACTAGACTAAGGCAAACGATGGGGAAAGTCAAGGCGGCGCCCTGCGCTCAGAGCGCGTACACGCGGTCGAGCTGGCGCAGGAACGCGTCGATGCGAGAGAGCTCCTCCGGCTCCGTCACGCGGCGCCCCGAGTAGTAGTACGCCGTGCGCGGCGCGCCCGTCCCGGGCAGTTTCCCGCCCTCCCGGAGCCTGCGCACGAGTTCGTTCACCGTTCCCTCGTTGCCGTCGACGAAGCGCACGGAGGGCGGCACAACCTCGCGCAGCGCCGCCTTGAAATAATTGAAATGCGTGCAGCCGAGCACGAGCGCCGAGTAGTCCGCGAGCGGATACGGCGCGAGCGAACGCGCGAGGTAGTCCCGCACGGCGGGCGAGTCGAACTCCTGCCTCTCGGCGAACGTCACGAGCTCCGGCAGCGCGAGGCGGTCGACGAGATGCTCCTTGTCCACGCGCTCGATGAGCGTCTCGAGCTTCGCGCCCGCAATCGTGATTGGCGTCGCCACGACGAGCACGCGGCGCGTGCCGTCGAGCGCGAGCGCCTTCTTCGCCGCGGGCTCCATGCCGATGATCGGCAGGTCGTAGCGCGCGCGCATGGCGGGCACGGCGACCGACGTCGCCGTGTTGCAGGCGACGACGATGGCGTCGACGCCCTGCGCCACGAGGAACGAGAACGCCTCCGCCACGAAGCCCTCGACCTCGGCGCGCGTCTTCGTCCCGTAGGGCACGTGCGCCTCATCCGCATAAAACAGGAACTCCTCATGCGGCAGCACGCGGCGCGCATGGTGCAGGACCGAGAGGCCGCCCATGCCCGAATCGAAGAATGCGATCTTCAAGCAAACCCTTCCTTTCAGGAAGCAGCGAGCCTCCGCGCTTCCCCTCACTAAAAAGGAGCCACCCTCAGGCGGCTCCGGAACGTGCATGCTGGCGGAGAGGGTGGGATTCGAACCCACGGTGCGTTGCCGCATCACCGGTTTTCAAGACCGGCTCCTTAAACCACTCGGACACCTCTCCACGACTTAATGACTTAATCATTATAGCAAGGCGGCCCCGCAGTGTCAAACGGCGCGCACGGGCGCCTGTCGCGCAGGCACGGTACGCCGCCTTGCGACAGGTGCCGCAGGGAAGCTCTGCGCCCCTCCCGTCAGTTCGCCTCGTACGGGCGCACGCGAAGCGTCAGGCCCCGCTCCTCGCAGAGCTCGCGGCAGCGCGCGATCTCCTCGGGACCCTCGACCTGGTCGACGATCGTGAGCACGACGTGCGGCACGTGCGCCTTCGCGCGCACGGCGAAATCGAGCATGCCGTCGAAGGACTCCATGCCGTATTTCGCGCGCGTCAGCTCGTAGTAGCGCTGCGCGTTGCTCGCGTTGAGGCTGATGGAGATCGTGTCGAGGATGCCCTCGAACCGCGGCGTGACATCTTCGCCGTACTCGAGATTCGCAAGCCCGTTCGTGTTGAGCCGCGTCGGCAGCGCCGGCGCGAGGGATTTCGCATAGGCGAGCAGCGTGAGGAGCACCTCGAGGCGCATCGTCGGCTCGCCGAACCCGCAGAAGACGAGCTCCTTCGCGCGATCCAAGGGCGCGCCTGCGATCGCCGCCTTGAGCTCCTCAACCGTCGGCTCCGCGCCGTGAAACCACAGCGTCGACGCCTCCGCCATCTTCTTTTTCTGCCGCAGGCAGAACGTGCAGGCGCAGTTGCAGTGGTTCGTGATGTTCATGTAGAAGCTGCGCTTGCCCTCGGGCTGCACAGCGAAACTCTCCGCAAGCGGCAGATAGCGCCCACCTGCATGCGTTGCATAGATCAGCATACGATGACTTCCTTTCCAGCTCTCCCCATCTCAATACGCGCCCTTCGAGGTCAACACCGCCTTGAAGGTCTTGAAGAGGTACACGAGGTCCACCCAGACGGACCAGTTCCGCACGTACCACGTGTCCATCGCCACGCGCTCCTCATACGTCGTGTCGCTGCGCCCGCTCGCCTGCCACATGCCCGTGATGCCCGGCGGCACCATGTAGTACTCGCGAATGTTCTCTCCGTAGCGCGGGACCTCCTCCTTGACGATGGGACGCGGCCCGACGAGGCTCATCTCGCCCTTGAGGACGTTGATGATCTGCGGCAGCTCGTCGAGGCTCGTGCGGCGCAGGAACGCGCCGAACTTCGTCACACGCGGGTCGTGCGACAGCTTGAAATTCTCCTGCCACTCGCGCCGCGCGTCTTCGTGCGTCTCGAGGTACTCTTTGAGCCGCTCCTGCGCATCCGGCACCATCGTCTGGAACTTGTAGCAGGGGAACATGCGCCCGCCCTGCCCCACGCGCGGATGCACGAAGATCACATGGCCGCGATTCTCCACGGCGACCACCACTACGAGCAAAAGCAAGAACGGCGAGAGCATCGCACCTCCGAGCAACGTGCAGACGATGTCGAACACGCGCTTCATCATGCGGTTGCGCCGCCGCGCGAGGTTGTTGCGCAGCTTCAGCATGAGGATCTTCTCGCTGAAGAGTATCTCGACCTGCGCGCCCGCCATCGGCGTGCCGATGAGGTCGGGGATGAAGGAGATATCCTTCACGTACGGCTGGATGTGCGCGATGAGCTCCTGTGTCCGGCTCTGCTCCATGCCCGGCGCCGCGATGAGCACCGTCTGCACGCCGGCGTCGCGGACGATCTTCTCCGCATCCGCCACGCGCCCGAGCAGCAGGAACCGCCCCGCCACCTTCCTCGAGATCGGCGCGTCGTCGATGAGCCCGATGATGTCGTAGCGGTAGCCGATATCCCCATCGAAAAACCGCAGCAGGCACTCCGCCGTCCGCCCCGCCCCGACGAGGATCGCGGGCTCCTCGCAGAGCCGCCCCGCCTTGAGCGTCTTGAGCGTGATGTAGCGGAACGTGTAGAGCGTCAGCAGGACGAACACGGAGAACAGCGCGAGGTACAGGCGGCTCACCTGCAGATCGCCGCGGAACACGTACAGCATGATGATCGTCGCCGCCACGCCGTAGACAACGGAGTAGAAGATGTCGCGGATCGTATCGAGCACCGGCCGCATCTGCTGGTACGCCTGCGAGCGCCCGAGGAACAGCAGGAACAGCAGCGGCACCCAAAAATAAAGGTAGGCCGCGCGCAGGACATAGTGCCCACCCTTCCAATACACCGCGAGGGCGTTGCGCAGCGCCAACGCCAAGTGCTCCGCGAAGACGACCGCCAGATAATCGAGCAACAGGAAAAGCGCTACGAGGAAATATCGCTGATAACGCCGCAGCCAAGAAACACGACTGTACATGCGCACGTTCTCCCTTTCCATGTCAACTTCTCAGCTGGTAAGACCAGATGACTATCCATCAGTTTACCACAAAAGCTGACACTCTGAAAGATATTCACGAGAATCTCATCCACGCCCCAGGCTGCGCCTACCGAGGCGTCACTGCTGCTCCCGCACGATGTAGATCTGGCGTTTCTTCGTCTCCAGGTAGATCTTAGCGATATAGAGGCCGATGATCCCGAGGCTCAGGAGGATCAGGCCGCCCAGGAACGTGAGGATGCACACGAGGGACGGCCATCCCGCAACGGGATCTCCCCAGAGGTGTGCCCGGACGATGATGAAGCACAGCGCGAGGAAGGAAATCCCGCTGAGCATGATGCCGAGGAAGGAGGAGATGTACAGCGGGATCGTCGTGTACGCGAGGATGCCCTGCACCGCGTAGCGGAAGAGCTTCCAGAATGACCACTTGCTCGCGCCCGCGCTACGCTCCACGTTCTGATAGGAAAGCCATTTCGTGTGGAAACCGACCCAACTGAAGATGCCCTTGGAAAAGCGGTTGTACTCGCGGTCCGCCAGCACGGCTTCCACCATCTGACGGGACATCATGCGGAAATCTCGCGCGCCGTCGACGATCTCCGTCGACGAGAGACGGTTGATGACCCGGTAGAACGCCCGCGCGAAGAACGAGCGGATCGGCGGCTCGGAGCGGCGGTCCGTCCGGCGCGTGGCGACGCAGTCGTACGCCTGCGTCCCGTCCGTGAGGATCTCCCACATCTCGGGGAGCAGCGACGGCGGATCCTGCAGGTCCGCATCCATCGTCACCACGTAGTCCCCTTTGGCCATCTCCAGCCCCGCATAGAGCGCCGCCTCCTTACCGAAGTTGCGCGAGAACGAGACGTAGTGGATATCCTCCTCCGGGTGCTTGCGGCAGAGCTCCCGGAGGAGCGCCAGCGTCCCGTCCGTGCTGCCATCGTCCACGAAGCAGAACTCGAGGGAAGCATCGATCTTCCCCCTGACGGCGGCGACCGCCTCCATGAAGAGCGGCAGTGCCTGTTCCTCGTTGTAACAAGGGACGACCAGCGATAACAGCATGAGGTTCTCCTTCCAGTCAAAAAAAGATCATCCGGCGCTCCGCGCGGCGGGGCGTTCCGCACGCCCCGCCAGGGCGTCATGCGTTGCCTCCATCGCAGGGAGCCTGCTCCCCGCCAGGCACAGGCCGAGGAGCAGCCAGTAGCAGCGCGTGATATGGGTGAGGTTCATGTTCGTATCCGTCAGCCCCTCCATCTGTACGCCGAGCAAGACGAGGACACCGGTGAGCGCCGCCAGTGCCGCCGCGCGGTCTCCCCCATCGCTCTTGCGGCGGAACTGCCGCAAGAGCGCAAAGAGCACGAACCCGTGCAGCAGGAGGTAGGCGACGAAGCCGACGACGCCCTGCTCTGCCAGCACCTTGAGGAAGTTGTTGTGCGGGTGCCCGTGTCCCGTCCGCGGGTCGACGGGATTCGCCCGCTCCTTGGCGAGCGGCGAGATGTACTTCGTGTTGTAGAACAAGCTGTAGACGTCGTGACCGACGCCGAAGACCGGATAGTCCTGCCACATGGCGAACGCCGACTGCCACATGAGGTAGCGCTCCGTCGAGCTGCTCTCCGCATATGCATCGATCGAATCCGCCCGCAGGGAAAGCGCGGGGAAGAGTTGCCCGAAGACGAGCGCGAGCGCCACCGCTCCCGCCGCGAGGCGCAAATAGGGCCGCCGCCCACGGCGCACGAGCAGCAGCAGGACGGCGAACGTGCCGATGAACGCGAGCCAAGCACCGCGCGTCTGCGTCAGGAGCAGCGTGACGAACGCCAGCACGCCCGTCCCCCAGAGGAAGTACTTTCCGCGGTGCGAGAGCGGCAGACGCTCCGGCAGCAGCATCAGGACGGGAATCGACATCAGCATGAAGCTTCCCAGGAACACCGGGTGATTCGCGAAGCCGCCCGGGCGATAACCGCCGGCGAAACCGAACTGTGCCACCTGCCCCAGCGCCTTTGCATCGTTGAGCAGCGTCGAGAGCCCGAAGGCCAGCACCATCAGCGCGATCTGCCGCCAGCTGCGCAGGTAGAGGAGCGCCAGGACGAAGGGCAGCAGCCGGAACACCTCCGCCAGCGCCGCGGCAAAGCTCACGCCGGGCTCATAGGAAAAGCACGCCCCGCCAAACGCCACGGCCAGATACACATACAGCACTTGCTTCATCCTCGCGGGGAAGTGCAGGCGCTCCGGATAGCAGAAGAAATCCCGCAGGAAAACGAGCGCACCGATTCCCAGGAAAACGGAAAACCCTCCCGTCGAAACCTCCGAACAGAGCGCCATCAGCACGAGCAGATACGGCATCACGCGCACCTCGGGACATCGCAATCTCCCTAACAACTTTTCCGCCCTTTCTCTTGTCCTCTTCTCTCGGCCTCCGGGCAACTGCTCACCGCCAGCTGTAGGACTCCCGCCCTGACTCGTCCTGAAAAGCTCATCCTTTTGCTCCCCCCTGCTGCATGATCGCATTCTCCGCCTCGAGCAGTTCCTGGCAGGCCGCAAAGACAGCTGCGGGCGTCACGTGGTAGAGGCAGTCGGGCCTCGGTTGGCTGGGACATTCGTCTTCCCGGCAGGTACAGGGGCAGCAGGGCTCGTCGCTCGTGAGCACGCGGGCGTTCTCACTGATGGGATGCCAGCGCCGAGGGCTCGTGCAGCCGTAGACGGTCACCATGGGGACGCCGGCAGTCGCGGCGATGTGCGCCGTGCCGGTGTCGACGGTCACGAGGAGATCGCTCTGCCCGAAGAGCGCCGCGAGGCTCACGAGCGTCGTCTCGCCGCAGAAGTTCGCGACGGGGACGTGCATGGCGGCGCTGACCTCGGCGGCGTAGACGCGGTCGCCCGGAGCGCCGACGATGAAGAACGCGGCATCATAGCGATCTGCGAGGCGGTCGACGAGCTCGACGAAGTACTCCTTCGGCCACGTCTTGAGCGGGAACGTCCCCTTGACACAGAGCCCGATCGTCTTCTCGTGCCGCGTGAGCTGGGAGAGCAACGCCTCGGCGGCAATCTCCGCCTCCTGCGGGATGCGCGCGAAGACAGGACGCGCGTGCGCCGTGCTCCCCGTGAAGCCGCGCACGATCGCCTGGTACGTCTCCGCCTGCAGCGTCGCCTCGAGGTCGTGCTCGATGGGGATGACATCCGTGTAGAGCCACGTCACGCGGCTCGGCCGATCATCGAAGACGCGGTTGGGGCCGACGCGCACGGGGATGCGCGCGAGCCAGGCGAGCAGCGCGGGCCGGAGCTTCCGGTCGAACGACACCGAGAGATCGAAGTGACGGCGACGGATGCGCTTGACCATCTCCATCATGCGCTTGAAGGATTTCTGCTTCGCCTGATAGTCAAAGACAAGCACGTGGTCGATGACGGGATTATTCTCAACGGCCTCCCGGCAGGCGGGCTTGACGAGCATCGTGATCTTCGCACTCGGGTACGCCTGCCGCAGGAGCGCCACCGCGCTCGTCGTGAGCACAACGTCGCCGAGGTTGACGAGCGCGTTGACAAGGATGTTATGGTACTGTTTCATCGCCGTATCTCCTCGATCGCCGCCGCGACCTGCGCGTCGACATCATCCTGGAACGCGTAGCGCTTGCGGTACGTCGCGCGCTTGCGCGTCGGGACCTCCTCCATCGTCTTGCGGTGCTCCGTGAGCGGCAGCTCGTAGAACCGCGCGTCCTCTGTGACCGCGCCGCCCGCCTCCTCCCAGAAGGCACCGAAGTCCGTCTTGAGCTTGCGGTCCCGCCGCAGGTGGTTCATGGCGTAGTAGCCGTCATTGCTCACGGCGTAGATCCGCTCGACGCCGAAGCCGCGCGCGACCGCCTGCAGCAGGTAGAGGATGAGGTTCTTCGTGCGGTAGCGGTGCGCGCGCTTCGTCGTCTCCTTGATGACGTCGCGCGCGTTCGCCATGTTCGGCCCCTGCATGGCGCCGATGGTCAGCGTGCGCTCTCCGGCCGCATTCTTTCCGAGCCAGAACATGATCTGGTAGAGCGTGTCGCGCCCGAGGTACATGTCGAGCGCGAGCAGACCCTCCTTGCGCTGTCCCGGCTCCATGTGAAGCGCGGCATACCAGTCGAGGTCGTCCGCCGCCGCACGCCAGAGCGGGTAGGTCCCTTCCAGGTTGAGCTTCACATACCAGTCGGGTGAGAGGATCTGCTCCTCCTGCCGGAAATGCTCCTCGATGAGCGCCACGCGCTCCGTGACCGTCGAGCCCGCGTAGAAGAAGGCGCGCGTCGCCTGCTCGATGGGCAGCTTGTTCGCCGCGTAGATCGCGCGCCGCGCCTCCGTCTCCTGGAAGAACGCCACGAGGCGCCGGAGGCTGCCGTAGTGCAGGTAGGCGCGCGCGACGAAGACGAGCGCGCGATGCGCCTCCCGCCATTTGCGGAGGCGGTAGATGTCCGTTGCGATAGAGAAAAAGTCGATCATGAGTTCGTCTCGTCTCCTACATGGCGGTTCGTCTTGCCGAGATAATAGAGCTTGACGTACTTCGCCATGGTATAGAAATAATGGAACGACGCGAGCACGAAGCCGATGCGCCCGTCCCTCCAGCCGCCGCGAAGGACGTACATGCGGAAGGACGCCCAGAGCGGGTGCAGGAGGAAGTCTGCGAGGTGTGCCCGTCGCCCCGCCTGCTGCATCTTCTCCGCAGCGAGCGTCGTGTAGAAGTTCAATTTCCCGAAATAGTGGTTCCAGTCGCGATACGGGTAATGGATCATATAGGCATCCTCGGGCAGGCACCGCTCCTCATAGGGATGGTGGAACGCGGGGTGCACGAAGCCCGTCACGTACGTCCCCTCCTTCGGCAGCAGGCGGATGACGTAGTCGGGAAACCAGCCACCATGGCGCAGCGGCTGCTCCCAGAAGTAGTTGAGCCGCGCGTTGAGGTACGCGTAGCGGCGGTCATCGGCGGCGACGATCGCCTGCACCCGTTCGCGCAAACGCTCTGAGATCCGCTCGTCCGCATCGAGGAACAGGATCCATTCATGGCGCGCCTGCCCGATCGCGAACGTCTGCTGCGCGCCCCAATCCCCCGCGAGGGCACGCTGGACAACGCGCGCACCGAGCCCCTCGGCGAGCGCCGGCGTCCCGTCGTCGCTGAAATCATCGATGACCACGATCTCATCGGCGAACGCGGCACTTTTGATGCAGTCCTCGATGTTCTTCTCTTCATTTTTCGCTAGGATCAAGACGGATAGTTTCGCCATAGCCTCTCCTGTCACTGCGCGAGGATCGCGGCGATCCCCCGGGCGAAGTTCGCCGGGCTGTACGTCGCCGCTGCCTGCGCGAGCGCCGCCGCGTACTGTGGCTGCCGCTCGTCGAACGTATTGATGAACTCCTCAAGCGCCGCCTTGAGCGCGCCGAGATCGCCGCTCGGGAACGTCCTGCCGATCGGATAGGCGGCGAAGACCTCAGGATTCATGTCGTCGCTCGCGACGACGGGTTTCTCGAAGCCGATTGCCGTGAAGAGCATGCCGCCCCAGTGGTAGCGGTAGCGCGGCGCGGAGTACGGCATGAGCAGCGCGTCGACGCCCGCGATGGCGCGCTGCCAGTCGGCGCCGATGAGCCCCTTATGGAGGAAGGTCACGCCGCCGCGCCCCGCGTACTCCCCGATGATGCGCTCGAAATCCTCCGCGTCCTCGGGATGCATCGTCGATCCCTGCACGAGCAGGCGGACGGGACGCGTGTAGTGCCCCGCGAAATAGGCCTCGAGGAAGTCGCGCAGCCGCTTCTCGCGGCGATACTGCCCGAAGAAGCCGATCGTGAGCGGCGCGTCAGGCGCGAGGCGCTGCCCTGCCGCCGGACGCCAGTCGATGTCCCGCGGCACGAACGTCGGCGGGTAGAGGTACCTGACATTCGGCGCCGTCTCGCCGAAGATCGACTGCGAGAAGGTCAGCACCGTCGGCCGGATGGCGGGAAACGGCGCGAGCCGCGCCGCAGCGCGCAGGAACTTCGGCGCCTCATGTGGGTTGATGCCGTGCAGGATGAAGAGCACGGGCACGGGCGAGCGGCGCAAGCGGCTCTGCGCGAGCGCGCGCAGGTAGCGGTACGTCGATGTCGGCAGGATGAGCGCGTCGAACGCGCCCGCAGACGCAAGGGCGGCGAGCTGCCGGTACCAAGACAGGCGGCGCAGCTCACGCGCTGCCGTCCGCATGAGGCGGTGCACGCCGCGCACGTCGTGATAGGAGACGACGGCACCGCGCAGCGTGTGAACCGGCACATGGTAGTCGAGCGCGAAGCAGAATCCCTCGGGGACGTAGAACGAGACTTCATGGCCGAGCTTCGTAAGTTCCTCCACGAGGATGCGGTCGAAATCGACCTCATGCCCGCCCGGCGTCATGATATTCTCAAAAATAGCGATGCGCATAGCGTCTCTCCGCCCCCTCTTCAATGGTTCCTATTCTACCTTATCCATTAGAGGTTCGCAAGCGTCAATTCCTGCCCGCACCGTGGCGTCACGTGCGCCGCCGCATTTCGAAAGAAAACCCCAGCGCCGCGCCGTTCTATGATATAATAGGAAATCATCGATGAGGGAGCGATCAAGTCATGGACTTTGCTTATTACTTCTCCGGCGCGCAGGCGGACTTCCTGCTGATGCTGCTCGCGCCGCTCGCCTGCGCGGTCTTCCGCGCGCTCTTCCTCGTGCGCTATCGGACGCACGGTTACGCGCCGGCACAGCTCGCCTCCAGCTTCCGCTACGCCTTCTGGTGGGGCATGGATTTCAACGCGTACCTCTTCCTCGCGCTGCTCGTCTGCGCGAGCCTGCCCGCCGCGCTCGTGCCCGCGTTCCGGCCGCTCGCGGACACCGTGTGCACCGTGCTGACCTCCGCCTATCTCCTCGTCCTCTACTTCGCGTTCCTCGGGAAGATGATCTTCTACGAGCATTTCCACGATACGTTCAATCCCACGGTCCGCCTCGGCTTCCACGCGGACAAGAAGAATTTCGCCGATATCTTCTTCCACCAGCACCACGGCGCGCTGCTGCTGCTCAGCCTGCCGCTCTACGTCGCCCTCTGCACCGCCGCCGCGCAAGGGCTGCTCGCGCTGCCGCGCCTGCCGTACGAGGCGTTCGCGCCCGCAGGCGGCGCCGCGCGCATCGCCTGCAATGCCGCGGTCTTCCTCCTCTCGATCGTGCTCTTTTACTGGCTGCGCTACGGCGGCACGCTCAACCACCGCCAGAAGCCGGAGTGGGACGATATCCCGCCGCGCGTGAAGGAGGACACGCTGCTCGCCAAGGCGACGATGGACGACCTCATCGCGCTCGAGCTCGCCTGGAAAAAGCACGTGAGCGACGCCGAGCGCCATACGGACGACGAGGCGCGCGCGTACCTCGCGCCGATTCTGCCGGAGGGGTCCGGACGGGCGGAGGACCCCCTCGCGCTCTTTTCGCGCGCGACGGCGGGGCCGCGGATCGCTCGCCCCTCACATATCTTCCTGCTCTACGGCGAGAGCCACGCGCAGGCGCCGCTCGACCTCCCGTATCAGCGCCTCGGGCTCATGGAGGCGAGCCTGCGCTTCCGCGCCGACCCGCATACCGTCACGAAGGATCATTTCCTCTCCGCTGGCATGACGTCGCGCCCGTCGCTCGTGAGCCTCTTCACGGGACTCTACGACTGCGACATGGAGCTCAACGAGATGGGCGCGTTCTGGCAGCGGACGTTCCCCGACTCCCTGCCGCAGCTCCTGCGCCGCCTCGGCTATCGCACGGAGTACTGGTACGGCGGCGCGCTCAACCACGGCTCCATGGAGCATTTCGTGCCCGCCGTTGGCTTCGACGCCTGGCACGCAGGACCTGACATCTGCGCGAAGGACGCGCCGCGCACGTGGCTCGGCATCTACGACCACGTCTTCCTCGAGGAGGCAGCGAAACGCATCGAAGCCGCGGCGGATGCGCCCGTCTGCCACTTCCTCTACACGACGTCGAACCACGGACCGTTCCAGCTGCCCTACGAGGAATACGGCTTCGACCTCGCGCGCGTGATGAAGGACGCGCCGGAGGTCGCGGCGCGCCTCGCGCACGACAAGAAGACCTGCCGTCGCATGGGTAGTATCTGGTACGCCGACCAGGCGCTCATTCGCTTCGCGGAGCGCATGAAGAAAGATTTCCCCGACAGCCTCATCCTCATCACGGGCGACCACGCGTTCGGCGCGCTCCCCTACGAGTACGACGTCGCGAAGCGGCGGGAGCCGACGATCCGCGAGGCGGTGCTCACGTCGTTCGCCCTCTATCACCGCGAGCTCACGCCCGCGATGCTGCCCGCGCGCATCGGCTGCCACATGAACATCACGCCGACGCTCCTCGAGCTCATCGCGCCCGCAGGCTTCGCGTACCACTCGCCGTTCGCGCCGCTGACGGCGCCGCTCGATCACGTCGTGACGCCCTACTGCTGGGAGACGGAGACGGCGATCGGCGACTATCGGAGCGGCAAGGCGCAGCCGCTTCGAGTGACGGACGAAGCGCTCCCGACAGAGGCGCGCGAAGCATTCCGCGCGGAGCGCGACGCGCTCTGCGAGCTCACGGGCTGGTACGTGCGCCATCCGGAGCTCCTGCCTGCGGTGCCGCGCGTCTGAGGCAGAGGGGAACGATAGGAACGCAAAAACCGGTGCTCTCGGTACGTCATGAACGCACCTGGAGCGCCGGTTTTCTCTTTCTCAACATATCCAAAGCCATCGACTGACAGAAGAAGCCCCCGCCTTCCAAAGCGGCGAGCACTTCACCCCACGGCGCGCCGCACGAGGTCGAGCAGGCTGCCCCCCGTGTAGCGCACGCCGCGCACGCACGCGCGCCGCGCGCACTCCATGTCCGTCTCCGTGTCGCCGACGAAATAGGAGCGCGCCCTGTCGATCGAGAAGTCGCGGCAGGCGCGGTCGACGAGGCCGGGCGCGGGCTTGCGGCAGGCGCACGCCTTCGCGTACTGCGGCACGCTGCCCTCGGGATGGTGCGGGCAGTAGTAGAGCGCGTCGAGGTGGGCGCCGCGCGCGCGGAGCTCGCCGTTCATCCAGTCGTAGACGCGCACGACGTCGCGCTCGGGGAAGAAGCCGCGCGCGACGCCGCTCTGGTTCGTGACGAGGATCGCGAGGAACCCGCGGTCGTTGACGTAGCGGATGGCCTCGCGCGCGCCGGGGATCCACTCGAAGTCCTCCGGCCGGTGCAGGTAGTGAACGTCGACGTTGAGCGTGCCATCGCGGTCGAAGAAGACGGCCCTGCGGCAGGGCGTACCCTCAGGCTCCGCCTGCGCGCGCGCGTCAGTCGCCATAGGTGAAGTAGCCGCCCTGGTCGAGGAACGCGACGTATTCCTTCACGGCGTCCTCCATCTTGTGGAAGCCCTGGTCGTAGCCTGCTTCCTCGAGATGCGTGCGGTCCGCCTGCGTGTAGTTCTGATATTTTCCCTTGAGCACCTCCGGGAAGTCGCGGTAGGCGATCTCGCCCTTGCCCATCGCAGCGATGACGGCGCGCGCGACCTCGTTGTACGTGTGGCTCTCGCCCGTGCCGCAGTTGTAGATGCCGGACGGCGCGCCGTTCTCCCAGAACCAGAGGTTGACGTTCACGACGTCCTTGACGTAGACGAAGTCGCGGCGCTGCTCGCCGTCGGCGACGGGCTTGCCGTCAATGGTGCCCCAGCCGCGGAAGAGGTGCGCCTTGCCCGTCTCGTTGATCTGGTTGTAGAGCTGGTAGAAGATGGACGCCATCTTCTGTGCGCCTCGGGCATGACCTGGCGCACGTAGCGGTCGAACGCGAGCTTGCTGAACGCATAGGGGTTCAGCGCGTCCTCAGAGGCGTTGCCCTCGCGGAAGCCGTGAAGCCCCCCGCCGTACGTCGAGGCAGAGGAGGCATAGAGGAACGGGATGCGGTGCTGCAGGCAGAAGTGCAGGAGCGCCTTCGAGTACTCGTAGTTGACGCGCATCATGAAATTCACGTCGTACTCCATCGTGTCGGAGCAGGCGCCCTCGTGGAACACGGCGTCGATGTCCGTGCCGTCGAAATCGTCGTCCTCGATGGATTTCAGGAAATCGTCCTTGTGCTGGTAGTCGATGAACTGCAGGCCGCGCAGGTTCTTGTAGTTCTCGCCGTCCTTGAGGTCATCGACGACGAGGATGTCCGTGCGCCCGCGGCGGTTGAGTTCCTTGACGATATTGCTGCCGATGAAGCCGGCAGCGCCTGTGACAATGATCATGATGGGTTCCTCCTCTTTTGCAGTGCTTCCTTATTCTTCGAGCGCCCGCAGCGCGGCGAGCAGCTCCGGGCGGCTCACGGCGTACGTGCCGAGTTTCGCGACGACGACACTCGCCGCGAGGTTCGCGAGGAACGCGCTCGCGGCGCTCGACAGCCCGCCCGCGAGGCCCGCGGCGAAGACGGCGATGACCGTATCGCCGGCACCGGAGACGTCGAAGACCTCCTGCGCGCGCGTCGGGATGTGCGTCGTCTTCCCGTCCTGCACGAGCGAGAGCCCCGCCTCGGAGCGCGTGGCGATGACGTTCTTGATCTTGTACTTCCGCATGACGTAGTGCGCCGCGCGCTCGACGGCCTCGTCCTTGTTGCGGATGGGCTCTAGAAGCACCTCGTTGATCTCCTTGAGGTTCGGCGTAATGTAGTCCGCATGCTCGTACTTCGTCCAGTTCGTCCCCTTCGGGTCGATGATGACGGGGACGCCGTGCGCGTGCGCCGCGCGGATGATCGCCTGGCAGTCGTGCTGCGTGCAGGCGCCCTTGCCGTAGTCGGAGATGATGAGCGCGTCGAGGCTCTCGTTGAGCTTCTGCTCGATGTAGTTCTGCAGGCGCTCGCGATACGTGGGCGCGGGCGGCGTGACCTCCTCAAAGTCGAGCCGCAGCATCTGCTGGTGGCCGCCGATGACGCGCAGTTTCGTCGTCGTCGGTTGGTTCGTGTGCACGAGGCCGCGGAAGTCGATGCCGCGTGCCGTCAGGCGCTCCTCGAGGCTCTGGCAGTGGTAGTCCTCGCCAACGAAGCCAGCGAGGCTCGTCTGACAGCCGAGCAGCGCGAGGTTGTGCGCGACGTTCGCCGCGCCGCCGAGCGTCTCCTTCGTCGAGAGCACATGCGTAATGGGCACCGGCGCCTCAGGCGAGATGCGCGTGACCTCGCCGTAGTAGTATTTGTCGAGCATCACGTCGCCGACGACGAGGATGTTGCATTTCTGCGTCGCCTCCGCGACGAACGCGTAGAGTTGTTCCTTGTCCATCTTGTACCTCTGCCTTTCCAGAACGTATCAAAGCGCGATGACGCGGCAGGCGTGGCTGCCCTCTGCCTGCCGCGGCAGGTCGCGCGCGGGACGGCCGCCGTACGCCGCGAGGAGCTCGTGGACGTACTTCATGACGACGTCCACGGGGATGTGCTTCATGCACGCCATGTGGTCCGCGCCCTGCCGCGGGCAGTCATGGATGCCGCAGGGGTGGCAGGGCTCCGGCGTCTTGATGAGGATGTCCTTCGCGTCGTAGGGGTAAAAGGTCGGCACGGGGCTCGCGCCGAACATCGTGACGATGGGGACGTTCATCGCGACGCCGACGTGCATGGGGCCGGAGTCCGTCGTGAGGAAGAGACTCGACCGCTCGAGGAGCCCCGCGAGCACGGCGAGGCTCACCTCGCCCGTCAGCACGTGCAGCTGCGGGCTCTCCCGCTCCGCCATCGCCGCCGTGCAGGCAGCGACGAGCGCGACGTCCGTCGGCCCGCCGAGGAAGAGCACGTCACATCCCTCGCGGATGAGCTGGTCCGCGCAGGCGGCGAAGTAGTCCGCGGGCCAGCGCTTCGTCGCCCAGCTCGCGCCGATGTTGAACGCGACGACGGGCCCCGCCGCGCCGCCGCGCGCGACGCGCTCACGCCAGAGGCGATCGGCCTCTGCCTCCGCGTCAGCGGGCAGCCACATCTCGAGGCCGCGGTCGTCGATACACGTGACGCCGACCGCCTCGCGCAGGACGTCGAGATGGCAGAGCACCTGGTGCTTCACACGGTCCGGCGGCGTGTCCGCCATCGCGTTGTTCGGCAGCGCCTGATCGAAGAAGCGGCGGAAGAAGGGCTGCGCGTAGCCGACGATGCGCCGCGCGCCGGAAAAGGCCGCGATGGCGCTCGCGCGCTCGTTGCGGTGCAGGTTGATGACGAGGTCGAAATGGCGCCTGCGGATGCGGCGGATAAAGCGCACGAGCGCGAGCAGCCCCTGATCCGCGCCGTGCTTGTCGATGAGCAGACATTCGTCGATGTTCCTATTGCAGCGCACGAGGTCGCCGAGAGGCTTATCCGTGAGCAGCGTGATCTTCGCGTCCGGGTAGTTTTCGCGCAGCGTGCGCAGCGCCGGCGTCACGAGCATGAGGTCGCCGATATGCATGGTGTTGATGACGAGGATCGTTCGGTACATCGAGACATTCCTTTCCTTAGGGCCCTGCCGACCCTTGTTCCCCTGTGCGCTCCCCACCGCTTTAGGCGCGCGGGAGCAGGCGCTCCAGATGCTTTTCCACCTGCGCCGGCGCGATGGCGGCGAGGCAGTCGAGCCCCTTGGGGCAGGCGCGCTTCATGCACTCCCTGCAGGGATGGTCCGCTACGATGACATGCTCCATCTGCCCGTAGAGCCCCGTGCGCGCCGGATACGTCGGGCCCATGAGCATGATGGTCTGTGCGCCGAGCCCCGACGCGAGGTGCGTCGGTCCCGTGTCGCCGCCGACGACGCACGCCGCGCGTGAGAAGACGAAGGCGAGCTGCTCCAGGCTCAGCCGGCCGACGAGGTTCACGGGCGGAACCTCCATCGCGCGCTCGATGCGCGCTGCCGTCTGCGCCTCGACGGCGCCGCTGCCGACGAGCAGGGGGATGGTTCCCCGCTCGTAGAGCCAGTCCGCGAGCGCCGCGAAATGCGCCGCCGGCCAGCACTTCGTCGGCCAGCTCGCGCCCACGATGAGCGCGGCGTAGGGCGTCCCCGCCCGGGCGCCCGCCTGCGCGAGCAGCGCGCGCGCCGCTCTCTGTGCCCGCTCCGGCACGGTGATGGGCATGCGCACCTCGCGCACGGCGCAGCCGACGGCGCGCGCCGTATCGAGGTAGCGCTCGATGACGTGCGCCTGCGCGTGCGGCCCGATCACGGGCCTTGAGATGAGCGCGCTGCCCTCGCGCATGTTCCACATGCCGTATTTCTGCCCCTTCGGCGCGTCAGCGAGCCAGGCGATCGCCGCGGACTTGAAGAGCCCCTGCAGGTCGAGCACGACGTCGTAGCGGCGCGATCGCACCTTCGCCTTGAGCGGGCCGAACTCCCTCAGGAAGCCGCCCAAGGAGCGGAATTCCTTCTTCTTGAAGACGATGATCTCATCGACGCAGTCGTCCATCGCCACGATGTCATAGGCCGGCGGCTCCACGACCCAGGTGAGGTGCGCCTCCGGGTACGTCTCCTTGATGGCGTAGGAAACGGGGAGCGCGTGGATGACATCCCCGATCGAGCTGAGCTTGACGATGAGGACATTCTTCATGGCCGCCGCGCTCCCTCCTGGATCTTCTCGATGACATGCGTCGTCGAGCGGCCCGCGACCATCGGGACGAACGCCACGCGGCCGCCCCAGCGCGCCACGACATCCGCCTCCGGCAGCGGCTTTCCCTCGTAATCCGCGCCCTTGACGTAGACGTCGGGGTGGACCTTCTCGATGATGGCTTCTGCCGTCCTCTCGCCGAAGAGTACGACGTAGTCGACGGCGCGCAGGGCGCCGACGACCTCCGCGCGGTCCTGCTCGCAGTTGATGGGGCGCGCCGGCCCCTTGTTCTCGCGCACGGAGGCATCGGTGTTGAGCCCGAGCACGAGGATGTCGCCGTATGACTTCGCCTGCTCGAGATAGCGCACATGACCCGCGTGCAGGATGTCAAAGCAGCCGTTCGTGAAGACGATGGTCGCGCCCGCCTCGCGCAGTGTCGCGCAAAAAGAGGCAATCTTATCGGCATGTATCAGCATTTCTTTCCCTCCGTCTGTGCTCGTAATGCCTGCGGCGATGCCGCCTCACTCCGCCACATTGCCCTGCGCGGCAAGCGCAAAAGAGAGCTCCGCCGCGCTCACGGTCGCCGTGCCGAGCTTGCGCACGGCGATGCCGCTCGCGACGTTGCTGAGGCGCGCGGCCTCCGGCGCCTCGATGCCCGCCGCGAGGGCGAGGATGACGGTCGCGACGCAGGTATCGCCCGCGCCGGAGACGTCGTAGACCTCGCTCTTGTCGCTCACGGGGATGTCCGTGACCGTACCGTCACGCGAGAAAAGCATCATGCCCTTCTCGCCGCGCGTGACGAGCACGCCGTCCGCGGAAAGCTCCTTGAGGAGCTCGCGCCCCGCGGCCACGAGAGCCGCCTCATCCGACAGCTCCCGCCCGACAGCCGCCGCGAGCTCCGCGTCGTTCTGTTTGACATAGCCGATGTCGCGGAACCGCCGGATGTCGTAGCGCGAATCGACGATGCTCGGCAGGCCATGCTCGCGGGCGTAGCCGATGAGCTTGTCCTTGACCGCCTCCGTGATCGTCCCGGAGCCGTAGTCGGAGAGCACGATGCCCTCCATCTGCGGCAGGATCGCATCGAGGTAACGCAGCATCTCGCCCTCCGTCTCGCGCCGCATCGGCGCGTGGCTCTCTCTGTCGAGGCGCACGATCTGCTGGCTGACCGTCGCGCGGCCGCCCGCGATGATGCGCGTCTTCGAGATCGTCGGCCGGCCGCCGTCCGTGAGCAATCCCTCCGTGTGGACGCCCTTGCCCGCGAGGATGTCACGGAGTCCCTGCGCTGCGGCATCGTCGCCGAGCAGGCCGACGGCGTAGACGCTGCCGCCGAGCGTCTGCGCGTTGTGCGCGACATTTGCCGCGCCGCCCGCGACGATTCTTTCGCCCGCCTGCTCGAGCACGAGCACAGGCGCCTCGCGCGAGATGCGCGAGATGCGCCCATCGATATAGATATCCGCCACCATGTCCCCGATGACGAGGATGCGGCGCCCCGCCAGGCGCTTCACGAGCTCAGCAGTTTCCCTTCCCATCGTCTCTCTCCTCACCACGGCGTGAACTGCCACTGCACCTTCCAAGTATCCTGCTTCGAGCGATAGCGCAGGATGAGCTGCGTGCAGTGGAAATCATGGAACCAGTAATAATCGACATCATGCAGCTCGCCTCTCTGCGCGTTCCACTCGAGCGCCGCCGCCACGCGGTCTCGGTCCGTGATGCGGTAGCTGAGTCCCGTCTGGATCTTCTGCGAATAGTCATCGAGATCGAAGTCGAAGAGCGAGTTCTGCGTGTTGTTCTTGCTGTAACTGTACGCCGCGTAGCCCGCCCAGCGCCGGTCGAACTCCTTCAGGAGCCCCGCGTCGAACGTGAGGCCCTTGACCGTCGAGTCGTCGTAGCTCTCCTTCGTGATCGTGTATCCCGTGCCGAGCGTCAGAACCCAGCCGTGGAAGACGATCGGGTTGCGGCTGAGGCCGAAGCTGTAGACGGTATGCGTACTCTCGATGTCATTCACCGTGTTCGACCAGCGGCCGATACGATAGCCGAGGCCATACGAGAACGGCGTGCCCTTGATCGCGTGGCCGTACGTCCAGTCGAGGTTCGGCTTGCGGCGCACCCAGTTGTCGTCGCTGTCCTCGAAGTAGCCGTACGAGAGCGAGAGCGTACCCGCCTTCTTCGTCGTCCAGTTGAGGTCGCCGTAGCTCCGTCCGCCGTGCTTCGTATCCACATAGAGATGCTCATGCGTCCACACGCGGTTCGCAACGGGCTGCGATAGATCCTGCTTGAGCCAGACACCCGAGTCCTTGCTGTAACCGATGCGCGGCAGCCGCCTGGAGTCATCTCCCTTCGAGAGATCGCTCACGTAGCGGTCGCGCGCGTAGAGCACCGTGCCTTTGACCCAGAACTTCGCCTTGTAGAGGACCATCTTGTCGTTCGGGAAAATCTCAATGCGGTCGGCGCTCAGGTGGTAGTCCGGGCGGATCGCGCCGCACTTTGTCGTCGTGCCGTCGTAGATGACAATGCGGTCGGGGTAGAACTCGAACTTCTTGCCCGAGACGTACTGATGGTCGACCTTGCCCTTCGCGCGCTCCATCGAGCCCGTCTTCGCGCCGTAGCGGTAGAACGCGCGGTAGCCGTCGAGTTCCACGCGCGACTGCCCCGGCGTGAGCTGGACCACATGCGCCTTGCCAGGGAGCTCGACCTGCTGCTTCTGCAGGTTGCCGCGCACGCTGTCCGGCGAGTCGAACGCATGGCCGTCGAGCTGCACGATGTGCACCTTGCCGACCGCCGTGAACTCCCCCGTCGTCTGATCGTACGTGAGCTCGTCCCCCTCGAAGGACGCGGGCGCCGGCTGGCTGGGATCCACGGGGTAACGCAGGTGCTGCTGCATTTCCTGCGTCTCTATGACGACCTTCTTCTGCGCCTCCGAGAGCTGGTTCTCCCGCTCCAGACGGTGCCGGTTCTCGAGGAAATCGAGGCGGCTTATGCCCGCATCGCTCGAACCTCGGTACGCCGCCTGCACCGTCCCAGGCAGGAAGAGCCCCGCCGCCATGAGGCTGAGACAGAGGGAAACCTGTTTTCGTGTCAACGATTTCATAGATATATGACGCTCCTATTCCTGCGCAGCTTCCGCCCGCGCCCCGCGCGGGAGACGCCGGAACTTCCTATCAAACATACTCTGTTCATTTTATAACATCGCGGGACTTGTTGCAACTGCAAGCACCGCTCGAACGCAAAAGCGGAGAGGCTTCTGCCTCCCCGCCAAGAGATATGCCCCGCCTCACTGTGCGGCGAGCGTCGTCGTGACGCCGTAGAGCTGCGTGTCGCTCTTCGTCTGGATGTACATCTCCGTGCCCGCCGGCAGGTCGATGTCCTTGCCCTTGACGAACGCGCCGCCGATGACGCCGATCGGGCCGAGCACGATGATGCCCGCGAGGCTCGCGCCCGCCGCCATCGCGTACTGCTTCATCTCATCCTCCGCTTCCTTGCCGACGTAGCAGTCGACGAGCGTGCCGTCCATCGACTTCACCTGGTAGTCGGTGAGCTCGAGCTTCGCGTTGCGGCCGAAGTTGCGCGCCTGCTGCACCTTCGCGACGACTGCCGTGCCCGGCTCGCCCTTCGCGAAGACGAGCCTGCCGTCGACGATGACGTCCTCAGCGACCTGGAAGCGCACCATATCGCCCTTCTTGACGTTCTTCGACGTCACCTCATCCGTGAGCGCCACCTTGACGAGCGTGTTGCCCGTCACCGTCGTGAGCTCGATCGGCAGGGTGTTCGCGCCGAACGCGAAGTCCGCGAGCTTCCGGATGCGCGCCTGGTACGTGCCCTCGCTCGTCTTGCCGCTGACCTCCGTCTCCATGTCGGTCACGCGCGTCTCGACGGGCTTCGCGCTCACCTCGTGGCGGATCGTCCATTCGATGCCGTTGAGCTCCGCGAGCAGCGACGGCGCGCCGGCGTTCTCGTAGAGGCTACTGTAGATCGCGTTCGTGCGCGCCATCATCGAGCCCGTACGGTGCTTGCCGTCGTAGTCCTTCTCGAGCTTGTTGATGCGCTCCATGATCGAGCCCGTCTGCGGCTGGCCGTACGTGTCGCCCTCGACCATCTCGAGCTTCGCCTGCACGGTCTCCGGCGTCGCCGCCACGGCGGAGCCCATCGTCGATACGAGAAAGACCGCGCTGAGGAGCACGCTCAGGAATTTCTTGCCTTGCATGGATCGTTCCTCCTGTTCTTCATTGCAACTGCTTATGGATGCTTTTCGTCGCCATCACAGCTTCTATATTCGCGTTTCCGCGAGGAAATCCTGCTTCCATACGAAAGATTACCGCGCGTCACCGGTACGGGTCCGCGAGCGTATGTGTATCGTGCGCCTCCTCGTAGACGCTCTTCTTCGTGTCTTCCGTGTGCCCGTCGACGGGCTCGGCGTGGATGAGCACGTCGAACGTGCCGAACTGCGAGCGGATCGCCTGCTCGATCTCGTCACAGACCGCGTGGACGCGCGAGAGATGCATGTTCCCGTCGAAGAGGATGTGCACGTCGAGCAGCTTGTAGGAGCCCGAGCGGCGCGTGCGCAGGCAGTGCCAGCCGCGCACCTCCGGCACCTCGTCGAAGATGGCGCCGATCGCCGCCTCCTCCTCCGGCGCGAGGCTCGCGTCCGTGAGCTCCGCCGTCGACTCGACGATCATGCGCCATCCCGCACGGAAGATGATGCCCGCGACGAAGATGGCGATGACGGGGTCGAGCCACGCCCAGCCCGTGACCTGCATGAGCACGAGGCCCGTGAGCACGCCGACCGACGTCCAGATGTCGGCGGAAAGATGGAGCCCGTCCGCCTCGAGCGCCTGCGAGCCCGTGACCTTTGCCACATGGATGAGCCGCCGCGAGACGAGGAAATTGATGAAGATCGCGAAGACCATGATCGCGATGCCATACGAGAGGAACGCCGGCGTCTCCGCCGTGTGGAATTTCTCCACGGCCTCGTAGACGATGCCGATGGCGGCGCCCACGATGAGCAGCGCCTCGACCGCCGCCGAGAGGTTCTCGTACTTCCCGTGCCCGTAGTCGTGCTCGAGATCCGGCGGCAGCTCGGACTTGTGCACCGCCCAGAAGGCGATGAGCGCCGCGATGAGGTCGGTACCGGAGTGCAGCGCCTCTGAGATGAGGCTCACGGCGCCAACGTAGAGACCGACCATGAGTTTCAATATCACAAGGATCGTATTGGAAAAAATGGACAGCCACGCTGTCCGTTTCTTGAGCTTTCCCAGGTCCTCCATTGCTATTCCCCCTGATGCTTTCCGTCCCCTGAAAAATATCTGAAAACAGACTGGACAAACCTACTGGCAGGCTATATAATGAAGCCAGTCGAGAAATCGACCTACTCAAAAGCACTTATTTTATTTGTTCTTGCTTTTCTTTTGCCGGATGCGTTGCATCCGGTCTTTTTTTATGGAAAAGGGCGGTGCGCATCGAGCTTCAGCCGAGCTCACCGGGTCCAGGCAAGGCGGCGGCATCTGCCGTCTCGTCCGGCGCCTCCGGCGGCAGATCACCGTGCGGCAGGTCGTTGTAGATGAAGTCGACGATCTCCTTCATCGGCGAGTAGATGCCGTAGGGATGGACACCGCTCTCCGTGCCGCCCGTCGAGAGGACCTCCTTCGTGTCGTAGCGCAGGACTTCGGACGAGAGGATCTGATAGACGCCCTTGCCGCGGTCGAAATGCATCGTGTAGCGGAACATGCGGTTCCGATCCGCCTTGATGACCGCGATCGTCGCGTTACAGGCAGCCACGCTCTCATAGGTGACCGAGCCGGCATCCACATAGTAGCCCGTATAGCCGTTCGCATCCACAAACCGCATGTCCTCAGCGAAGCAGGAGCCAGCCCAAAGCAGGCAAGCTGCCAGCAGCACGGTGATCCGCCTGTACCTCATCTTCTTCGCACACCCTCATTCCAAGCGCTGGGAGACCTCCCTCCCGAAAACAATCGGCTCTATTCTACGTCACAGGGCGCGGAGTTGTCAAATGAGGCCTCGCGCCGCCGACGCGCCCGGACCGCCCGCAGGATCACTCGGCGAGCTGCGCGCGCACGAGCTGGTTCACGAGCTTTCCATCTGCGCGGCCTTTGACCTTCGGCATGAGCGCGCCCATGACCTTGCCCATGTCCTTCGGCGTCTTCGCGCCCGTCTTCTCGACCGCTTCCTTAACGAGCGCGCGCACCTCGTCCTCCGAGAGCTGTGCGGGCAGGTACTTCATGAGCACGTCGATCTCCGCCTGCGTCTTCTCGACGAGGTCCTGCCTGCCACCCTTCTCGAACTCATCGATGGAGTCCTTGCGCATCTTGACTTCCTTGCTGAGCACGCCGATGACGCCCTCGTCGTCGAGCTCCGTGTGACCGCCGTCAATCTCCGCCTGGCGGATGGCGCCGCGCGCCGAGCGGATGACGGAGAGGCGTTCCTTCTCATGCGCCTTCATGGCTTCTTTCATATCAGCGGTGAGCTGTTCCTTGATGGACATGATATTTCCTCCTCACGAAAATGCGGCGCCTGCAGGGATGCAGGCGCCGCTCACATACCGAGGCGCTTAGCCTCTGTATTTGCGTTTACGAGCTGCCTCGGATTTCTTCTTGCGGCGAACGCTCGGTTTCTCGTAATGTTCACGTTTGCGTACCTCAGCGAGCGTACCGATTCGTTTTTACCAACTTTGATTTCGTTTGCCATTTGTTTCCCCCCCTCCACTTGACGTAGGACAGTTACCACCGGTAACCATACCATAGTATTATAGCGGAAATATCCGTCCCATGTCAATAGCTTCTTCTCCGGTGGAGAAACGGCGGCGTCAGCCCGGTGGCCACTGCATGGACCGGCCGCCGAGGAGGTGGAAATGCAGGTGCTTCACGCTCTGTCCGCCCTCCTCGCCCGTGTTGGCGACGACGCGGAATCCCTTCTCCGCCACGCCGAGCTCACGCGCGAGCTGCGGGATGACGTCCGCGAGGATGTGCCCGACGAGTGCCTTGTCCGCGTCCGTGAGCGCAAGGATGCTCTCGATGTGCTTCTTCGGGATCACGAGCACGTGCACGGGCGCCTGCGGCTCGAGGTCCTTGAACGCGACGACCGTCTCATCCTCGTAAACGAGCGTCGACGGGATCTCCTTGCCGGCGATCTTGCAAAAGATACAATCTGCCATAGTGTCACCCCCTTCCCCTGGACTCCTTCAGGAACGTTCCAACATGGATTGAATTCGTCACGCGGGACGAAAAACCTTCTTTTTATTTTCTCCGTCCGCCGTTTTCCAGCGCGACGACGCTGCCGGAGACGCCGTCGCGGTAAAGGCGCTCGAGGCGCACGGCGGCGAGCGTGCCGCTCTCGTAGCTTCCCGGCACGTAGACGCGGATGTAGTTGTCCGTGAGCCCGTCCGTCTCGCCGTCCGTGCTTGTCTCGAGCAGCACGCGCAGCGTCTGCCCGAGGAACGAGCGCTCGTACGCCTCCGTCTCCTGCGTGGCGAGCGCCTGCATGCGGTGGACGCGCTCCTTTTTCACGGGCTCTGGCACCTGATCCGCCATGCGCGCGGCAGGCGTGCCCGTGCGTCGCGAGTACGGGAATACATGCATGCGCGAGAATCCAAGGCGCGCGACGAACGCGAGGCTCTCCGCGAACATCTCCTCCGTCTCGCCCGGAAAGCCCACGATGATGTCCGTCGAGATCGCGATGCCCGGCACCTCGCGGCGCACGCCCTCGATGAGGTGCGCGAACTCCTCCGTATCATAGTGGCGGTTCATCGCGCGCAGCACGGCGTCCGATCCGGCCTGCAGTGGCAGGTGGAGGTGCGCGCAGAAGCGCTCGTCCTCGCGGATCAGCGCGAAGAGCTCCGGCGAGAGCTCGAGCGACTCGAGCGAGCCGAGCCGCAGGCGCCGCAGTCCCGCC
>CACWQW010000029.1 GCA_902763085.1 Dongibacter bovis
CCCACCTCGAACCTCCCAGCCTCCACCGTTGCCAGGGCGGCAGGTGCCGGGCAGGGAGCACCGCGCCGGCGCCTATTCGGAGGCTCGACGAACAACGACCTTCCTCCCACCCATTGCCGACGAGAGCGCCAAGCGGTGCGAGTCGTCCGGCACCTGCCGCCCCTCCCGCCTCGATCCCCTCGCAAGCCTCGAACCTCCCAGCCTCGAACCATCCCGCCTCGCCCCCACCCTACTCCAAAGGAGCTGACACCATGCAAAACGGCATTTCCATCTACCCCGGCCTCGACAACACCCTCCCCGAAAACCTCGCCCTCATCGAAACCGCCGCCACCCTCGGCATCCGCCGCCTCTTCACCTCCCTCCACATCCCCGAGACGGACCCCACCGCCCTCAAGCGCGACCTCGGCATCCTCCTTCAAGCAGCGCGCGCCCATCGCATGGAAATCATCTCCGACGTCAGCCCTGCCACGCGCTCCCTCCTCGGTCTCAGAGAATTCAGCCTCTCCGCCTTCCGCATGCTCGGCATCACCACACTCCGCCTCGACGACGGCTTCACCGTAGAAGACATCGCCCACCTCAGCCACAACACCCAGCACATCCGCCTCCAGCTCAACGCCTCCACCATGACCCCCCACCTCCTCCAGTCTCTCCTCGACGCCAAGGCCGACCTCACCCACATCGACGCCCTCCACAACTTCTACCCTCGTACCGGCACCGGCCTCAGCGAGGAAACCCTCGTGCGCAAGACCAACCTCCTCCACAAAGCCGGCATCCGCGTCGGTGCCTTCCTCCCCACGCAGGACGGCCGCCGCCGCTCCCCCCTCAAAGACGGTCTCCCGACCCTCGAAGACCATCGCACGATGGCGACGCCCCTCGCCGCCCGCCACCTCGTCGCCCTCGGCATCGACTCCATCTTCCTCGCCGATGCCTTGCCGACCGAGCGCGAACTCCAGGCGATCGCATCCCTCCCCGACGACCGCATCACCCTCGCCATCGACCTCTGCACGCAAGACCCCGCGCAAAAGGAACTCCTCTCTCGCACCTTCACCGCCCGCCTCGACGAAGCGCGCGACGCCGTCCGCGCCCAGGAAAGCCGCCACCTCCTCACCGGCTCCATCGCTCCTGAGCACACCGCAGCGCGCCCGCGCGGCACCATCACCATCGACAACAGCGACTACGGCCGCTACATGGGCGAGCTCGAAATCCTCAAGCGCAACCTCCCCGCCGACCCACGCGTCAACGTCGCCGCCCACCTTCAGAAAAGCGACCGCTTCCTCCTCCGCTACCTCTCCCCCGGACGCAAATTTTCTTTCAGTTTTCCCGAAAAAAATGATATAATAAAAAGAATCGAACAGAAAGGACACGAACCCTCATGAAAAAAAGCGAAGACACAGACCTCTGTGAAATCCATCAGATCCACCCAGATGCGCTCGAAATGGCACGCCTGCACGAGGTCGATGATGACACGAGCCTGCGTCTCGCCGAAATCTTCAAAGTCCTCGGCGACCGCACGCGCATCAAGCTCCTCTCGCTGCTCGCGCACCGCGAAGAACTCTGCGTCTGCGACATCGCCGAAGCGCTCGGCATGGGCCAGTCCGCCATCTCGCACCAGCTACGCGTCCTGCGGAACGCCCGCCTCGTAAAATTTCGCAAAGTCGGCAAAGAAGCCTTCTACTCCCTCGATGACGACCACGTCGTCACCCTCATGCAGCAGGGCCTCGACCACGTCCTGCACGGCTAACCTGAAAGGAAGGAGCATCCCCATGAAGCTCGGCACGCTAAAAAGAGCGGCGCTTCTCTTTGGCATCGCGCTGCTCATCGCCGCCCCCGCCTCCGCCTCGCCCACCCTGCGCAACGGATCGCACGGCCACGACGTCATGCTGCTCCAGCAGAAACTCAGCGAGATCGGCTACCTGAGCAGCAAAGCGGACGGCATCTTCGGCAGCGGCACGGAACGCGCCGTCGCCGAATTCCAGCGCGACCACAGCATCCGCATCACCGGCATCGTCAACGCTGCCACCTGGCGCGCACTCAAGACGGCGAAAAAGCGCCCCTGGGGCTCCAGCGTCCAGCCCCCCGCCCACGAGACGCCGAAGGTCAAGGCACCGCTTGCGCCGAACAACGTTCCCATCCTGCCGCGCAGCAAAGTCAGCGCCGTCATCAAGACGGCGAAAAACTACATCGGCACGCCCTACCAATTCGGCGGCACGACGCCCAAGGCCTTCGACTGCTCCGGCTACCTCCAATACGTCTTTGCGCAGAACGGCATCACCATCCCACGCCTCGCCGACGAACAGTACAAGCTCGGCCTCCGCACGAAAAGCACGAGCCAGCTCGAGCCCGGCGACCTCGTCTTCTTCACGACCTACGAGCCCGGCCCCTCGCACTGCGGCATCTACCTCGGCGGCGGCCAGTTCATCCACGCGAGCTCGAGTAAAGGCGTCCGCATCGACGCCCTCTCGAACGCCTACTGGCAGCCGCGCTACCTCGGCGGCAAGCACATCGTCATGCATTAAGGCCGCCGGGCACAGCAGCACAGGCAAGGGTATCTTTTCATCGAAACAGTGTGTCTTCCAGCATAATAAACTCAACGCACAAACGTCCACTTTGTGGACATTGTGCGCCCGCCCTTACAGTAAATCCGGCCAATCGCGCTGCGCCTGCGGCTTGTGCTCTTGGGGATTTACATAGTAAACTACATGCACAAACGTCCACTTCGTGGACATTGTGCATCGCCCTTACAGTAAATCCAGCCAATCTCACTGCGCCTACGGCTTGTGCTCTTGGGGATTTACATAGTAAAAAGCGGTTCGTTTGTTTGCGAACCGCTTTTTGCTATTCCATTCCGGCGAGGTACACGTCAGCGTATCGATTTACGGCAAGAAGAACACCTGCTGCATCTTCGGCTGAGCGCCAGTTGCAGGATCCATTTCCATGACCATGACGTCTTTCATATACTCATTCCACTTATCGACGACAGGGCTTTCCGCCTGATACTTTTCCGCATACGCGACGCCCTTTTCACATTCAAAGTAGCCGAAAAGCTCATTGCCGACATTCCAGATGGTATAGTTGGCGATGCCGGCTTCCTTGAGCACCTGTTTCATCTCCGGCCAAATGTGCGCATGGCGGTATTTGTACTCCTCAAGCTTCCCATCTTTTACTGTTGCCTTCCACGCAAAGCGTTCCATCCTAAAGACCTCCCGAATTTTAGTGATTTGCGGTGCGTGCCCCGCTCGCCTGCTGCTCATCCGCATGGACGAACCAGCCATCCTGATCGACCTCATCGCCGTAGCGCTTCTTGGTGATCTCATCGAGCGTAAGGCCGCGCGCATCCGATCCGAAGAAGGAACCGGCCAGCCAGCTGACGAAGACAAAGCCAATCATGATGATGGCCGCCACCTGGAAGCCGACGGTCTCCATGATGATCGGGACGAGGAATCCCCAGATTGCCGCCGAGAAGCGCGTCACGAAAAAGGTAAAGCCCTGCGCCGTCGCGCGGTACCGCACGGGGAAAAGCTCCGAGCTCCAGAGCTGGTAGAACTGCTGCTGCATCGAGAAGCCCCAGACGATCGTGAAGAAGAACAGCATCCACATCTGAAGCATCTCTGCCGGCAGCGCCCAGACAAACCAGCTGACGACGCCAAGGCCGGAGAAAATACCGAAGATCTTGCGGCGATTGAACCGATCGCCCGTGTACATGAAGATGAACGTTGTCAGGATGCAGACGGCGAAGTTCAGTGCCGTCAGGAAAAGAGACATCGCATTGGAGAGGTTGCCGACATGCTCATACACATACGGCATGAAGAACCCGTTCGTGCTGGCGGCGAGGTTCCAAAGCGTATAGACGGCGCAGAGCATGACGACGGTCTTCAGGCAGGTGCCGTGCAGGATATCTGCGTAACGCACTTTGCGAATCTTGACGCCCTTTGCCTCAAGCTCCTGCTCGCGCTGATGCGCCTCCATCCACTCCGCCGACTCCGGCATCTTGAGACGCTGGTACCAGATCCACCCGGCAACAACGATCAAGTGCGCGAAGATGATGCGATTGCCTAAAAGGCCGAACATCGAATTGAGCGGAATCGAGGCGAGGAAGACGACGACAGGGCCGAGCATCCAGGCGACCTGTGCCGAGCCGCAGTGCTTTGCTCTGTTCTTCGACGGTGCCTCCTCGGCGATGAACGTCCAGGAAGCGACGACATCCGCTCCGACCATGAGACCGACGACGACATAGCCGAGCAGGAAGAGCGGATAGCTCGTCGCAAGGCAGATCATCGCCACGCCGATCATGTAGAAGAGGAGTGCCCAGTTATAGACGAATTTCCGCCCATACTTATCGCAGATCTTGCCGCCGATCAGCGCGCCGATCGCCGCACCGCCGGTATTGGAAGACAGCGCCGCCAAAAGCCCCATCTGTACGCTGCTCATGCCGAGATAATCCTGCCACATCGACAGTCCCGACGCACCTGCCACAATAGAGCCTGCATCAATGTAGCTGATCAGTCCGGCGATCAGCGTTTTTTTCCAGGCGGACATGTGGTAATCGATTTTGACCCCTAACATTTAGATTCCTCCCTAAACTCTTTTTTTCGCACAGTCCTGTTGTTTATAAAGATTTAGACAATAACTTGAGTCCCGCCGCTAAAAGCGGCGGCTGTCTCATTCAAGGAACGCAGTATTCAGGTCGATATGGAACTCTTTTGCCAACTCGAGAAATCCCTCCTTTGAAATCGTCTGCTTCTTGCCGCCCATCGAGAGCACCTTGACGCAGATCTCAGATGCCTTCTCAACGGTATCCATGAGTCCGAACGCCTCATCAAAATCATCGCCGCAGACGAAAAGTCCATGATGCGCCCAGACGATCACGCGATATTTTTCCATGAGCTTTACCGAGGCATCGGCAATCTCCTTGCCCCCCGGTACCATCCACGGCACAACGCCGATGCCCTCAGGGAAAATGACGGGATCTTCCGTCGCCATCTCCCAAAGCTCACGCGTGAACTCCTTGTCCTTGAGCGGCAGCACAAAGGTCAGCGCGATGAGATTCGTCGGATGCGCATGATAGATGATGCGGTTCCTGCCGTCCGTCATCTTCTTTTTGAGCTCGTGCGCCGCCAGATGCGTCGGCAGCTCGCTCGTCGGACGGCCGCCGCCCACGAGCCCCCAGACGATGCCGTACCGCTCGCCCTGCGCGTCGATCCTGATGAGCGCGACGTTTTCCTCCGGCGCCAGCGCGACGTTGCGCATGTACTTGCCGCTCCCCGTAACGAGGAAATACTCACCGGCAAGCCCCGGCACCGTATTGCCGATGGGCAGCCACTCCGCCGGCTCATGCAGCGACTCCCTGACCGCCTCGACCTCCTCCGGACGCACGCGGTACGAGAGATTGCCACCGTTCCGCTCATGCCAGCCCTTCTGAAAGGCGTCGGCCGTCAGACGCTTGAATCCTTCCATAAATTTCGCATTCTTGATGTCCATCGTTCTTACCTCACTTGCTACGGAATCTTACCTCTTCAGCAAGACGTTCCGTTCGTATGCCTTGACCTCCGGGTACCACTTGCCGTCCTCCGGCACCTCATTACGTGCGCAGAACTCCGCCCAGACCGCGCCGAAGGGCAGTGTCTTGAGCTCCTCGAGCCCCTGGAGCACGCGCGTGAAGTCCGCTTCCTCCTGTGCCTTCTTTAACGTCTCGTTTGGCGTCAGAAGCCCGTAGAGAAGGGCCTTTTGCATATTGCGCATGCCAATGACCCACGCCGCGATGCGGTTGATGCTCGCATCGAAGAAATCAAGGCCGATGAATACGCGGTCAAGTGCCTGGCAGCGGACAAGCTCCGTCGCAAGCTCCTTCAGCTCATCGTCGAGTTTGATAACGTGATCGCTGTCCCAGCGAACCGGGCGGCTGACGTGCAACGCCAGACTGTCGTTAAAGAGCAGCATCGAGGAAATCTTATCGGAAACGACCTCCGTCGGATGATAATGCCCCGTATCGAGAAGGCACATGATGCCTTTTCGCGCCGCGTAGTTCATGTAGAACTCGTGCGAGCCGACCGTGTAGGACTCGACACCGATGCCGAACACCTTGCCCTCGACCGAATCAGCGATATTCTTTCGGTCATACGGGACGGAAAGGATCTCATCGAGCGCCTCCTGCAGGCGGGCGCGCGGGCCGATGCGGTCGGCGGGCACATCCTTCGTGCCATCCGGGATCCAGATATTGTCGAGTGCCGTAATCCCAAGCTCCTCACCAAAGTAATTCGCGATCTTGCGGCAGGCCTTGCCATGTGCGATCCAGAACTCGCGGATGGCAGGATCCGGGCTGGAAAGCGTCATGTTGTCCTTGACGTTCTTGTGACTGAAAAAGGTCGGATTGAAATCAAGGCCGATGCCCTCTTCCTTCGCGAAGTCCACCCAGGACGCAAAGTGCCTCGGCTCGATCTTGTCGCGGTCAACTTTTTCTTTCGTAATGCGGTACGACGCATGCAGGTTGAGCTTGTGCTTGCCTGGGATCAGCGAATACGCCTTGCGGATGTCCGCCATAAGCTCCTCTGGCGTCCGCGCGCGCCCCGGATAGTTTCCCGTAGTGGCAATGCCGCCCGTCAACGCATCGGAATCAAAGCCCAGCACATCATCTCCCTGCCAGCAATGCATCGAAATGCGTACTTGCTGCAATTTTTTGAGCGCTTCCTCTGCATCAACGCCGATCGCCGCATACGCCTCTTTTGCTTCCTCAAATTCTGACATACAAAAACCTCCTAGCCTCCAACTACACCGTTCATATCCAAAATCCACGCTCTAGGCAAAACACTCCGCGACGCGCCTGACGTCAAAGGATTTTGCAACGACGCTGCGCGCTTCGGGAAGATCGCGGAACATGTGATCCTTGAGCATCTGAGCCATGAGATTGCCGACAGCAGTCGCCTCCACCGGCCCCGCATAGACGGCTTTTCCCGTGAGCTCAACAAGAAGATGATTCAAGAACCGATCCTGACAGCCGCCGCCGACGATGTGAATCGTCGGATACGTACGGCCTGTGATCTCCTCAAGTTCCCTTACCGTCTCCGCGTAGCACCTCGCCAGACTGTGATAAACGCAGTAGAGCAGCTCACATTCCGTCTCCGGCTTCTCCTGCCCCGTTCTCTCGCAGTAAGCCTGCAAAGCCCGCGTCATGGAGTCCGGTGCCAGGAACGACGCATCGTTAACATCAACGGTTGACGCAAAGTAGCGGCCAATATGAGCCAGCTTGTAGAGCTCCTCAAACGTATAGGGATGCTTGAACTCCTGACGGAGATTCTGCATCATCCACATGCCCATGATGTTTTTCAGATAACGATAGCGATGATGGTAGCCGCCCTCGTTCGTAAAATTATGCAGGCGGCTCATCTCTGTACAATCGGGAATCAGCCGCTCGATCCCCATGAGTGACCAGGTACCGGAACTCAGATAGATGCTGTTGTCGTCATTCGTCGGCACCGCCATGACAGCTGAGCCTGTATCATGCGTTGCGGGCAGAACGACCTCTGACTGGAAGCCGACCTGCTCCTCGATTTCCTTTGAAAAGGAACCGACTGTCGTTTTCGGCAGACAGAGTGGGCCGAATATTCCAGCCGGCAGGCCGAGCTTTTCCATCAGTGCAGTATCCCAGTCCTGTGTCTTGGCACAAACAAGCTGCGTCGTCGTCGCGTTCGTGTATTCATTTTTCGCGACGCCCGTCAAACGATAGTTCAAATACTCAGGGATCATCAAGAAACGCGCCGCGCGCGCCAGGATGTCCGGTGTTTCCTTTTTGATCGCCATGAGCTGGTAGATCGAATTGAAGAGCTGTTTTTGGATACCATTTCGTGCATAGAGTGCCGCCTCGGGCACCACGCGGTAGACCTCCTCGTCCATCCCCTTGGTACGCCCGTCGCGGTAAGCAACCGTATCGCCAAGCACTGCACCGTTCTCATCGAGCAGGACGAAATCGACGCCCCACGTATCGATGCCGACACTCACCGGTACGCGGTCAAGAGCCTTGCACTTGCGCAGACCAGACAAAACTTCCTGAAAAAGATGCGCCAAATCCCAACAGAGATGCCCGTTTCTCTTTTCCAGTTGATTCTTGAAACGATAGATCTCCTCAATGCGGATCTTCCCTTTGTCAACCCAGCCGAGAATATGCCGACCACTTGATGCGCCAATGTCGATTGCCAGATAATACCTTGTTGCTGTCATGGCTTTCAGACCTTCCTATCATCTTTTGTCGTTTTTCCACTATTTTTTGTTTATTTTTACCTCCTTTTGCGTCTTATTATAGTGGTGTATTTTACAAAAGTCAACATATTTTTCTTTGTTTCAGTCATCGTTTATCGCACATTATCTGTTTTTTTCGTACACTGATTCCGAAAAATCTGTTGTTTGATCAACTCCCTTAATGTCAGCGAGCGAAACGCACGGCATCCGGCAAGCCCGCACGATCGCCGCAAGCTCAACGCACAAACGTCCGCTTCGTGGATATGGTGCGCCCGTCTTCGAAAGACCTCCAACCAATCGCGCTGCACCTGCGGCTTGCGTTCTTGGGAATCTACATGAAAAAAGAACGGATCATCCATCGGACGATCCGCGTGCTCCTTATGATTCCATATCCTGCGGAGGAAAATGCCTCATTTCAGGACGTGAAATGTTTCAAAAAATCAAGTCGATGTGTGCATTGGCAAGGTAAGTCTGCCATTCGGCAGACGGCGCCTGATCCGTCACCAGGATGTCGATGCTTGTAACGTCACTGCATTTGATAAATGCAGTCTTATCGAATTTCGAGTGATCAGCTAGGAGAACCACCTTGCGCGCCCGCTGCATCATAACGCTCTTGATGCGGCTTTCACTTTCGTTGGACTCCATGATCCCGTGATCGCGATCAATACTCTTGCAGCTGATGAAGGCAAAATCAACGAGATACTGGGAAAGCGTCTGACAAGCGATGGTTCCCGTAAGCGCACAGGAACTTTCGCGCATGACGCCGCCTGTGCAGATCATCTGGAACCCGCTGCCTAAAAAGTCGTTCATAAGGCGGATCGAGTTGGTAATCACCGTCATATCGCACTGCCCCTTGAGACGCTGGAGCAATGCCTGACACGTCGTGCTCGAGTCCATCATGATCGTGTCTCCATCGTGGAGGATGTGCGCGGCATGCTCGGCGATGGCAATTTTACTTTCGCTGTTGATCGTGCTGCGGCGTTTATAGGAAAGATCGTCGCTGGTACTTTCGTTGATCACAGCGCCGCCATATCTGCGCCACAGGAGATCCTGACCTTCAAGCTTCTCCAGATCGCGCCGAATCGTTTCTTCCGTCACTTGGAAGGTCTGCGCAAGATCTGCGACATATACCTTGCGTTCAAGCCGGAGCTTCTCCATAATCTTTTGCCTGCGTTCCAATCCCAGCATAAACACTCCATTCCGCCGCTGTCGCGAACGGCACAGCAAAAAGAAAAGCAAAGGTGCGACTTCCCTCTGCAAAAAAAACGGATCCCTGATCCATTCAGCGCTTCTCTCAAAGAAAAATTTGATTCATTGTTGTTTTTCCTCTATTATAGACGTTGTTTACGCGCAATGCAAGGCTGAATCAAAGAAAACGCATGTTGTATTATCTGTATTTTTTATAATTTTACCCGCAATCTGTCAAAAATGATTGCAGAAAACTTTGCCCGCTGCATAGGAAGAAAGCGGATGGAGTTCCACATAGGGCTCACGAACCTCATATACAATCTCTGCCGTTTCGAATTTCCGAATCGGCAGTTACTTGCCGTGGGATAAGTCTGTCCAACAGCGGCAGAAAAGTTCTGCCGGAGTCCTGATGAAGGGATTCCAAGTGAAATTGGGTACTGATATCTCCCTGAGGCACAAAAAGGAACCCGCCTCCTCTCGCGAGGAAACGGGTCTGAGTTTGGGGGTTCTATATGAAGTGAAAATGAAAGAGGCGAGTTTACTTGAGTTCCGGCCAGTAGTCCTTGTTGGCCTCGATGAGGTCGTCGAGAATGAGTTTCGCGACCTTGGCGCTCGGGACGGTCTTGGAGAGCGTGAGCGCCTGCCAGAGCTTGAGGTAGGAGTGCTCGATCCAGGCGTCGACCGTGAGTTTCTCGACGGAGACCTGCTGCTCCATCATGCCTTTCTGGAACTGCGGGATCTTGCCGACGACGAGCGGCTCCGGGCCGTCGCTGCCGACGAGGCAGGGGATCTCGACCATGGCGGTCGGGTCGAAGTTCTCGATCGCACCCTCGTTCGGGACGATGAGGAGCATGCGCGCTTTCGTGTTGTAGGCGATGGCCGTCGCGAGGTCGACGATGTAGACGGCGTGCGCGTCGACGACGAAGGACGTCTCCTTGGCCGTGCCGGCTGCCGCGATGCGGCGGCACTCCGTGAAGACCTCTTTCTCGCGGCCTTCGATGACTTCATCCGTGCGCGTGTGCTTGATATCGGAATGTGCCACGACATCGTCCTGGCAGAGGTAGTATTTGAGGTACGTGTTCGGCAGCGTGTTCGGGTCAAGCGGCGCGAAGCCCTTGACCATCTCGAACGTGACCTGCCACGACGGATCGACGTGCTGCACGCCGGCATCGCCCTTGATGTACTTGAGGTTGTAGCCGTGCTTCCAGACGTAGTCGCGGATCTTCGGCATGAGATCCTCGCCCGTCTTCTTGTCCTTGATGCTCGTCCACCAACCGAAGTGGTTGAGGCCGAAGTATTTCCACTCGATGTCATGCAGCGACTCGCGGCCGGCGATCTGCGCCATCTTGCCCTCGATGTCGATCGGCATGTCGCAGATGTTGAGGATGCGGGAGTTCGGGCAGAGGCGGCGCGTCGCCTCTGCGACGATAGCAGCCGGGTTCGAGTAGTTGAGCATCCAGGCGTTCGGCGAATACTTCTCCATGTAGTGGACGATCTCGACGACGCCCTTGATGGAGCGCATGCCGTAAGCGATGCCGCCCGGGCCGCAGGTCTCCTGACCGAGCACGCCGTACTTCAGAGGGATCTTCTCATCCTTCGAGCGCATCTCGTACTTGCCGACGCGGATATGCGCGAGCACGAAGTCGATGTCCGTGAACGCCGTCTTCGGGTCCGTCGTCGCGAGGAACTTGATCTGCGGCGCGCGCTCGCGAATGATGATCTCGCAGGCATCCGCCACGATCTTCTGACGCTCGGCGTCGTTGTCGTAGAACTTGATCTGGCGCAGCGGGAACCGATCCTGATGCGCGAGGAGCATCATGACAATGCCCGGCGTGAACGTGCTGCCGCCGCCGGCGATGACGACGGAGAATTTCTTATCCTGCATGATATTGCCTCCTAAAGTGTGTTTTCTGTCTTGAAGTCCACAGGATGCTTCTGTCTTTCGTCTTTCCTTCTGACAGCTCTCATCCTAGCATAGGAAAGCCGCGAACTCAATAGTTTCGCGGCTTTTCGGCACTTTGCCCGCACGGCGGCACAAAGTACATTTTCTGGAATATATTTCGTTTTTATCAAGATAAAAGGTAAAACAACAAAACGCAGGCATCGCCCTGCCTGCGCCTCATCCCTATGCATTTCGCCTGCGCCTCAGCGGCGGCGCCACGTATCGAAGAGCTCCACCATGTTCTTGCAGCGCAGGCACTCCATCGCCGTCATCATGCGGTCGTCGTTCGAGCCGCCCGCGATCGGCACGGCGATATGCGCACCGCCGTAGCTCTCGCCGATCGTACGGAGCGCCGTGAGCGTGCGCACATTTACAGGCTGGTCGAACCGCTCGACGATGCCGCCGCCCTCGCGCGCCTCCGTCGCGACGGGCTCCTCCGCGCGGATCTGGAAGACCTGCGACGATCCCGTCTGCACATCGACACCGACGAAACCGATCGCCCGCTGCCCGAGATGGCGCACGGAGATGTAGAGGATCGCCTGATCGCCTTTCTTGACGAGATACGGCACGATGTAGACGCCGTCCTGCGTCGGCGGGTCGTAGCTGTAGAGCGTGCGACCGTTTCCGATGTCCTTCACGCGCATGTCAGAGGTGAGCCCCTCCGCCGTCGCGTCCTTCCCTGCGGACGCCGTCGCATCCGGCTGCTGCACGGGCTTCGACTTCTTCTCGCGCTGCGCGCGCTTCTCCTGCGCCGCCTGCCGCGCCGCCTGCTTCTCCGCCTGATGCTGCTGCACGACGGCGAGCGTCGCCTGATAATGGAGCGCGGCAAAGTGCCCCGCCGCCCCCGCTGTTCCGAGGACGAGCGCGGCGAGCAGGCTGTATTTCACGATCGCTGCTTTCTTGCCCATGCCGTACCCCTTTCGTGTGCTGTGTCACTCTCTCGTCTACTTTTTATTATACACGATGGACAGAGATTTTCCCTACTTTCCAAGAAATAAAATTTTCTCAGCGTCACCACGTTTCTAAATAAGAATCCCGCCGAAGAAAAAGCAAAAAAATGAAAATCTATGCTATAATAGGAGCAGACTGAGCTGAGATATGAAAGCCTGCAGGACCCCGCCATGCGCAGGGCTCCTGCCTGAAAGGGGTAATACTGCAATGGAAACGAAATACGATGTCACAATCACGGCGATCGGTGGACTCGCGCGCACGTTCCTCGAGAACAACAAGAGCGTCATCCTGCTCGATGAGGGCATCCGCCCGAATCTCTCCGATATGGTCGTCGAGCACAGCGGCGGGAAGCTCGCAGGTGAGATCAAGAAGGGCGACAAGGTCCGCGTCGGCTCGTCGGAGTTCACCGTGATGAGCGTCGGCAGCGACGTCAACAACAACCTCAAGGAAGAGGGCCACTGCACGCTCGTCTTCAACGCGGAGGGCTCCATGCCGGGACAGGTCATCCTCAAGGGCAAGGGGCAGCCGGTGCTCGCGAACGGCATCCACATCACGTTCTACAAGAAATAACACGAGGACGCGTCGCCTCCATAAAGAACATCCCGCCGGGGACCGTATCGATGATACGGTCCCCGGCGGGATGTTTTCATCTGTACCAGCCAATGCCTGAGAGGTACAATCAAGGCGAGAAGTTCACGATGACGCGCGTCCCCTGCTCGACAAGCGTATTGGGCGGGACGCTCTGCGCGGTCGCTTGGCCGGAGCCATTGCTCTCGAACTCCAGGCCCGCCTGTGCCGCCTTGGCGGCTGCCGCACGGATGGAGAGGCCTCTGAAGTCCGGCATGACGATCATTCCCGTCGGCACCTCGCCCTCGAATGATTTCTGGGGGCGTGGCTTCTCCCGCTCCTTCTTCTCCATGTCCGCGAAGGGGTCCGTCGACGGCTCGACCCGCAGGTAGCGCAGGAGCTGAGCGAAGATGCGCTGCGCGACCGGCGCCGCGATCTGACCGCCGTAGAAATTCCCCGTGCCCGGGTCGTCGATGAGCACGAGCACGACGACTTGCGGATCCTCCACGGGCGCGAAGCCGCAGAACGAGGCGATGTAGCGCCCCTCCATGTAGCCCGTGCCGTCGGGTCGAATCTTCTGCGCCGTTCCCGTCTTGCCCGCGATCCGATAGCCCTTGACCGCCGCTTTCTTGCCGCCGCCGGAGGAAACGACCTGCTCGAGGAGGCCGACAAGGGTCTTGTCCGTCGCCGATTCGAGCGCGCGGCCGACTTCCTCGCGCTCCGCTTCCATATAGGTCGAACCATCGGCGTTCTTAATGGATTTCACGATGTGCGGCTTCAGCACGACGCCGTCGTTCGCGATCGCCGCCATCGCGCGCACGAGCTGGAGCGGCGTCACGGCGATGCTCTGTCCGATGGCGGTCGTCGCGATATCGGACGCGCGCATGTCCTTCGGATCGAAGAGGATGCCGCTCTCCTCGCCCGGCAGGCCGATGCCCGTCGGCTCGCCAAAACCGAAGAGCTTCGCGTACTTCATGAGATTCTCGGCACCGAGACGCAGGCCGACCTGCGCGAAGCCCGTATTGAGCGACTGCTTGACGACATCCGTGAACGTCACCGTGCCGAAGCTCGCGCCGTTCCAGTTCTGGATGCGGCGGCCGGAGACCATGACGTAGCCGGGATCGACGAAGACCTGGTTCGGCGTGACGACTTTCTCCTGCAGCGCCGCACCCGCTACGACGGACTTGAACGTCGAGCCCGGCTCATAGATGAAGGAGACGGCGCGATTCTTCCACGACTCCGCGGGATAGTCGTCGAATTGATTCGGATTGTAGCTTGGGCGCGACGCCATCGCGAGCACATCGCCCGTCTTCGGGTCCATGACGACGCACGTCACGCCCTGCGGATTGTTCTCCGCCATCGCGCGGTCGAGCTCCTGCTCGACGATGAACTGCATCGAGCTGTCGATCGTGAGCTCGACGGTCTTGCAGCGGTTTCCCCGGTAGGGATGGCGCTTGAAGATCGAGTCGAGGATCGGTCGGCTGCTCTTGTCCGTATAGAGGTAGTCCTCCGTGACCTCGCCCTTGATGAGGCTGTCGTACGCCTGCTCGATGCCGTCGAGCCCCTTGTCCTCTGAGCCGACGAAGCCGATGACATTCGCGGCGAGCATGTCGCTCGGATAGTAGCGCTTGGCCTCGTCGATAAAGCCGAGACAGGCCGTATACTCCTGCTGCCGCATGAACGCGCGCACGGACTCATACTCTTCCTGCGAGAGGAAGTGCTTGAGCCAGACGAAGCCGCCGCCCTTCCCGATGGCCTTCTCGATGTCCTCCGGCGTCTTGCCGATGAGCGGCGCAAGGCCCGACGCGAGGGCCTCCGTGTCCTTCTTCTGCGCCTGGCTCGGATCAATGAAGAGCGATTTCGTCATCGTACTCACGGCGAGCTCGCGCCCGTTGCGGTCGAGGATGGCGCCGCGCGGCGACTGCATGCGGAATTCCTGCCCCACCTGCGCGCGCATGCGCGCCGAGAGCTCGCCGCCCTCGACGAGCTGGAGCCACGCGTAGCGCAAGACAACGATCAAGAGCGCCGCGAGTAGGATTCCCAGGACGATATAGATATAGCGTTGGATGTCTTTTCTCACATTCTGCAAAAAGGAATCTCCTCTCCTGCCGGACGGCTTGCGCGTACCTCCCGGATCTACGCTTCTATAAGTTTCTCTCCTTTCGCATTTTAGTCTATCGCCTATATACTGTCAACATTCCCCGCGCCTTCACAGGGAGGCGCTGCAGGTTGCCCACCCTGACAGCATATAACGTCTTGCTGCCTCCCCTTACACATCTGTATTTAAGGAACCACTGATTAATTCGGCACTCCGTCTTCACACGTCTGCACTGTCCTCCCGTCGTTGACAAATCCTCAGCGTAGCCCGCTACGCTTCCGGTTTGTCTCCTAGGGAGATACAGCGCATCCGCGCAAATCCAGAGCACCTCATTTAATCAATGGTTCCTTAATTTTTATGATGCAAATTATTATAGTTATTTTATTTTTCTTGAGTATTATTTTTAATATGATATAATAATTATATCTCATGGGATAGAAGCCCCAAAAGCAGCACCTCATTCAGGTGCACCAGTTTAGGGAACATGCATATCATATTTCATTTCCGAAAGGAGGAAGCAGGGACCAGCTGCCTAGCGTGGCATGTTGTGTTTCTGCGTACATTGATGTTCAAGAAAGCATCGCTCTCCCTCGCCGTCTGCACGTTGCTCGCGGCGCCGGCCGCCGTTATGGCTGCCCCAGCACCCTCGACGGATGTCACGGTCGAGGCGAGATTCTTCTCCCCGTCCTTCGACACGAAGGTCAAGTCCGACTCGATCAAGTACAATAACGGTCAGGTCAGCCTCAAGGACGACCTCGGACTCTCGGACAAGAACGCGCCGGAGCTCATCCTGCGCTACCGCAATATGAGCCTCGACTACATCCACCTGTCAAATTCCGGCAGCGCCAAGCTGAATGATACCCTCGAAGTCGACAACAAGACGTATCAGGCGAACGGCAGCATCCACACGGACAGCAAGATCAACTACCTGAAGTTCACGGTCACGAACCCAGTTCTGCACGGCCCGAAGACGGAACTCAACTGGAACTACGGCATCTCCATGCTAAACTGGAAGCTCTCCGCAAACGGCGAGGTGAACGGCCCCGGCTCCTATACGCAGTCGGCGTCCGAAAGCTACACCGTCCCCATCCCGATGGTCGGCATCGGCGGCAAGGCGGAAGTGGCGAACGGCCTCGATGTCTACGCGACGGTCTCCGGCCTGCCGCTCGCGAGCTACGGCCACATCTACGATTTCGAGGCGGGGCTCTGCTATTCTCCGATCGAGAACCTCGCCATCAAGGCAGGCTATCGCAAGCTCGACATCCACGTGCACCACGGCGATGACGACGGGACGTTCTCCCTCGGCGGTCCGTGGGCTGGTCTCAGCTATCAGTTCTGAGGCACCCCATCTGCAATGATCTTGCCCGGTATCTTCCGGGCTTTTCTTTTTACATGGATGTCAGTAGAAAAGAAAAGGGAGTTGGCAACCTTAATCATTCGGTCGCCGATGCCATGGAAGCGTTGAATGATGAATAAGAAAGGCTGTGCATGTGTAAAAATCCGCTCATGCACAGCCTCTCTTTATTTCATTTTCCCTGTTCTTTCAATGCCTCATCAAGCGTATGCCAGGCGAGCACGGCGCATTTGACGCGGGCAGGCATGTGGCTGACGCCTTGGAGGGAGAGCGCCTCGTCGAGGTCCTCGAGCTCCGCCTCGTCCGTGATCTCGCCCTTGATCATGCCGATGAACTTTTGCGCGAGCGCGCGGGCCTCCTCGGTGCGCTTGCCGCGGATGAGGTCGACCATCATGTCGGTCGAGGCCTGGCTGATGGCGCAGCCGACGCCCGTGAAGGCGGCGTCCTCGACGACGCCGTCCTTGACCTTGAGCTGGAGCGTGATCTCGTCGCCGCAGCTCGGGTTGTGTCCCTTGAGGGAGCAGGTCGCGCCGGGGAGCGCGTGGCGGTGCTCCGGGTTGCGGCTGTGCTCGCTCACGAGCTCCGTGTAGATGTCTTCAAGCCCCATAGCCGAGCACCTCCCTGACTTTTTTGAGCGCCGCGATCCAGCGGTCGACGTCCTCGCGCGTGTTGTAGAGGTAGAAGCTCGCACGACAGCTCGCGTTGAGGCCGAGGTATTTGTGGAGCGGCTGGGCGCAGTGATGACCCGCGCGCACGGCGACGCCCGTGCTGTCGAGGATGGTCGCAACGTCGTGCGGATGGACGTCCTTGACATTGAAGGCGATGATGCCCGTCTTGTTGTCGCGCTTGGTATCGCAGCCGTAGAGCTCGATGAAGGGAAGCTCCCGGAGCTGCGGCAGCGCGTAGTCTACGAGGTCTTTCTCGATGGCCTCGATGCGGTCGAAGCCGATCCCCGTCAGGTAGTCGATGGCAGCCGTGAGTCCTGCCGCGCCGCCGACGTTCTGCGTGCCGGCCTCGAATTTCGCGGGCAGCTCGGCGAACGTCGTCTGCTGCTCCTCGACGTACTCGATCATGTCGCCGCCCATGAGGAACGGCGGCATGGCGTCGAGCAGGTCGTATTTGCCGTAGAGCACGCCGATGCCCATCGGCGAGAGCATCTTGTGCCCGGCGTCGATGTCACGTACGTCGACCTTCTGGTGCGCAACGCTCTGCGAGCCGTCGACGACGCAGACCGCGCCAACGCTGTGCGCCTTGGCGGCGATCTTCTTCACGTCGTTCTTGAGGCCGAGGACGTTCGAGACCTGCGTGCAGGCGACGAGCTTCGTGCGCTCCGTGATCTTCGTCTCGATGTCCTCGTCGCTGAGATTGCCGTCCTGCTCGAGGTAGATGTACTTGAGCGCCGCGCCCGTCGCGTGCGCGACGTGCTGCCACGGCACGAGGTTGCTGTGGTGCTCGGCAATGGTGATGACGATCTCGTCTCCCTGCTTGAGATTCGTGAGACCGTAGCTGTACGCGATGAGGTTGAGCGCCTCGGTCGCGTTCTTCGTGAAGATGATCTCCTCAGGGCGCTTCGCGCCGATGAACGCCGCCGTGCGCTTCCGCGCGTTCTCGTAGATCTCCGTCGCCTCAACGGAGAGGGCGTAGGCGCCGCGGTGCGGGTTCGCGTTGCAGCCGCCGTAGTAGCCGCAGATGGCCTTGATGACCTGCTCCGGTTTCTGCGTCGTCGCGCCGTTGTCGAGGTAGGCGATGGGGCGTCCGTTCATCTCCGTGTGGAGGAGCGGAAAGTCTTTGAGGAATTCCTGTGCGTCAGCCATTGGCAAGCAGCCTCCTTGTCAGATATGCCTCGATCTCCTCGCGGTATGTTTCCTCGGGAATGCGGTCGAGGACGGGATGGAACGCGGCCTCGACGACGAGGCGGCGCGCCTCGGCGAGATCGAGCCCGCGGCTCATGAGGTAAAAGAGCTTCGCCTCGTCCATCTTGCCGACGGCGACGGCATGATGGCCGTCCACGTCATCCTCGTGCGAGAGCATGATGGGAACGCTGCGGTTGCGGACACCGTCAGAGAGGAGCATGACCTCCTCGTTCTCACGACCGACGGAGCCCTTCGCGCCCTCGATGAAGTCGAGCGTGCCGCGGAAGTTCTTGACGCTCTTGCCGAGCAGCGCGCCGCGCACCTGCATGTTCGCGTCCGTGCGCTTGCCGGACTGGCGGATGATGTAGTTGAGGTCGAGCTTGCGGTCGCCGTCGCCGAAATAGAACGACCAGACGTCCGCGCGTGCGTCGTCGCCCGCGAGGTGCACCGTGAGCTCGGCCGCCGTCTCGCTCGCGCCGGCCTCGACGCCCGTGTAGGAGAAGAGCCCGCCCTCATCGACGAGCACCTTGATGCGGCAGGTCACGGGCACGTCCTCCGCCGCGAGCTGCAGGGCCGTGAG
>CACWQW010000030.1 GCA_902763085.1 Dongibacter bovis
CGCCATGATGACGTTGATGCCGATGATGATGGAATTGAGCTGCCAGAACGAGCTCATGATGCGCTCCGTGATGAGCGTCTGAAGGACCGCAAAGATGACAAGGCCGAGGCCCAGCATGATGAGGTCATTCTTTCTCAAGTATTTCATACGATGACCTCCTTAGACCTTTTCTTTCGTATCCTTGCCGAAAATGCCCGCCGGACGCACGAGCAGCACGAGGATGAGGATCGCGAACGCCGCCGCGTCGCGGAACGTCGAGGAGATGAATCCGGAGACGAGCGCCTCGACGACGCCGAGGATCAGCCCGCCGACGACAGCGCCCGGCAGGATGCCGATGCCGCCGAGCACCGCCGCGACGAACGCCTTCATGCCCGGCATGATGCCCATGAGTGGGTCGATGGAGTTGTAGTAGACGCCGACGAGCACGCCCGCGACCGCTGCGAGCGCCGAGCCGATGCCGAACGTGAATGAGATGATGCGGTCGGAGTCGATGCCCATGAGCTGCGCCGTCTCCGTGTCGAACGACGCCGCGCGCATGGCCTTGCCCATCTTCGTTTTCTGCACGATGTAGGTGAGCACGACCATGAGGATCGCCGTGATGCCGAGGATCAGCATCTGCTGCCCGTTGATGACGATGCCCGCGACGCTCACCGCCACGTCCCCGAACATCGCGGGGAACGTGCGCGGCGTCGGCGAGACGAAATACATCGTCGTGTACTCGAGGAAGAACGAGACGCCGATGGCTGTGATGAGTACGGAGATGCGCGGCGCATGGCGCAGCGGCTTATAGGCGAGCCGCTCGACGACGATGCCGAGGAACCCCGTCACGACGAGCGAGATGAGCAGCGACGGCACGATGGAAAGATGCGCCTGCGTGATGGCGAAGAAGCCGATGTAGGCGCCCACCATGTAGATATCGCCATGCGCGAAGTTGATGAGCTTGATGATGCCGTAGATCATCGTATAGCCCAGCGCGATCAAGGCATAGATGCTCCCGAGCGATATGCCGTTGACAAGCTGCTGCATGACCTGCTGCAATACTTCCATAAAAATACCTCCAACAGAAAAGGGGGCAAGCGCCCCCTCGGATGGTCTGTCTTTTATTCAGCATCCGGCATGATCTTCGCGACCATGACGCGATCGCCGCCCTTGTTCTCAAGGATGACCGCCTGCTTGATCGGGTTGTGGTTCTTATCCATCGTGATGGTACCCGTACCGACCTTGAGGTCCTTCGTCTCCTCGAGCGCCTTGCGGATGGCCTCCGGATCGTCGCTGCCCGCGCGCTTGATGGCATCGACGAGCATCTTGCCAGCATCGTAGCCGAGTGCCGCGAAGACGTTCGGCGCGTGGCCGTACTCGCTGGTGAACGCATCGACAAAGCCCTTCACAGACTCATCTTTGTCAGAGTAATGCGTGCTGAAGAAGGTGTTGTTCAGCGCATCGGCACCAGCGATATCGGCGACCTTCGGGTCGTCCCAGCCGTCCGTGCCGAGGATCGGGCAAGTGATGCCGAGCTCACGTGCCTGCTTGACGATCTTGCCGACTTCCTCATAGTAGGCCGGCACGAAGATGACGTCCGCATTCGCTGCCTTGAGCGTCGTCAGCGTCGCCTTGAAATCCGTATCCTTCGCGACGAAGGCCTGCTGGTCGAGCACCTTGCCGCCCGCTGCCTCGAACTTCTCCTTGAAGACCTTGCCGAGGCTCTTGGAATAATCCGTGCTGTTGTCTACATAAATAACCGCCGTCTTGGCCTTGAGCTTCTCCGTTGCGAACTTCGCCATGACGGAGCCCTGCTGCGGATCGATGAAGCAGCTGCGGAAGATGTACGGCTTCACCTGGCCATTCTCGACCGTGACGTCCGGGCTCGTCGCATCCGGAGCAATGATGGGGACCTTGTTGTCCGTCGCGACCTGCGACTCCGCGATGACGTTCGCCGTGACCGCCGGGCCGACGATGACCTTGACCTTGTCGTCGGAGATGAGCTTCGTCGCGGCGTTGACCGCCTCAGAGGCCTCGGACTTGTTATCGGCATCGACGATCGTGATCTTCTTGCCGTTCACGCCGCCTGCATCATTGACTTCCTTGATCGCGAGCTTCAAACCATCGAGCGTCGCGGAGCCGTAGTTCGCGACATTGCCTGTCATCTCGAAATTCGCGCCGATCTTGATCTCGTCGCTCTTCGCCTCATCGCCACAGCCAGCGAGCACACTGCCCATGAGCAGCGTCCCCATCAAGGCGGCGGCGAGCTTCAGGTGCTTTCCGCTAAACTTCATAGAGAATCCTTCCTTTCCTCTCCTTGGAGAGCATCGCGGCCTTTCCGTTCTGCGGCCGCCGATGAACTTGATGAACCTATTATAAGTGACATGTTTACAGCCGTCAAGAGGAAAAACGCATGAATACAAGATGATTCTTTCCGTTTGTCCCGCAATAAAAGACAATCCCATAGGAATCGACGGTAAATAATAGAAAAATACACGTACAACGAAAACTTGTCCACCAAACGGGTATCGGCGCCGCAGAAAAAGAGGAATCTGTAACCCCCCTCCGCCCTCGCGAGATGGTATCCGACGATTTTCTCAGAAAATACGCCGCCCCGGGGAGGAAAATCCGCTGACGCGTCGAAAGGTAACAATTAGTATATCAAGCGTAGTACAGACCCTGCCCTCCCTGCCGCCCCTGGCGCGGGGACGTGGCAGGGGCATCGGGACGGCGCCTCGCCGCCCGCTCCCGGAGAAAGGAACCTGTAGCATGATGTACCTTATCATGACGGCGGGCATCATGGGACTGTGTCTCTTCCTCGTCAGCCGTCTCTCGCGCGCCTGCGGGCTGCATCTCAAGGGGCGAGCGCTCGCGCTCGCGGGCGTGTTCGCGACCTCGATCGCCCTCCTTCTCCCCGTCTTCGCGCCTTTCCTCACACGTGGCTACTACTGGAAGCTCGGCGGGCTCGTCTTCCTCGCCGCCGCCCTCGTGACGGCGTACAACGCGCATCTGCTGAAAAGGGATGCCGCGCGGGATGGCGAAACGGCGCATGCGGCAAAGCCACCAACGGACGCCGCGGCGGAGGCAGAGGATATCCCCGCACCGGCACCTGCGGAAGCGCCGCAAGACGCACCCCAGGCCTCGGCGCCGGAGGCGGCAGGCCCACAGGAGGCACCACCGGAAACGGCAGAGCCGCAGGGCGCGCCGCAAGCAGCGCCGCCAGAAGACGCCCCGACACCGGCGCCAGCAGCGGCACCCTCGGTACCTGCCCTGCAGGAAACCGCAGAGATGACGACGCCAAAACCGGAAGCAGAACCGGAAACGGCATCTGGCACCGAGGCGCAGCTCCTGCCGCCGGAGCAGAAGCCCGTCCTCGTCCCAGCGTCCAAGGGGGCGCGCGCGTCCGCACCGACACCTGCGGCACCAGCCGCAGTTCCGGAGGCAGCAGACGCGGCGCCAGACGCATCGGCTGCACCGGACATGCCGGCACCTGTAGCGGCGTCGGCACGCGCCCTTCCCACCGAAGCGCGCACCGCACCGGAGCCTGCGCATAGCGCGGACACGCCGCCAGTCGCAGACGCCCCGGCAAAGGAGCCGCCTGCAGCAGCAGGCACCGCCTTTGCCCCGCCGCCCGCCAAGGCCGCACCGCCGCGCCACACGATCTTTTCCCGGCGCCCCGCCGATGCGGCGTTCGCGGACGAGCTCGCCGCGCTCTCCTCGCTCGACGCCTTCCTCGACTACGCGTATGCCGCGCAGCAGCGGCGGGAGTTCCCGCGCGCGCTCGCAGCCTACCGCGAGGCGCTCCGGCAGTACACCGACGATCCCTACGTACCCTATCTCTTCATCGATCTCGGCAACCTCTGCAAGCAGCAAGCGCGCTACGAAGACTGCATCGAAGTCTACCGCGAGGGGCTCCGGCTCCCCATCATCGCAGGCAACGAAGCGATGGCGGAGGAATTCCGCAAGAATCTCCTCTACCTCTGCCTCGTTTACAATATCCTGAAAAAACATCAGGCGCTCGCGACGCCTTTTAGCGAGATCCCGCAGACCTACCGCGCGGAGATCGAGACTGCCTATCAGGCGAAGCTCGCCATGCACCCCGGCAGCTGACGCAGGGGGACATCACTCCCCATGCGCCCTGCCGACATCATCATCACTGGAGGAATACAAATGAAGAAAAGTGTGGAAATCCTCGGCCTCCCCATCATCAGCATCACGGAAGGCCGTGAGCTCGGCATGAGCAAGACGCTCCTCATCGATGCGAAGAACGGCAGCGTCGCCGCCATCACCATCGAGGACGAGGACTGGTACCGCGGCGTCAAGCTCATCCCCTACGAATCCGTCATCGCCATCGGCGACGACGCCGTGACCGTCACGAACAGCGAGAACATCCTCACGCTCGACGACGCCGGCGACTACGAGCAGCTGCTCGACGACAACATCCGCATCATCGGCACGAAAGCCATCACGAAATCCGGCTCCATCCAGGGCAAGATCTCTGAGCTCTACATCGGCGACGACGGCAAGATCGAGAAATGCGAGATCACGGCGCCGGACGGCACGACGAGCGACGTGACCGCCGACCAGATCTCTATCTTCGGCAAGCAGGTCACCGTCATCGACCCGAACGCCGAAAAAAAAAATGAGCTGACGGCAGACGCCCCAAGCGAGAAAGCCGCACCGAAGGCAGCAGCCCCCGCCCCGCAGGCAGCGCCCGCGCCGAAAGCCGAGGCGAAGCCCGAGGCACCGAAGGCAGAGCCACCAAAAGCCGAGGCCCCTGTCAAGGCACCGGCCAAAGAAGAGAAACCTGCCGCCGCTCCCAAGGCGCCCGAGAAGCCCGCTGCCCCGGCCGTAAAACCGGTCCCCGCACCGGCACCAAAGGCTGACCCGAAACAGGCCGCCGCAGACAAGGCGACGGAAGAGCGTCACCGCCGCTTCCTGCTCGGCAAGAAAGCGACGCGCACGATCAAGATGGACAACGGCATCGTCATCGTCGAGGAAGGCCAGGACATCACGGAGGAAGTCCTCCAGAAGGCCAAGCTCGCCAACAAGTTCATCGAGCTCTCCATGAACGTCCAGTAAATCGCAGCAATAAAGACAAAAAGAAGGCAGTCATCGAAACGGATTTCGATGACTGCCTTCTCGTATTCTCTATCTTTCAGGGCCGCAGGTTCAGTGACCGCATCGCCTGCGTGCGCACGCGCTCGATGAAGTTCCGAGGGCGCAGGATCGCGTGAATGGAGCGGTAGAGGCGCGCGTACTCGTTGAGCGCGTCGTTGACGCGATACATGCGGAAGAAGGCGCCGAGGCCGATGTGGTGGAGCGTCTTGTCGAGGTCGCCTTTCCTCTGCCAGGCGCTCTCATTCTTCGCCTGGTCGTCCGCGTCCTCGCTCGCGGGGAACGCCTCCCGCGCCTCCCGCACCGTGAGCTCCTCGAGCGTCTTGCTCGTGCGCTCCATCAGGAGGATGTACGGCGCGAGATTGTGGCGCCAGTTCGTCGGCTGACGGCGGAGCGCTTTCTCCACGCCCTGCACCGCCTGCCGCTGCAGTTCTTTCCGATCCATAGATGGCCCCCCTCATCACTTCACTTTCCCCTATTTTATGCCAAAACAGGCAGAGGAGCAAGGCTCACCCGCTCCTCTGCCTGTTACTTTCTTGCTATCGCCGCGTCACTCGCCGCGCCGCCCGTGGTAGAGGCACCACGGCTCCTCCGACATGTAGTCGCCGCCATGATAGCACGCAGCGCGCGCGCGGCAGCCGCCGCAGACGCGCTTGTAGCGGCAGACGCCGCAGCCGCCGCTGTACTCGAGCGTGCGCAGGCGCTCGAGCACAGCGTTCGACTTCCAGATCTCATCGAACGGCGTCTCGCGCACGTCGCCGAGCTCCATCTTGAGATACGCGCAAGGCTGCACCTTGCCGCGCGGGCTGATGATGCAATAGCTGAGCCCCGCGAGGCAGCCGCGGTGAAAGCGCGACTTCAGCCCGAGCTCCGCCGCGATGCGCAGGAACTGCGGCGCGCACGTCGGCTTGAGCTCGATCGGCACCTCCTGCTGCTTCTTCATGATGCGCGTCAGGACATCCTCGTACTGCTCCGCGCGCAGGCTCTCCTCCTCGATCGTCGCCGCGCGCCCCGTCGGCACGAGGAAGAAGAAATGGTGTGCCTTCGCGCCGATCTCGACGGCAAAGTCCGTCATCGCCTCGAGCTCCGCCTCGTTCCAGTCCATGACCGTCGTGTGGATCTGGAAGGGCAGCCCGACGGCGGCGCAGTTCTTCATGCCGTTGACAGCGCCCTGCCAGCCGCCCGGGAAGCGGCGGAACGCATCGTGCTTCGCCGGGTCAAGCGAGTCGAGCGAGATCCCCATCGCCCGCGCGCCCGCCGCCTTGAGCTTCTCCGCCATCTCGCGCGTGATGAGCGTGCCGTTCGTGCCGAACACGGGGAAGAGTCCGAGCGAGGAGGCAAAGGAGACGAGTTCCAGGATATCCGGCCGCATGAGCGGCTCGCCGCCTGAGAAAATCATGATCTTGAAGCCCGCGCGTGCGATCTCCGTCAGAAGCTTCTTCGCCTCCGCCGTCGAGAGCTCCTCCTCCGCCTTGCAGCCCGCGTCGCGGTAGCAGTGCGCGCAGTACATGTTGCAGGCGTTCGTCACATTCCACGATATGATATTCATAGTCCGATCTCCTCATCCGTCAGATAGCACGCGGGGTCCGACGCCCAGAAATCCCCCGTGACCGCCTCCGCGCGCGTGCGGAAATTGCCGTTGCACACCGAGAGCCACTTGCACTTCGCGCAGCGCCCCTTTAAGAGCGGCTTGCGGTCCTTGAGCCCCGCCATGATGGGATTCGACGTATCCTGCCAGATGTCGCCGAACGCGCGCTCGCGCACGTTGCCGAACGTGTGGTGCTGCGTGAACTGGTCGGGATGCACGTATCCCTGCGGATCAACCTCGCCGAACGCGATGCCCGAACGGTTGCCGCCGTTCATCGAGAGGTATTTCTCGATCTGCGCCGCCGTCTCCGCCTCCCCGGCGCGCAGCGCCTTGAGGTACATGTAGATGCCGTCGCAGTGGTTGTCGACCGTGAGGATCTCCTTCTCGAGCCCCCGCTCCTCGAAATCCCGCGTGCGCCGGATGATCGTATCCATCGCCTGGCGCGACACCTCGCGGCTCACGTCCTGGTCAACCATCGCCTCGCCGCGCCCGCTGTACACGAGATGGTAGAAGCAGACGCGGTTGATGTTCTCCGCCTCGATGAAATCAAAGATGCGGTCGAGCTCCTGGGCATTGTGCTGGTTGATCGTGAAACGCAGGCCGACGCGCTGGCCGACGGCGACACAGTTCTCGATGCCGCGCATCGCCTTCTCATACGCGCCCTCGACACCGCGGAACGTATCGTTGACATCGCGCAGGCCGTCGAGCGAGATGCCGACGTAGCCGACACCGATGTCCTTGATGCGCTGCGCGACCTCGCGCGTGATGAGCGTGCCGTTCGTTGAGAGCGTCGGACGCACCCCCGCCGCCGCTGCATACGCCGCGAGCTCGAAGAAATCCGGCCGGATGAGCGGCTCGCCGCCCGAAAAGAGCAGCACCGGCACATGGAACGCCGCGAGGTCGTCGATGAACTTCTTCGCCTCCTCCGTCGAGAGCTCGTCCTGATACTTCCGCGCATCAGACTTCATATAGCAATGCATGCACTTCAGGTTGCACGTCTTCGTCGAATTCCAGACGACGACCGGGCCGACGCCCTCCGCCGCCCCGTTCCTGACGCTATGCGCGCTCTTCGTATAGCGCAGGCGATCCCCGAAATACTCCCGCGCGAAAAGCAGCTTCGTCACACTGATCATAGTCCCTCTCCTACTCCTTTTCCAAACGGTGCGCCGATCCCTCAGCGCACCCTCATCCCTGCCGGACCCCGTCCAGCAGCAGCTTCAACTTCCCTTCGAAATTCTCGCGGAACGGGAGCCCCAGATGGCTGAACGCCGCCGACTGGAACAGCCCGTGCAGCGTCTCCGCGATGAGCGGCGCCGGCACATCGCCGCGCAGCTCGCCCGCCGCCTGCCCCTCCTCGATGATGGCGAGGAAGAGATCCTTGAACCCCGGCGCGCGCCCAGCCGCCGGTGCGCCCTTCTCCGTCTTCCCGTGCGGCGCGCCGCCGCGCTCTCCGACGGAGAGGAAAAGCGCGAGCACGAACCGGTTCTCATCGAGGAGCCGCGCCGTATCCTGGCAGCCCACCGTGAGCCGATCGAGCGCGGATCGCCCCGCCTCCTTCATCGCCGCGAGATGCTCCGTGACCTCCCCCATGATGCCCATGAGCAGGCTCATGAGGATCTCCTCCTTGGAGGAGAAATAATTGTAGAACGTCCCCACGCCGAGATCTGCGCGTTCCATGATATCGGCGATCGATGTCTCCTTGTACCCCTGCCGCACGAACTCCTGTTTGGCGGCGGCGAGGATGGCTTTGCGGGACGCGATCTTCTTGCGCTCCCGCCTGCCGAGCTTTTTCTCTTCCATCTCAGTGCTCCTCTTTTTCATTTTTGAACCCTGTTCACTATTTTACCCCAGCCGCGTGTTTTTTTCCAGTCTTGACAAATCAGGATCGAGGAATCTCCCGCCCCGCGCCCGCCATCGGCGAGACACGACCGGGGCTAGAAGACACGCTGAGAGTACCGCGTCCCTCACTCTGAGAAAATTTCAGGAAAATCTCCGAATCCCATTGACAAGCGCTGCGACTGACGATATAATGTCTTATGTTGATTGCGAGAGCATCAGCATGCAATATGGCCCAGTAGCTCAGTTGGATTAGAGTATTTGACTACGAATCAAAGGGTCGAGGGTTCGAGTCCCCCCTGGGTCACCATTTGAAAGAATTCCCCCGTCGGGGATGAAGCACTTCCTGCGAAAACGCTGGAGGTGCTTTTTTATTGCCCGCCGATCGGCAGGCAATAAAAGAAGGCGCACGGCGCGCCTCACTCTGCGCCGTGCGCCTTTTTCCATGCCTTGATGGCGGCGAGGCGCTCCTTGAAGCGGCCCTCGAGGCCTTCCTCCGTCGGGTGGTAGTACGTGCGCCCCTTGAGATTGTCCGGCATGCACTGCATGTTCGTGAGCTTGTCCTTCGCGTCGTGGGCGTACTGGTAGCCCTCGCCGTAGTGCAGCTCTTTCATGAGGCGCGTCGGCGCGTTGCGGATGACGAGGGGGACAGGCTCCGCGAGGTGCTCGATGGCATCCTTGCGCGCGGAGAGGTACGCCGTCTCCATGGCGTTCGACTTCGGCGCGAGGGAGAGGTAGACCACAGCCTCCGTCAGGTGAACGTTGCACTCCGGCACGCCGATGAAATGGCACGCCTGGTAGGCGGCGACGGCGATCTCGAGCGCACGCGGGTCGGCGAGGCCGACGTCCTCCGCCGCGAAGCGCGTGACGCGGCGCGCGATGTAGAGCGGGTCCTCCCCCGCCTCGAGCATGCGCGCGAGCCAGTAGACGGCGGCATCCGGGTCGGAGTTGCGCATCGACTTGTGGAGCGCCGAGATGAGGTTGTAGTGCTCCTCGCCTTTCTTGTCGTAGAGGAGGGATTTCTTCGACGTGCACTGCTCGATCGTCTCTTTCGTGACCGTGACGGCGCCGCGCTCGTCCGTCTCGCCGTTCAGCACCGCCATCTCGAGCGTAGAGAGCGCGCTCCTCGCATCGCCGTTCGCGAACGCGGCGATGAGCTGCAGGAGGTCCGGCGCGATGTGGATGACCTGATGGCCGAAGCCGCGCTCGTCCTTGAGCGCATGGGTGAGCAGCGCACAGATGTCGTCCGCCGAGAGCGCCTTGAGCACAAAGACCTTGCACCGAGAGAGCAGGGCGCTGTTGATCTCGAACGAGGGATTCTCCGTCGTCGCGCCGATGAGGATGATGCTGCCGCGCTCGACGAACGGCAGGAACGCGTCCTGCTGCGCCTTGTTGAAGCGGTGGATCTCATCGACGAAGACGATGGTGCGCTCGCCGTAGGCGCGGTTCTTCTCCGCCTGCCCCATGACCTCGCGGATGTCCTTGATGCCGCTCGTGACGGCGGAAAACGTGAGGAACGACGCCTTCGTCTGCCCCGCGATGATGCGCGCGAGCGTCGTCTTGCCGACGCCCGGCGGCCCCCAGAAGATCATCGAGGAGATCTGGTCGCTCTCGATGAGCCGGCGCAGGATCTTCCCCTTGCCCACGAGATGGCCCTGGCCGACGTACTCGTCGAGGGTGCGCGGGCGCAGGCGCTCTGCGAGCGGCTGCGGGACTTCCCTTGCAAACAGGGAGCCTGTCCCTTCATCGTATGTTCTCTTCATCTCGTGCCTCCCTAGCGTATCTGCCGCGCCTTGCCTGCGCGGCTCTTTTTCTTACTCGCGGCAGGGCTTCTACCGAACGCCACGCCTCCCACCGCCCCGCCGCGCCATCTCGCCGATGACGTCTGGCGCAGGGCGCCCTCGTCCCCGTGCTGCCATCTCCCCTATGGATAGCGAAAACGGGAGCCGCCGCTGCCGCGACGGCTCCCGCCTGCTGCTCATGATTGCCTGAGGGCGCGCCTCTCCGCACAGCACCTCACTGCACGGCGGCCGCCTTGCGCACGACGTCGTACGCCGCGTCCTTCGTCTCGACGAAGCCGTTGATCTTCGCAGCGCGCATGGCGTCGGCACACGCCGCGCCCGTGTCCTTCGTGCGCTCGAATTCCTCGCGCAGACGGCGGACGACGTCCGCGGACACAGAGGGCGCCGCAGCGATGACATCCGTCGGGATCGGCGGCGTGCGGAAGATGATGTCGAGCCGATCGTCCGCGTGCGCCTGCGCGAAGGCGGTAGAGTACGTCGCGCCGCCGTCGACCGCACCGTCCTCGACGGCCTGAATCACATTGTTGTGACTGCCGAGGAAGACCGTCGAGCCGAAGAAGCGCGCCGGGTCCTTGCCCGCCTCGACGAGCGCGGCTTTCGGGTAGACGTAGCCCGACGCCGACTTCTCATCGACGAAGCCGAACCGCTTGCCCGCGAGGTCGTCGAGCGAGGAGAGGCCGCTGCCTTTCTTCGTCACGATATAGCCCGTGTAACTCGTCTGATGGTTGACCTCCGGCGTGACGAGCGGCTGCAGCTTCGCCTTCTCCGCCGCCGAGACATAGGCAAAGGGAGAGAACCAGCCGACGTCCGCGAGCCCGTTTCTCAGCGCCTCGCCGAGCGTCTCGTAGTCCGCGACGATGATCGTGCGCGCCTTCTTGCCCGCGCGCGCCGCGACATCCTGCAGGATGGGGACGTACGTCTTCTTGATGATCTCCGGCGCCGTGAACGGGTTGACGGCGAAGACGATCTCGTCCGGCTGCTTGAACTGCATGGCGACGCGCTGGACGACGTCCGCGACGTGCAGGATGGACTTCGCGTACGTGTGGATCTCCTCGAGGTTCTTCTGCTGGCCTCGGATGCTCGTCGTCATCTCCTGCGTGTTGCCCGCGATGGAGACCGTCGCCTGGCCGACGCTCTCGACGACGCGCGCCATCTGGTCCGTCGTCTCACGCTGCCCGTCCGACATGTGCGAGAGCTCGCCGACGATGCGCTCGAGATGCGTGACGCTCTCGGCGAGGCCTTTCATCTCCTTCGCGGAGTTTAGCGCCTGGCCCTCGACGGTCTCGAGCTGCGTGCTGCCCGCGCGCATGCGCTCCGTGACCGCCGCCGTCTTCGACGTGATCTCCTTGACGATCTCCTCGATCTCCTGCGTCGTCTCGTCGCTCTCATTGGCGAGCTTGCCGACCTCGCCCGCGACGACGGCGAAGCCGCGGCCGTGCTCACCCGCGCGCGCCGCCTCGATGGACGCGTTGAGCGCGAGCAGGTTCGTCTGCGCCGCGATGCCGCGGATCTTGCCGACGAACGCCTGGATCTTCTCGGACGCCTCATTGAGCGCGTCGATCTCCTCGACGCCCTGCTGCACGGCGCCCGCAACGCCCTGGATGTCGCTGCTCACGCCCGCGATGACCTTCTGGCAGTCCTGCGCCGTCTTCGTCGAGCTCTGGCACTCGGCGAGGCTCGAAGTCGCGACATCGGAGACCTTGCTCGCCGACGCGGCGATCTCCTCGACGCCTGCGGATGCCTCCTCGAGGTTGCTCGCATTTGTCTCGCTCTCCTCGCTGATACCCTCGGCGAGCTTCTCCACCTGCGCGATCACCGCCCGGTACTGGTCGATGCCCCAGATGAGCTGCTGCGATGCGAACGCCATCTCCTCCGCGATGCTGAGGAAGTCGACGTCCGGCTTCTCCGCGCGCGCGTCAGGTGCGGCGGGCGCTGCGCTCGGCACGGGCGCGGGGAGCGGTGTCCCCGCCGTCTCCTGCGCCGCTGGTGCCTGCCCCGCCGCTGCCGCCGCGATGGCGGCGATCACGCCCGCGAGGACCGCTGCGATGAGGGCGCCCCCCAGGACGCCGAGACCGCCGGCAGCAGCAGCGCCGACACCGCCGCCGATCGCCGCCGCGAGCGCGGCGCAGCCGATGATTTTCTCCTTCATACCTTCCACCTCACAAGAACTTCTTCTCCCGAATGATGGATTGATGCTCATTTTTCCCCTGTATTTTTATCTCTTCCTGCTGTATTCGCGGCGGATGGGGGAGATTCCTTCCTATCGGAAAAAATGCTTTCCCGCTCACACCTCATCTTTTTTCATACAACAGTTCTTGTACTTCTTGCCGCTGCCGCACGGGCAGGGATCGTTGCGCCCGACCTTCGCGCGGTGCGCCTGCGCCTCCGCGAACGACATGATCCTGCCGCCCGTCGCCGCGCGGCTCTGCGCGAGCTCGTCCGGCGTGTGCCCCTTGAGCAGCCAGAGACGCGACGTGTTGTTGAACGCGCCGAGGAGCGGCATGAGCCGCTGGAGCTGCGCGACGCCCTCGAGCTTACCATCCTGCTGCAGCATCTCCACGATCGTCCCCATCTCGACGTCGTTCTGGATCAGCTCGTAGACGGCAGCCGTCTCCTCCGCCGCCTGGAGCACGCCCAGATGGCACTCCTTCATGAAGAACTGCGCGAGCGCCTGGTAGGCGGGCGTCGCCTCGATGTAGTGCGGCGCGCCAGCATCGTAGACCTGGCTGTAGGAGAGCTCTGCGTAGTCAAGATCGCTGCGCCGGTCCGTCTCCTCGACGAGCCGCGCCTCATCGTCGAGCAGGTAGTACTTCACGCCGTGCGGCAGCGCCACGAGCTCCGCCTGCCAGCAGGACGCGTTGAGCATCACGCCGAGGAAATCGAAAAACGGCAGCTGCTCGCGCTGCGCGGGCTCGAGATACGAGAGCACGCGCGCGTGCAGCTGATCGTAGTTCAGGTACCCGTAGTAGAAGAGGAGCCCCGCCGCGAGGCGCGCCGCCTCCGTGTTGAGCGCCACCGTGCTGCGGTACGTGCCGGAGTCGAGGCCGCGGAGCTTCGCTCTGACCTCGTCCGGCAGATACCACGCGAGCTTTCCCTCCGCGTCCGTGCCGCACGCGATCAGCCCGAGCCCGCGGAGGTAGTCGAGGCGCAGGTCGTCCTCGCGCAGCTCTGTCGAGATGCCGCCCTTCTCGAGCAAATGCCGGAAGAGCGCATACTCCTCATCGAGCGCCGACGGCAGCCAGCGCTCGGAGAACGCGAGCACCTCCGGCACGAGGCGCTCGACGAGCGCTGCCTTCTTGAGCGCACTCGTGCCCTTCACGTTGAGATTGTAGCGGATATCGTCGAGCTCCGCGCGCGTCATCGCCGCGAGCGCCGCCGCAAGCGTGCGCGTCGCCGGCAGCTTCCGACGGGAGAGCTGCTTCCTGCGCTCCTCGCGCGCCTCCGCCATCATCACCTCGATCGTTGCCTCCTGGGGCTGCGGAGTCCCATGCTTTTCCTCTGCCATGCCGCCTGCCATCCTTCCTTTCGTTCCATGCCTCTCTGCTCAGCCGAAGAAATCGGCGATGCCGTCCGCGATGCCCTGCGCCGCCTTCGCTGCGCCCTCCTCGCTGCTCAGGAGCTTCTCCTCCGACGGGTTCGAGATGAACGCCACCTCGACGAGCGTCGCCGGCATATCCGTATGCTTCACCACGTAGAAATTGCAGCTCTGCGTCCCGCGGCTCGACGTGCCGATCTGGTCGATGACGCCCGAGCGGATCTTGTCCGCGAGGTCGCGCGACCGCTTCGAGCCGAGCGCGTAGTAATACCCCGTCGTCCCCTTCGCCGCGCCATTCGTGAACGAATCCATGTGGATGGAGACGAAGATATCGGAGTTATGCTGGTTCGCGACATCGCAGCGCGCCTGCAGCTCCTCGATATCCGACGCGTTCGCGCCCTTCGGGGAGACCTCCGTGTCCGTCGTGCGCGTCATGTAGACCGTCGCGCCCTCCGACGTCAGCAGCTTCTGCAGGGCAAGCGCCACGCGCAGCGTGACGCTTTTCTCCGTCACGCCCGTCGGGCCGATGGCGCCGGAGTCGTTGCCGCCGTGCCCCGCATCGATCGTGATCGTGCGGCCTGCGAGCCCTGTGATCGCTTCGATGCCCGCATCCGCCTCGCTCTGCGCAGGCGACTGTGACGGCGTATCGGACGCCGTCTGCTCTGCCGTCTGCTCCACCTCCGTTGGCTGCGGTTTCACCTCAGGCTTCGGCTGGGGCTTCGCCTCGGGCTTCGTCTGCGGCCTCGTCTCGGGTTTTGGCTGCGGCTTCTTCTGCGGCGCGGGCTTTACGTCCGGCAGCGCGATCGTCGCGCCCGCACTGCTCGGCCCCACGCTGCCGAAATCCATCACGACGCGGCCCGGCACGGCGCCGCCCTTGAGCGGGAACACCTTGTAGTTGTCCTTGCCGACCGTCGTCTCCACGACGACGCGCACCGTCGACGGGTTGAACTGCGCGATGCGCGCACGCGAGACGAACGGGCTCGTCACTGAAAGCTCCTTCGTCACCTTCGGCGAGAGCCAGGCATTCTCGATATCGACGACGATGCGGCCGGGGTCCTTGAGCACGAGCGTCCGATACGAGACGGGCGCCTTCGCATCGACGACGATGCGCGTCCGATCCTGCGAGCTGCTCACGCGCACGCCCGTGACTTCCGTGAGCCCCTCCACGCGGTCGCCAAAGGACGACGCCTCGGCAGAAAAAGGGACCCCGAGCAGGACCAGCAAGGCGAGCAGCAGCAGGTACACCCTCTTCATTCCGAAACCTCCCCACGCGGCAGCGCCGCATCATCCGAGAACCGCTCCGCCGCGCCGCGCACGGAGCACATCATACATTTTATTATCGCCGTTCCGCAGGAAAAAATCAAGAGGCGCCCCCGCGAGACGCCGAGTACGCCCGCAGACAGCGCCGCCCGCCCGCAGGCATCAGAAAACCCCGCTTGGCAAAAGCGGGGCTTGGCAATGGTAGTTCCTAAACAGGTCTCGGCAGGGCTAGCATCCCGCTACTGTTTATCAGGAACTCGAAGGGGATGGTAGGCCCCTTCGTGTATATTATATCTTGCTGTTTCAGCAAAATCAATAGGATTATTTTCTATTTTGAAAATGCTAAGACCTCAGGGATCTCATCTCATCCCTGAGGTCTCTCGCTCAGAGCAAGCCGTGCTTCCTTCCTGCCTCCTTGCTGGTCGCGGCGTCCAGTTTCGTGATACGGGCGATGGTATCCACCGGGAAATGCTCCCTCAGCATCTCCAAGGCAATCTCCAAGATCCCCTCCGCGCGCCCCTCGCTTTGTCCCTTCGAGAAGCCAGACTCCATGCCGCGTTCATAGATTCCCTCGCTGAGATTGCACATGCTGTCCAACTCCTCCCGAAAATTTATAGCGTGTAGCTTTGCCTTTGCCTTTGCGCTGGATGTTTTGTTCTTCGGTCAGACGTTTCAAGGCAGCTTCTACAGAGGAGCTGCCGAGATTGGGGCAGGACACCAGAACATCTTTTTTAGTAAACCACCCGATTTTCTGCGCGACATACGCCCTCACTTCCTCATAAGCTGTCACTTTCCCCCTTTTCGGTGCGGCAACCTCCACGCGCCCATCAATGTCCCGATAACATTTCAATTTTCCTTCGTTTGACGCGGCAATCTCTACTCGCGCGTCAAGGTCCCGGTAACATTTCAATAGGACGCTGAGCATATAGCGGACGAATGGTTCGGGGTGATTCCCCCCTTCGTGCCAGCCTTGATTGGACACGCGCAGTGCCTCATAATAACTCTCCTTGGTATCGGCGATTGCCTTCTCTACGCTGATATATCGGCCCACCATATAGCCGCTCTGATAAAGCAGCAGCAATGTCAGGAGCCGACTCATCCTGCCATTTCCATCGTTGAAAGGATGAATACAAAGGAAATCGAGGATAAAACAGGGGATCAGAAGCAGATCATCCACCAGTTCCAACGCATGCGCCTCGCGAAAGCTCGCGCAGATTCGCTCGACCGCATCCGGTGTCTCATAGGGCTCGAGCGGTCGGAAAAGCATGACACGCCGCCCATCGCGAAGCGTCATGTCGATCTCATTCGGCGTATTCTTGAAGTGTCCACCGTAGGACAAATGCGTATAGGAAAGCATGTCACGATGCAATTGCAGGATGATATTCGGGCTAAGAGGAATGTCCTCATGGTGCTCGTGAATCAAGGCCAACACATTCCGATAGCCGAGGATTTCCCCCTCGTCCCGGTTGCGCGGTGTCGTCTTATCCGCCACGAGCTTCGCAAGACGCGCGCTCGTCGTCACGATCCCCTCAATACGATTCGAACTCTCCGTACTTTGAATCCGTGCGATTTCCACAAGCCGCGCCAGCATTGCCGGACGCTGCGCCAAATCCCGTTCCTGCCTTCCCTTATACTCGTGGATCTTTGCCACATACGACAATATCTCCGAGCTCCATTTCATCTCGGCCAGCGTGCGATAATCAAACTCCCGCATTCCTATCCCCCATTCTTACTATTTTTCTCCCAATTTTACCCGTATTTGGGAGAAAAAGCAATCCATCTGGGAGAAAGGAAAGGCCCCCAGCTCCTCAGAGCGCCTCGATGAACCTCTGCGGCTGGATGACGCGGTGCAGCCAGGCTTTGCCGTTCAGCAATCCTTCCTATCGCCTTTAATTATGTTAATCCCAATACGTGAAAATAACCTTTCGATCGCGAATCGGGTCAAATTCCACCAAGTAAACGGTTTGCCATTTCCCTAATTGTAATTTTCCATCTTGAACCGGAATATTGGCACTGACATCGAAAAAAAGCTGCCTCATGTGAGAAAATCCATTCACACGTTCATTGATTGGCACATCTCTTATTTCTATAATATCATGCAGGCAATAGCCGCAACGGTTTCTATCCGCGCACCATCGTGACCTCATATGGCAAAATCGCGGTGGAAGTGCCGCGCGACCGCAACGGCGAATTTCAATCGCCATTACTGCCGGAGCGAAAACAACGTGTCGATTCGTTGGAAACCACCATCCTCGGAACAGGTTGCGCAGTTTCACAGCCGACCGGTTGCCAAGCGATATGCTGTCATCTTTTGTGACGCGATGTACGTCAATCTCCGCCGCGACAGCGTGGCCAAGGAGGCTATCCACGTCCTGCTCGGCATTACGCCGGATGGGCACAAGGAAGTTCTCGACTATGCCATTTTGCCGTCTGAGTCGGCACTGAACTATGCGGACATGCTCAAAAGTTTGAAGAAGCGCGGGCTGGAGCAGGTATTGCTTTTCGTCTCGGATGTCTTGTCGGTCTCCCGGACGCGGTACAAAGCGAGTTCCCACGTGCCAAACACCAGAGCTGCTGGGTTCATCTTATGCGTGCGGTAAGCCGCCTAGTGCGACCTTCTGACCGGAAGGCCGTCCTGGATGCGCTTAAGCGCGTTTACCGGCAGGAGAATGCTACACTTGCACGGCAAGAGCTGTCAGCCTTCCTCAACTCGTATGGAAGAAAATACAAGCGACTTCATAAGCTTTTTCAGAATGAGGCCAACCTCTTTTCGTTTTACGAGTTCCCGAAGAGCATCCAGCAGACAATCTACACGTCAAACCTCATTGAGAACAACAACAAGGGATTTCGTCACAAGGCAAAGCTCAAAGAGCAATTCCCCAATGAGGATTCGCTAGAACGGTTCGCCTGCATGGTCTACTGCGATTACAACCGACGGTTCTCCGGGAAAGCTCATCGCGGATTTCAGGAAGCATATTCGGAGTTATTGGAGATGTTCGCAGATTGAGTTTTCGGCCTACACTATAAAAAAGTTTACACATAAGGATTGACACTACCGAGTCGCGTGCCCCATACATAAATTTTCATTCTAATCCTGTCCTCTCGAAGTATTTCAATCTTTTCTTACCTATCGTAGCAATTCCATACTACGCACGCATTCATTTTCATATGGCATAGAGAACGGTCTCATCGTCAAACAGACAATAGTGCCGCAGATAAAAGTGATAGTCCGGCGCATACGACAGGAGTAACTCTGGTACATTCAGAATATCTCCCGGCTTATGATACACCGAGACGGCAAGTTCCGGATGCTGCGTCCGGATGATATGCTCCGCTCCCCGAAGTGTCTCCATCTCGGCACCCTCAACATCCAGCTTGATAAATGTCACGAATCTCATCTTTTAGCATCGTTCTTTCCTCATTACATCTTTGCTGAAATTTAGCCATATAAAGCTCTCCATCTCGCTCGCATTTGTTCCTTCATCGTAATTATTATTCCATTCACCATTTAATCAAGCATCTGGCCCAATATATGGAGTGTCCTTGATAATGCTTCATACATTGTGTATCGATTACGCCAGCCAAGTTTTTCTAGTTTTGTCGTCTTTAATATGGCACGATTAGCAGATGAATATCCTTTTTTCTCTGTTGTTTCTGCTACATCGTATGTGACATTTTGTCCGCTTAATCTCGCTAAATATGTTGCTATTTCTTTTAACGAGTGCACTTCAGAGACATTAGCTACGTTATAGGCTTCACCATTATTTCCGTTGAGCATGATGGTAAGAATAGCTGACACAGCATCTGGAGCATACGTGTAAGAAAACTGCTGGTTTCCTTCACTTTTAAGTACAATAGGCTCAGACTTAACTGCATTATGAATAAACTGGGCCATCGCTTTACTATCAGACGGTAGCATAGTGGGGCCAAAAACCCTCGACAACCTTGGAATAATAATATCAAAACCATACTTCTCAATGTAGGCCTGACATAAGGCCTCGCCAGCCCGCTTCCCCTCAGGATATCCTGCACGAAGGGTATTGCAGTCGATATAGCCACAATAATGTTCATCAAAGTCATCTTCAATCTTCAACGCACGACCATATATCTCAACAGAAGACAAAAATATAAATCTATGCAATTTATACCGTCTGGCATACTCAAGCAAATTATAAGTTCCTAGTAGATTGGTCATAATAGATCCAACAGGATCAGTCACATAAGAACGAGGATGCGTATTACTAGCTGCATGGATTATGTAATCTACAGGATAGTCAAAATGTATCGGTTCGTTAATATCCTGTTGAATAAAGTCAAAATCTTCCTTGTCCCAGTAATCACTAAATCTCTCTCGAGCACGAATTACCGTACGTCCCATTGCATAAACGTGACAACCTAGATTATTTTCACGATTTGCCAACATTAATACATCTACAAGCACTGTGCCTATCATACCTGTCGCACCAGCAATGAGCAGTCTTTTTCCACGCAACGTATCCCATGATAAATTCTGAGAAATTATCCCCTTTAATTCTTCTTGATAATCAAGAATATTATTATACATATAGAATTCTCTCCCATGCTTGCAGACTTGATTTATTCTCTATAAAGATGAAGTACTAACAATTTATTTCTCCAATTTTAGTATTAACCTTGCCTAATAGAAGGTGTGCCATTAACAATATATTATTTCAGCCAAGAACTTCGTTTTGTCATAAGCATCGCCTTAAAAAGATCTAAATCTTCTGCCGTCGTAATCTTGATGTTCTTATTTGATCCTTTGGCAAAATATAGCGTTTCTCCCAAATCTACCATCATTGTATTCGTATACGAACTCCCGCTGATTCCTATATTTTCTTTGAACGCTTTCCGATATGCCCAAAGCAATTTTCCGAAATGATAGGCCTGCGGAGTCATGACACGACGTAATGTTTCCCTTGGAATATATTGATGCGTTGTTTGATTATCCGATTTAATGAACATCTGCTCATTATAAGGAAGGGAACTGATGCCATTGCCATACATTTTCGCTGTGATGATAACATCTGAAAGGACTTCTTCATCAATCATCGGACGGATTCCATCATGAATAACGACAATATCATCTTCCTGACATTTTCCTTCTAAAGCGAAAATCCCATTGCGTATCGATTCCTGCCCGGAAGCCCCTCCTGCAACAACCCATCGCAATTTTGAAATATTGTATTGCCTGGCATAAGCGCGAAGGATATCATGCCATCCATTCAGACAGACTACCATAATGGCATCGATCTCAGGATGTTTCTGAAATCCTTCTAATGTATAGATAATAACTGGTTTATCATTTACATTGATGAACTGTTTGGGGATGTTTTGTCCCATTCTATTCCCCACGCCACCAGCCAAAACAAGCGCAACATTCATATTGCATGTCTCCTTTATAACGAAATTTCTACTCATGCCCCAATCCAGGCAACAATCCGTTCTGCAGCCCGCTTGCAGGCTTCACCAGTCTCCTTTGTTCCTAAATCGTCAAGGAAAGCATGAACATTCCTACGATAAACTTCCTCGTTAAAGCTGCCAATATTTGAAATAAGCTTGCGGTGTCAACAGCTCATACATATCCTGTCGATTAAAATAACGTCCATCTCTTCCGACTACGGTATTTACCAAAGGCATCACAAAAGAAACCGACGGCTTTGTTTCCGTAAGCAAAAGCTGAAGCTGCTCCTGAGTCACCAATGGGCGCGCTGCTTCTACGATTACAACCCGTTCTGTGTTTTTTGCGATAGCATGCAATCCTATCTTTACCGACTCCGTGCGCGTATTGCCTCCTGCGACATCTTTACCAACGATTACAATATTTTCTTTATCCACCAGCTCACATAACAAATCAAAAGGCCATCGCCATAATGGCTTTCCATGAAAAATCACATCCTGTTTCGTGCCATGAAAACGCGCTCCGCGCCCGGCTGCTAATATCACTGCGCCATACTTCAAAAGTCACGCCCCCTCCTTCATCATAAGATTCCACTGTCTTTTTTCCTATCATCCTCGGGAAGTAACGCCGTTGCAATGCTCCGATAAATCGCTTCGCTTGCCAATATTCCATTCATCTTTTGGTAGTCAAGCACTTGATCAAAGAACGCCATCCGTCCCATGCGCGCATCATCTTTCCCCTGGATGAGCACACGCGAAATAAAACGGGCGATACCGTAAAGATCCCTTCCATCTACGCGATAGAGATGTTTCATCAGCTCCTGACCCATTTTGCTAAATCCCTGACTGTCACGCTCCAGGAATAAAAGCGGTTTGTGCGTGTACTGATACTCTGTCACGAAGGAAGCACTATCAAGGATCATCCCATCGGAAGTCTCGAAAATTTCCTGATAATACGGCTCTCTCGCCACACGCGCATTGGGCAGATCATCCCATGCGTCCAGATAATCCTCAAACGCCTCCTCGCTGGGGAAAATCCCTGCCTCCACCGCTGAAAAGCAAAGATTCGGATGCGGCTTGACGATCCAGGAGGTTTCCTGATGATCGCGGGCATATTCGTAAAAGAAACGATAGTTATACTGGAACGTCGCATAACGCACACCGCCATCGATAGACCAGTGCGGCGCATAAAGGATTCTTATAGCATCCTCCTTCGCCTGTTTCCATGGACAGGGACGATCCGTATGCGTCCGGAAATAGTAATCCGCGCGAGGATGTCCCGATGCCTCCCCCTGCGGCAGGCCTGTCACCGCGCGCTCCTGATATTCATCCACCAACATGCTGGAATCCAGGAACACCTTCCAGGCCGTAATCACGGTAGAAATATTACTGAGCGTATCATTGAGGCAGGTTCCCAATCCATAGGGGATATAAGCCGTGAGCGTAGACAGATTGAGCCTTCTGAGCTGAAAAGCATCCGGCAGTACTAGATCATAAGGAATCAGATAAAGCAGCACATCCATATGCGCGACTGGTGCATGCGGCTCCTCGATGGCTGTGACCTCTATGCCGTGGGAACGCATCCTCTCTAATCCATACCGGAAGTCCTCACGGGAAAGCGCATTATTTTTCCCGGAATCCTGCCGCAGGCAGAGATAAACCTTCACCTCATAGCGCGGATCATTCTTAAAGCAAAAATACAAGTCATCGCCGCACCACATGGATGCGTCATACAGCACAAAGGCCAGCTTGATTTTCCTTTTCCGCCGCAGCCGCCGCACCGTGATGTCCTGCAGCTCCTGCCGATATGCCTGATACTCAGCTGCTGGATGCTGCTCTGAAAACTGCAGCAGGTCGAAATAAGAGATCTGGCGGACACGCTCCTCTGCTTCCTGTCTCGCAGCTTCCTCAGCCATTTTCGGCTGGTAGTAGGCGAGCATGGCCTCTCCTGCCGCGCGATCCTCCGGCAGGATCTTATCCGGCAAACGCTCCAAGAGGTCACGGATTACGCTTTTCCCGTCCTCCTCGCGCTGTTCGAGAAAGCATATCCTCGCCAGAAGACTCTTGGCCGCTCCATGATCCGGCTCCCTGGTAAGTGCCTGTTCCAGACACTCAATGGCATTTACATAATCATTTTTCTTGAAGCCGAGGTAGGCGCGGTCACACCAGAAATCGGCACTATCAAAGCCCATGGTTTCCATTTTCCTGCTCTGCTCTTCCGCTGCGCCGAACCGCCCCACCTCCAGCAGCCGCCGCAATTCTGCCAGCATAGTTTTCTCATTTTGTTTCAGGCGGTTACTTTTTCCATCCCGCTCCGTCATATCCCATCACTCTTTCCGTTCACAGTATGGAGAAAAGCACATCCAGTTTCAGGATAGAATCCAGCCACGGCTTGCCCTTCAGCAAAAAGCGGGCATCCATGAAATGCTGATACTCATGCAGTCCGCTGGCTGTAAGCACAGCCCGGAGCTGCTTATAATTGCCCGTGAAGAACAAATAGGCGTGTGTCCCCACATCATAGGGCAGGGAAAGTGATATTCCCTGCGATTCACTGCCGAGCTCTGCGCATAAAATTCCCCGTTTCTGCAGGAATTCACGGGCCTTTGCTTCGCTCCACTCGCTTTTCTCTTTGTCTCCCGCCCCATCCAAGTTCTGATGAATCGACATAATATCATCAAAAGCCCGGGCGACAGCTAAAAACATCTCTTTCGATACGGCCAGCACAGGCCGACGCTCGAGAAGCATCTTCACCAGGTGCTGCACATCCAGCATCCACGGACCAAATTCACCCTTGAGGATGGACTGCTCCAGATTCACCATATAGCAGAGTTTTTTTCCATCAAACCATGGCGTACGGCGGTAATAATCATAGAAAAGTACATCGATATCATCATGATCATCCATGCCCAGCGTCCTGCCCATGTAGTGATAGATGCCGGGCACGATCTCCCTCGTGCCGAACTTCCGTTCCCATTCCACCAAAATATTATAATGATACGGCAATGGGGTGAGATCGCGAGCAAAGAACAGATTCAAAATATCCTGATCGAAGAAATCCGTTTCGTCCGCATATTGCGCCAGGAACCGCAGCCCCGGCAAAAGAATATCTCCCCGTTTCCGCAGTGCCTCCAAATCCATCAACAAAACACCGGAATTGAAACACGTCTTGAGATTGACACCATGCGACTTCATCCGCTCATAGATGGGGACATCGCATACGTCCTGATCCGAAGCCGCATGGTAATGAGACAGGATCGTATGCTCACGCACGGCTCCCATACCGCTGAGTCCCAGCCGTTCCTGCCATAAACTACGGATATCAAGATGGACGATAGTATCTGCATCCAGATAAATCAGGCGATGGATATTCTCCGGCAGTACCCGAGGCGCTACGAGACGATAAAGCGCAGCCTCAGTATAGCGTGCCGAGGAAGTCGCCTTGGTAAAGATTTCTGCTGCACGCTGCCATACATCAGCCAATTGTTGCTTGACATTGTAAATTTTCAATGTCTGCCGATGTCCCCGGACGATTTCTTGCAACTTGGTACGATTTTCTTCTGATAATGTCCCATCTTCAAAAATATGGAAGGCTAGACGCGCTTCTGTATTTTCCATGACAGAAAACATCGAGCTTCCTAGAAATTTCGCATACGTCCCCTTCTTATCCGACATCGCATAAAGAATATGGATGGCATTATCTCTTGGCTTCATCATATATTCACCACGCTGTCAATGTTGCTGCAAATCATAGTATCGTCTCCTTCATAAAACAAGCAGGATGAAGTCGCCTCTATGTTCTTCATCCCGCCTGTCAATCCTACGACAAATATCATGTGCCGGAAAATGGAACGTTATTCAAGGACTTCTATCAACTCTTCATATAACGCCGTTTCTTCACCGCCACCATCTATTTGTGACAGTGATAGCTCATCCCCTTCCTCGGCTTTTTTTAATTCAGCATTTTTAATCTTATAAATGTGACAAGGACAAGTACTCTGCTCCATTGCCCTTTCTTCATCTTCCGGGAAATTCAAATCATTGTCTGCTGCCGTCTGTTTGATGATTGTCGTCAATTCCTCGTTCTGTCTTGCCTCTGCCTTGTCTTTATCCGTTGTACCAAAAACAGGTTCTCCATCTACGAACACAAAATATAACATCGCACCATTTCTCCTATCGATTCAAAAAAGGGAAGAAAGATTCCCATCCTTCTTCCCTTCATAGAACTTACTGATATGAAACTTACTGGAGCAGGCTGAGCACGGAGCTGCTGCTCTGGTTCGCCTGGGCGAGCATGGACTGAGCTGCCTGGAGGAGTACGTTGTTCTTCGTGTACTCCGTCATCTCTTTCGCCATATCCGCATCACGGATCGTGGACTCGGAGCTCTGGACGTTCTCGCTGGCCGTCGTGAGGTTGCTGCTCGTGTAGGAGAGGCGGCTCTCGACGGAGCCGATCGTCGTCTGCTGGTCGAGCGCTTTCTGGATCGCCTTGTCGAGCACATCCATCGCCGCGTTGGCTTTCGCCTGCGTGGAGATGTTGAGCTTCGTGCCGTCAGAGCCCTTGAGGCCGAGCGCCTCGGAGCGCATATCCGTGAGGCCGACCTTGATGCTCGTGTTGGCATTCGTGCCGACCTGCAGCGTGATGGCGTTGTCCTCGGACGCATCCTGTGCGCGCACGCTCTCACCGAAGGCGAGAGCCGCGTTGACCGTCTTCTTCTCGTTGCCTTCGCTGTCCGTGACGCTGATGGAGAGACCGGAGATCTGCCCCTGCACGCCGGACTTGTTCGCGAGCACCGTAACCGCATTCGTGCCGTCCGCCGTCTCAACCGTCTTGCGGGATGCCGCAACGCCGACTGCCGAGCCCGTCAGCAGATGGACGCCGGCCGCACTAGCCCCATACGTCTTCGTTGCCGTCGAATACGTCTTCGTTGCCGTCGAATACGTCTTCGTTGCCGTCGAATACGTCTTCGTAGCTGCTGCGTCCTTCAACGAAGCTTCATAGGTCTTCGTAGCCGTCGAATAGTCCTTCGTAGCCGTCGAATAGTCCTTCGTAGCCGTCGAATAGTCCTTCGTAGCTGTTGAAGCAGCCGTTGCAGCTGAGGTAACTTTACTAGTAACATCGCTGCTGTCAATAGCCTTGCCCGTCGAAGCTGCCTGATAAGCTGCGTTCGAAGAATCTGCAAAAATCTTGCTGCTATCATCGATACCCTCAGCCGCCTGGAAGACGTCGTTGAGCGTCTTGTCGCCAGCCTGGAACGTCGTCGTGTAGGTCTTGCCGCCCTGTACGTAGGAGACCGTCACCTTATCCGTCTTGGCGATCTCGAGCGAGTCACCGCTGCGGCGCGCGAGGTCGGTGAGCTTCGTCGTGCCCGTCGTGCCCTTTGCGAGGTTCTGGTTCGAGAGCGAGGTGTACGTCGCATCGCCGATCGTGTTCTTCGAGCCGTCGACGAGGTACTTGCCGTTGTACGTCACGTTCGCGTTGTCGTCGATCTGGTCGATGCTCTGGTTGAGCTCCTTCTGGATCGTCTGACGGTCGCTGTCCGTGTTCGTATCGTTGGCCGCGTTGATGGCCTTTTCCTTCAGCGTCTTGAGGATGTCGACCGTGCTGGAGACGGCGCCCTCAGCGACCTTCATCATCGAAGAGCCGTTCTGCGTGTTCTGGTTCGCCTGGTCGAGACCGCGAATCTGGACGCGCATGCGCTCGGAGATAGCGTAGCCCGAGGCATCATCTGCCGCGGAGTTGATCTTCATGCCCGAGGAGACTTTCTGCAGGCTCTTCGCGAGCGCGGAAGAGTTCTTGTTGAGGGTATTGAGCGTCGATACTGCCGACATGTTGTTCTTTACAACCATAGCCATGATAAAATTCCTCCCTGATTCATCAGAAAAATAGTGTCAGCGGCCGTCCCTGACCGCCCGGCGGCAAGTGCGCCTGCGCGCGGCTGCATGCGGACCGCGTGCCTGGCTCCCTTGCCTTACACTTATGCTATCGTTCTGTTTTCGCAAAAAGTTAAGCGTTATTTTTCTATTTTAGAAAATTTAAT
>CACWQW010000031.1 GCA_902763085.1 Dongibacter bovis
CGCCGCATCTCTTACGGCGTCGGCGTCGAGCGTACGTTCCCAGTGCATTCCCCGCGCATCGACAAGATCGATGTCCTGCGCAAGGGCATTGTGCGCCGTGCAAAGCTCTACTATCTCCGCAATCTTACGGGCAAGGCTGCTCGTATCCGCGAGAAGCGCTGATTCCATGCACGCAGAGGCTGCCATGTTGCAGCCTCTTTTTTCTCTTGAGATTTTCTGGAGGGATTCTTTGTGAAGAAACTCGTTGTCGCCATCGACGGGCCGGCAGGCGCCGGAAAGAGCACGGTCGCGAAACTCGCGGCAAAGGAGCTCGGCTATACGTATATCGACACGGGCGCGATGTACCGCGCCGTCGCATGGAAGACGCTGCAGCAGAAGGCGGACGTCACGGATGCGCTGATTCTTGACGTCGTCCGTGACATCGACGTGCGCCTCGCGTATGCGAACGGTGTGACGCAGGTCTTTGTCGACGGCCAGGACATCACGGGCGAGATCCGCACGCCGGAGGTCAGCCACATCGTCTCGCAGGTCGCGGCGCTCGGCCCCGTGCGCGAAAAGATGGTCGATCTCCAGCGCCGGATGGCAACGGAGGGCGGCGTGCTCATGGACGGCCGCGACATCGCAACGCATGTGCTGCCAAATGCCGATGTCAAGATTTTTCTGACGGCCTCCATCGAGGAGCGCGCGCAGCGCCGCTGGAAGGAAATGAAGGAAAAAGGCTATGACATGAGCCTTGAAGAGCTCCAGAAAGACATCGCGGCACGCGACAAGGCGGACAGCGAGCGCGAAATCTCGCCGCTCGTGCAGGCCGATGATGCGACGCTGCTCGATACGACGGGGCTCTCGATTGATGGCGTCGTCGCGCGCATCCTCGCGATGTGCAGCGAAGCGGGCAGGTGATTCGATGCTTTACGCATTCCTCAAAATCTTCTTTCAGACATTGTTCCGCATCGTGTTCCGCACGCGCGTGCGCGGCACGGAGCATCTGCCAAAGGAAGGCCCGGTCATCCTCGCGGCAAACCACATGAGCAACTGGGATCCGCCGCTGCTCGCGTGCTTTATGCCGCGCATCGTCTCGTACATGGCGAAGGAAGAGCTGTTCGAGCATCCGATTTTCGGCACGGCCATCCGCATCTGCCACGCGTTCCCTGTGAAGCGCGGCGCGGCCGACCGCGCGGCCATCAAGACGGCCGTGCAGGTGCTGAAGGGCGGCCACTGCCTCGGACTTTTCCCCGAAGGCACGCGCAGCCGCACGGGCAAGATGCGGAAAGCCGAGGCCGGCGTCGGCCTCATCGCGGCCATGACGGGCGCGCCCGTCGTGCCGGCGGCCATCCTCGGCACGGACAAGATTTGCGCGAATGGCGGCTTCCTGCCAAAGCTCACGATTCTCGTCGGCGAGCCGATGCATTTCACGGGCGACCGCAAGGACAAGGCGCAGCTTGAGGCGTTCTCGCAGTCGATTCTCGACGAGATTGCGCGTATGAAGCAGACGGTCTGAGGGACGGCCGTAAGAAAAATTTTTGGAAATGGACGCCGAGACCCTATACATTCTGCCGCGAAAATGATATACTAGCACTTAGATTGCTTGACCGGTTCAAGAAATCGAGCCTTTCAGGCATGAAATCACATAGGTGGTAGATAGTTTGGAAGTCCTTTTGGCAGACTACCTGGGGTTCTGTTATGGCGTCAAGCGCGCCATCAAGATCGCCCGGGAAAATGCTTCGCCGGATGGCAGTTCCTGTACGCTCGGCCCCATCATCCACAATCCGCAGATGGTGGAGCGGCTCAAAACTGAGGGCGTCGGAACGGTCGACCATCTGGACGACCTGCCGCAGGGCAGGATCATCATCCGCTCGCATGGCGTCGGCCCCGACACCTATGACGAAGCGGAGAGTCGCGGGCTCGAGCTCGTCGATGCGACATGTCCCCATGTCAAGAAAGCGCAGCTTTCGGCCAACGAACTCGCAGAGCAGGGATACCACGTCGTCATCATCGGCGAGAAGCGCCACCCGGAAGTCCAGAGCATTGGCGAATGGGCGGGCGGCGACGCGGACATCGTCGAGACCGAGGAGGAAGCGGAAAAGCTTGGAAGTTTCCCACGGCTCGGCATCGTCTCGCAGACGACGTTCTCCGGCGAAAGGTTCAAGTCCATCGTCAGCGTGCTCCTCGAAAAATCCCGCGACGTGCGGATCCTCCGCACGATCTGCACGGCGACTGACCAGCGGCAGAAAGCCGCGCAGGAGCTCGCCAAAAACGTCGATGTCATGCTCGTCATCGGCGGCAAAAACAGCGCGAATACGACGCGCCTCGCACAGCTCTGTGCGAAAATCTGCCCGACCCATCATATCGAGACAGCCGAAGAGCTGCAGGCCGGGTGGTTTGAAAACATTGAAAAAATTGGTATTACAGCTGGTGCTTCTACACCGGACTGGATTATCAAGGAGGTATATATAAAGTGTCAGAGGATATGAAAACCCTTTTAGAGGAAGAAGAGAAGAACAGCCCGGAGATCCGGGAGCATGAGGTCGTAAAAGGCAAGGTCGTGCTCGTCAACAAGAGCGAGGCCTTCATCGATATCGGCTACAAGCAGGAAATCCCTGTTCCGAAAAAAGAGCTGGCTTATCCGGAGCCTGATTCCGCAGAGGATGTCGTCAAGGTCGGCGACGAGATCGATGTCTACATCGTCTCCCTCGGCGGTCAAGGTCAAGGCAGATCGCATGGCTGCGTGGAAAGAGATGGAAGGCGTGCAGGAGCGCGGCGAGACGGTGCAGGCGAAGGTGCAGCAGGTCGTCAAGGGCGGCCTCGTTGCCTCCGTCAATGGTCTGCGTGGCTTCATCCCCGCGTCCCAGATGGAACTTCACTTCGTGAAGGATCTCTCCATCTACGTCGGCCAGACGGTCGAGGCACTCCCCATCGAGATCGACGTGCGCAAGCAGCGCCTCGTGCTCTCCCGCCGTCAGCTCCTCGAGGCTGAGCGCGAGAAGCGTCAGGAAGAGGTCTTCGCGACGCTCGAGGCTGGTCAGACGGTGCACGGCACTGTAAAGCGCCTCGTGGACTACGGTGCCTTCATCGATATCGGCGGTGTGGACGGCCTCGCGCACATCTCCGATCTCGCTTGGCACCGCGTGAACAAGCCGAGCGATGTGCTCCATGTGGGCCAGGAGCTCGACGTCTACGTGAAGAACGTCGACAAGGAAGCCAAGCGCATCTCGCTCTCCGTCAAGGACACGATGCGCGATCCGTGGTTCGATAAGGCGGAGAAGTACGCTGAGGGCGACCACATCGAAGGCAAGGTCATCAAGCTCACGGACTTCGGTGCGTTCATGGAGATCGAGCCGGGCTTTGACGGCCTCATCCCGATGGGCGAGCTCGCAGATCATCGCATCGAGCGCGCAGACGAGGCCGTGCATGTCGGCGACATCGTCAAGGTCAAGGTCCTGCGCATCGATATGAAGCGCAAGCGCATCTCGCTCTCCATCACGAAGGCGAAACGCGATGGCGACAACGCGATCTACAAGCGCTACATGGAAGAGCAGGACGATGCTCCGACGACGATCGGCGACGAGGTCAAGGGCTGAGTCCGCAGGTCGGCAATACCATAGGATTTTCGAGGAGTGATGATTTCATCACTCCTCTTTCCGTGTTAAGATAAGAGAAGAGAGAGCCCTGCGCGAAAGCGATGGGGCGGCTGGATGGATATGAGTGAAGAAGACAAGGAGACACATGAGCAAGGGAGAAATCATCCGTGTGGCGGAGGGAAGCCTCGCGGAGGAACTGGGGCTCGTCCCAGGGGATAAGGTCGTGTCGATCAACGGCACGAAGTTGCGGGATATCATCGATCTGAGCTTCGCCTTCGCGGAGGATGAGATCGACCTGCTCATCGAGCACGCAGATGGGGAGCAGGAGATGATCTCCTTCGACAAGGACATCGACGAGGAGCTCGGGGCGGAGTTCGCCTCCGCGGTCTTCGACGGTATCCGCCGCTGTGCGAACAACTGTTATTTCTGTTTCGTGAACATGGTCGCGCCGCACATGCGCTCGTCGCTGCACATCAAGGACGACGACTACCGGCTCTCGTTCCTCTATGGCAATTTCGTGACGCTCACGAACATGGTCGAGGCGGATTTCCGCCGCATCGAGCAGCTGCACCTCTCGCCGCTCTACGTTTCCGTGCAGTGCATGAATCCGGAGCTGCGCGCCAAGATGCTCCGCTGCAAGCGCGCGGCGCTCATCTCAGAGCAGCTCGACCGCCTCGAGGCGGCGGGCGCGGACTACCACACGCAGGTCGTGCTCTGCGCGGGGCTCAACGACGGTCCGGAGCTCGAGCGCACGATCCGCGAGCTCGTCGCGCGGCGTCCGCACGTGCTGTCGCTCGCGATCGTCCCCGTCGGCATCACGAAGTTCCGCACGGACCCCTATCCGCTCCGGCAGTTCGATGCGGCAGGTGCCGCGGCGGTCATCGATGAGGCGGAGCGCTGGCAGGCGCGGCTGCGCACAGAGACGGGGCGGACGTTCCTCTACCTCGGGGATGAGTTCTATTTCCTCGCGGGCCGCGAGGTGCCGTCCGAGGAGTACTACGATGGCTTCCCGCAGCTCGACAACGGCATCGGCCTCACGCGCAGCTTCCTCAAGGACTTCGCCGAGACGGAGAGCGTCGGGGCGGGCTATGAGGAGCCCGTCTACCTCGACGTCGTCACGGGCACGTCCGTCGCGCCCGTGCTCGAGCGGCTCGCGCAGTCCGTACAGCTGCCGAACCTGCACGTGCGCATCGTGCCCGTGCCCAACGAGTACTTCGGCACGACGGTCAATGTGTCCGGGCTGCTCACGGGCGGCGACATCACGCGGACGCTCAAGGCGCTCCCCGGAAAGCGCACGGGCATTCTCATCCCGGAGCCGGCGCTGCGCGCGGGCGAGGACATCTTCCTCGACGACATGACGCTCGGGGAGCTGCGCGCGCAGTTCCCCGAGGCGCGCATCGAGCCCGTGCAGAACGGCGTCGACTACAAGCGCGCGCTCACGGACTGGACGCACTACCACAAGGCGCGCGCGGGAGAGACCGCCTATATGTGGCAGAGCAACGCCGCCTACACGAAGCCGGCGGCAGGGGAATAAAGCATCGTTTCCAAGGAGAAAGAAGGGGTACTATGAGCAAACCAATCGTCGCCATCGTTGGCAGACCAAACGTCGGCAAATCGACGCTCTTCAACCAGATCGGCAAGGAGCGCGTGTCCATCGTCGACGATATGCCAGGCGTCACGCGCGACCGCATCTATCTCGATGCCGAATGGCTGAACCATACGTTCACGATGATCGACACGGGTGGCATCGAGCTCGACGAGAGCGACCACATCATGAAATCCATGCGCCAGCAGGCGCAGATCGCGATAGAGGAGGCGGATGTCATCCTCTTCGTCGTTGACGGGCGCGCCGGGCTCACGTCCGCCGATGAGGAGATCGCCCATTTGCTGCGCTCAGCGCATAAGCCCGTGCTCCTCGCGGTCAACAAGGTGGACAGCCCCGAGCGGGAGATGGACCTCTACGAGTTCTACAGCCTCGGCCTCGGCGACCCCATCGGCATCTCCGCGTCGAATGCGCGCAACCTCGGCGACCTGCTCGACGCCGTTGTTGCCGCGTTCCCTGAGGACACGGGCGACGACAAGGAACCGGATGAGATCAGCATCGCCGTGATCGGCAGGCCGAACGTCGGCAAATCCTCCATCGTCAACGCGATCCTCGGCGAGCAGCGCGTCATCGTCAGCGACGTGCCGGGGACGACGCGTGACGCGATCGACACGCATTTTGTCGAGGACGGCACGAAGTACATGCTCATCGATACGGCGGGCATGCGCCGCCGCGGCAAGATCGACGAGCCCGTCGAGCGCTACAGCGTCATGCGCTCGCTGCGCGCCATCGACCGCGCCGACGTCGTGCTCATGATGATCAACGCGGCGGAGGGCATCACGGAGCAGGACAAGAAGATCGCCGGCTACGCGCACGAGTCAGGGCGCGGCGTCGTCATCGTCGTGAACAAATGGGACATCTTTCCGGACAAGGATGACAAGTCGACGCTGCGCTTCACCGATGACCTGCGCGAGCAGCTCGGCTTCCTGCAGTACGCGCCGGTGCTCTACGCCTCGGCGCTCACGGGGCAGCGCGTGCAGCGCGTGACGGAGCTCGTGAAGTACGTCGCCGAGCAGCAGTCCATGCGCATCAAGACGAGCGTCCTAAACGAGCTCATCCGCGACGCCGTCTCCGTGAATCCGCCGCCCATGCACCGCGGCCGCCAGCTCAAGATCCTCTTCATGACGCAGGTCGATGTGAGGCCCCCGCGCTTCATCATCTTCGTCAACGATCCTGAGCTCATGCACTTCTCGTACCTGCGCTTCATCGAGAACCGCCTGCGCGAGCAGTTCGGCTTCGAGGGAACGCCCATCGTGCTCATCGTGCGCAAGCGCGGCGAAGAAGAGGAGGTCTGACGATGACGGTCATCGCTCTGCTCGCGAGCTATCTGCTCGGCTCTATCCCGAACGGCCTCTGGCTCTGTCGCGCGCTCTGGCACGTCGATCTGCGGGAGCACGGCAGCCACAACATCGGCGCGACGAACGCCTGGCGCACGCTCGGCAAGGGCCCGGGCTTTCTCGTCTTCTTCCTCGACATGCTCAAGGGCGCGCTCGCCGTCCTCCTCGGGCAATGGCTCGTAGGGACGCCGCTCGTGCTCATCCTCTGCGGCATCTTTGCCATCCTCGGCCACTCGCTCTCGCTCTTCCTGCGCTTCCGCGGGGGCAAGGGCGTGGCGACGGGGCTCGGTGTCATCCTCATGCTCATGCCCGGCGTCACGTGCATCGTCTTCCTCGTCTGGCTGCTCATCGTGCTCGCGACGCGCTACGTGTCGCTCGGCTCCATCGTCGCCGCGGCGCTCGTGCCGGTGCTTGCGTTCTTCTTTGACTACTCTGGCCTCTACGTCGCGTTCGGCGCGCTCGCGGCGGCGCTCATCATCGTGCGCCACCGCAGCAACATCTGCCGCCTGCTCGACGGGACGGAGAATAGGATTTCTGCGGGACATTTGTAACATTGTGAAAGCGCTGCCGGTCTTTCATGGACAATTTTTCAAATCGAGGTAGCATTCAAGGACAGATGATGGTATAATATCTCACAGACACGAACAAAAATGCTTAATAAAAGTACAACCTTAGGAGCATGTGGCGCGTTGTCGCATGCTTCCTTTTCTTTTTGGAGGTAGGAAATATGGAGAATGATCAGAATGGGTTTTTCCTCGTCAAAGAGGAAATCTTGCCGGAGGCCATCAAGAAGACGATCCGCGTCAAGGAAATGCTGAAGCGCGGTGACGCGCGCACCATCAACGAGGCCGTCGAGAAGATGGACCTTTCGCGCAGCGCCTACTATAAGTATAAGGACTACGTGTTCCCGTTCTACGAGGCGAGCAAGAATAAGATCGTCACGCTGACGTTCCTGCTCGAGCACAAGAAAGGCGTCCTCTCGAGCGTGCTCAACACGATCTCGGCCGACTCCGGCAGCGTGCTCACGATCAACCAGGGCATCCCTCTCCAGGGCGTCGCGAACGCGACGGTCTCCATCGAGACGGCGCAGCTCTCCGTCGACCTCGAGGCGCTCTTAGACAAGCTCCGCATGGTCGACGGCGTCAAGCGCCTCGAAGTCCTCGGTCAGGCATGACGGGCAAACGGGAGGTGTGTCGATGATGAAGGAAGCAATCAAGATCGGGCTCTTGGGGTCCGGCACGGTCGGCTCCGGCGTGGTGCGCGTGCTCAAGGAGAACCTGGAGGAGATCACTGCGCGCGTCGGCACACGCATCGTGCTCGCGAAAGTGCTCGTGCGCGACGTGAAGAAGCCGCGTCCCTATCTTTCGGGCGTGCAGCTCACGGATCGCGTCGAGGACATCCTCGGCGATGATGAGATCTCCATCGTCGTCGAGGTCATGGGCGGCATCCACCCCGCGAAGGAGTACATGCTCCAGGCGCTCGCGGCGGGCAAGAACGTCGTCACGGCGAACAAGGACGTCGTCGCGCAGTACGGGCAGGAGCTCTTCTCGATGGCGGAGACGCACCAAGTGGACTTCCGTTTCGAGGCGAGCGTCGGCGGCGGCATCCCGATCATCACGCCGCTCAAGCAGTGCCTCACGGCGAACCGCATCACGGAGATCATGGGTATCGTGAATGGCACGACGAACTACATGCTCACGAAGATGAGCGAATGCGGCGCGAGCTACGACGACGTGCTCAAGGAGGCGCAGGAGAAAGGCTACGCGGAGGCGAACCCCTCGGCGGACGTCGACGGCCTCGACGCCGCGCGCAAGGCGGCGATCCTCTCCTCCATCGCATTCAACACGCGCATCAGCCTCGACGATGTCTCCGTCGAGGGCATCACGAAGATCACGCCCGATGACATCGCCTACGCGAAGAACCTCGGCTACGTCGTGAAGCTCCTCGCCATCGGCAAGGAGACGGAGGAGGGCATCAACGTGCGCGTCCATCCCGTCTTCCTGCCGCAGGAGCATCCGCTCGCCTCTGTGAACGGTGTCTTCAACGCGATTTTCGTGCGCGGCAACGCCGTGGGCGAGGCGATGTTCTACGGGCCGGGCGCGGGCTCGCTGCCGACGGCGTCAGCGGTCGTCGCCGACATCATTGACGTCGCGCGCGACATCGTCACGCATTCCTTCGGGCGCGTGAACTGCACGTGCTATCGGGAAAAGGTGCTCTGCCCGCTCGAGAAGACGCAGTCCAGCTACTATGTGCGCCTGCTCGTGGAGGACAAGCCCGGCGTGCTTGGCGCCATCGCGACGGCGTTCGGCAATGCGGACGTGAGCCTGCAGTCCGTCATCCAGACGCAGCGCGACAAGAAAGAACACGCGGAGATCGTCGCGATCACGCACTGCGTCCCGCACGCGAACATCCTCACGGCGCTCGGCGTGCTGAACGCCCTGCCCGTCGTAAGCGAGGTCCGCAATCTCATCCGCGTGGAAAATGACCGGGGGTAATCACATGGCAGAACGCAGCATCTCGGTCCGCGTGCCGGGGACGAGCGCCAATCTCGGCGCCGGCTTCGACACGCTCGGGCTGGCCTGCAATATCTATAACGAACTCGACCTCACGCTCACGGAGGAGCCGGGGCTCTCGTTCCTCGTCGAGGGCGAGGGCGCGGGGCGCATCCCGGAGGACGAGCGCAACATCGTCTGGCGCTCCATCCGCCTGCTCCTCGAGCGCGCGAAGCGCGGGCAGGAATTCCGCGGCGCGAAAATCCACATGAAGAACAAGGTGCCGCTCTCACGCGGCCTCGGCTCGAGCGCCGCGGCGATCGTCGCGGGGCTCAAGGCGGCGAACGTCCTCATCGGCAACAAGTACAACCGCCGGGAGCTCCTGCAGATGGCGACAGAGATCGAGGGACATCCCGACAACGTCGCGCCCGCGATCTTCGGCGGCTTCACCGTGAGCACGACGAAAGGGCGGCACGTCGAGAGCTTCTCCTTCGTGCCGAAAGTTCATCTGCGCTTCGTCGTGGCGGTGCCGGATTTCTACCTGCCGACGAAGAAGGCGCGCGAGGTGCTGCCGGAGACTGTGCCGCTCGCGGATGCGATCTTCAACATCGGCAGGGCCTCCATGCTCGTCGCCTCGCTTATGAAGGGGAGCGAGCACTTCCTCAAGCGGTCGTTCGACGACGCGCTGCATCAGCCGTATCGCGCGGCACTCATCCCCGGTATGTTTGACGTCTTCCGGGCGGCGCGCACGGCGGGCGCGCTCGGCACAGTGCTGAGCGGCGCGGGGCCCTGCCTCATCGCGTTCGCGCTCGAGCGTGAGGACAGGACGGAGGCCATCGGCGATGCGATGCGCACGGCGTTCCGCCGCCACGGCGTCGAGGCGGAGATCAAGCAGCTCGCGCTCGACACGCGCGGCGCGCATATCGTCAACCGCGACTGAGTGAAGCGCGGCAAAGTACATCGGAACGGGGCTGTCTCTTTGGAGGCAGCTTTTTCGCGTGCGAAGGCGGCGTGGCGGCGCGACCGGGAGACGTTCGGCGCGGGAGCTGGGCTGAGGAAAGGGGAAAATTATGGAAGAAACAGAGTTCGTCGCACGCCTGCGCGGTGCGGGCGCCCGCGTCTTTGTCGTGGGCGGCTGGGTGCGCGACCGCCTGCGCGGCGTGCCCGCGAAGGACAAGGACTACGTAGTGAGCGGCATCGAGGCGCAGGCGTTCTGCGCGCTTTTCCCCGCCGCCAAGCGCGTCGGCCGGTCGTTTCCCGTCTACCTGCTGGATATCGGCGGCAGGAGCGCAGAGGTCGCGTTCGCGCGCCGCGAGCGCAAGACGGGCGCGGGATATCGCGGCTTTGCCGTCGCGTTCTCCCCAGAGGTCACGATCGAGGAGGACCTCTACCGCCGGGACACGACGATGAACAGCCTCGCCATCGAGCTGCCATCAGGCGTGCTCCTCGACCCTTATGGCGGTCAGGAGGACATCGCCCGCGGTCGCGTGCGCGCTATCTCAGCGCACTTTCTCGAGGACCCCGTGCGCGCGCTGCGCGCCGCGCGGCAGGCGGCGCTCTTTGGTTACGAGATCACGGAGACGACGCTCGACTACATGCGCGCCTGCCGTGCGGAGCTCGCGGCAGAGCCTAGGGAGCGTGTCTTTGGCGAGCTCCGCCGCGCGCTCGAGGCCGCGCAGCCCTCACTTTTTTTTCGCTGGCTCGCACGTGCGGACCTGCTCTCCGTGACGTTTCCGGAGCTCGCGGCGCTCATCGGTAAGACGCAGCCCGCGGCGTTCCACCCCGAGGGCGATGCGTTCGAGCACACGCTGCTCGTCCTCGACCGCGTCGCGGCGGCGACGCCCGATGTCTGTGCGCGCTTCGCGGGGCTCGCGCATGACCTCGGCAAGGGCACGACGCCCGTAGACATGCTGCCGCATCACTACGGGCATGAGGTGCGCGGGCTCGACGTGCTCGCCGCCTGGAACGCGCGCATGACGCTGCCGAAGACATGGCGGGACACCGCTGCATTCGTCATCCGCGAGCACATGCGCGCGGCGCGCCTCGGGAAGGCGGGGAAGATCGTGCGCTTCCTGCTGGCAGCGGTGAAGCTGCCGCTTCGCTACCCCGCACTGCTCGCTGTGCTGCGGGCAGATCACGGCGACCTGCCCGCGTACCTCGTGCACGGCGAGGCGATCGCGCGCGAGCTCCTCGCCATCTCGGGCGCGGCGGCGCCGGAAACGCTGCAGGGGAAGGCCGTTGGCGACTGGCTGCTCTCCCAGCGGGTGCAGAGATGTCGCAGCTTGCTCGCGCACTGCGAGGATTGATAGAAATTGATTTGAAGTGTTTACTTTTTATTCTAGAACGGGTATAATGAGAAATGTAAGAAGATTTCAGACAAATATGACGATAACACGGAGGCGCATAGCATGGGGCTCATTGTACCGTATAAGGGAAAACGTCCGAAACTTGATCTCTCAGTCTTCGTCGCACCGACGGCATGCATTGCCGGCAATGTGACGATCTCTAAGGATTCCAGCGTCTGGTTTGGCGCAGTCGTGCGCGGTGATTTCCAACCGATTCAGATTGGACGTTGCACGAACATACAGGATAATGCTACAATTCATGTGATGGGGGATTGTCCTCTCACCATCGGCAGCCACGTCATCGTAGGTCACAACGCCATCATCCACAGCCGCAGCATCGGCTCGAACACGCTCATCGGCATGGGCGCCATCCTGCTCGGCTACACGGAGATCGGCGAGAACTGCATCATCGGAGCGGGCGCGCTCATCACCCAGCACAAAAAGATCCCGGACAACTCGATCGTCTACGGCAATCCAGCGAAGATCATCCGTGCGCTGCGCGACGATGAGATCGAGGCGCTCCGTGAGTCGGCGCTCGCCCATGCGGAGCTCGCGCGCATCTACAAGGCGGAGCTGCTCTGAGCAGCCGTTCGGGGCGTGCGCCCCTGCGCGGCAGGTCTCGCATATCATCATAAGGAGAAGATTGTTTCATGGAAAAGACGCTTGTACTCATCAAACCGGACGCATTCGCGCATCATCATACGGGAGACATCATCCAGCGCTACGAGCAGGAGGGGTTGCGCATCGCCGCCCTCAAGATGCTCCGCATGGATGACCGCCTGGCCTCCATCCACTACGCCGAGCACATCGGCCGCCCGTACTACGAGGGACTCCGCGACTTCATGACGTCCGGTCCGCTCGTCGCCATGGTGCTCGAGGGCGAGGATGCGATCCGCCGCGTGCGCGCGCTCAATGGCAAGACGAATCCCGCCGAGGCCGCCGAGGGGACGATCCGCAAGGCGTATGCCGAAGATGGCCGCCGCAATGCCGTCCACGCGTCCGACAGCCCGGAGAGTGCAGCGCGGGAAATCCCGATCTTCTTCAACCAGACGGAGATCTACGACGACTGACAGGAGCATGCCATGAGCATCTACACGAAAACGGGTGACGCCGGTGAGACGGGACTCTACACGGGGGAACGCGTGAAGAAATCCTCTCTGCGCGTCGCCGTCTACGGCACGGTGGACGAGATCGACTCCGTCCTCGGCCTCGCGCGTGCCCTCGCCGCGAAAGAAGAGACGAAACAGCGCGTGCTCGCGCTGCAGGAGAAGCTTCCCGCCCTCATGGCGGACCTCGCGAGCCTCGGGGCAGAAGCGCGCATCCGAGAAGAAGATGTGCAGGCGCTCGAGCAGGCGATGGACGGCCTCGAACAGTGCCTGCCGCCGCTCACCGCCTTCCTCATCCCCGGTGCCACGCCGGGCGGCGCCGCCCTCGACCACGCGCGCACCGTCACCCGCCGCGCCGAGCGCCTCTTCTGCCGCCTCGCTGAGGAAGCGCCCGTCCACGACACCGACCGCCGCTACCTCAACCGCCTCTCGGACTACTGCTTCCTGCTCATGAGGCTTGAGGAGCAATAAAGGATCCAGGAAGAAACGCCGCATCTTGTGTGAAAACACGGGATGCGGCTTTTTTGTGTGCGAAAAATGGGTTTATTGCATTTTTGTCTTGTGGGGGGGGACATTTCATATATAATCTATATTGGATTGAACGATTTTATATGGATGTCGAAAACAACAAAGTAAACTTTATAAAAAACAATAGTGAGAGGAGAGCAGCATAGGGAGACGTTCAATCAGCTGTAGTTTATATAGAGATGTACCAGGGAGTCTTTTCATCTCTGCAAACGAGGTGGGGAAAGATTGCTTGGTACGATGATCTCGTGTGGGAGAATGTTCTGCTTGCGTAGGATGTAGCCTCCCCGCGGAGTTCGGAAAGGATACCATGAAAAAGTTCCTTATTTTGGGCGGTTCCCGCTATGTCATTCCGGTCATCGAGAAAGCACATGAATTAGGCGTGTATGTCATCACCTGTGATTATCTGCCGGATAATATCGCTCATCAGTATGCGGATGAATATCACAATGTCAGTATCATCGAAAAAGAGCAGGTGTTGTCACTGGCACAGAAGCTTCAGATCGATGGCGTCGTCTCATTCGCGACGGACCCCGGTGTCGTTACGGCAGCGTACGTGGCGGAGAAGATGGGACTGGCTTTCCAGGGATCATATGAATCGGCTTGCATCTTGCAAGATAAAGGTCGCTTTCGTAAGTTCTTAGCAGACCACGATTTCAATTGTCCACATGCTAGGCGCTACGAAGATATAGAGGCTCCATTCAAAGAGTTAGATTATTTTACATGGCCTGTGATTGTGAAGCCTACTGATTCTGCTGGGTCAAAAGGTGTTACTAGAGTAGACCGTCCAGATGATTTGCGTGAAGCGATTCTAGCAGCCTTAGAGATTGCACATAATAATGCATTTATCATTGAAGATTTTTTGACATTTGAAGGGCATCATTCTTCGGCTGATCCCTTTACAGTAGATGGAAAACTCGTATTCAATAGTTACTCCGATCAGCTTTTTGACCCGGAGGCGGATAATCCTTATACTCCGGCGTACATTATTTGGCCGACGTCTATGCAGCAACGTCATCAGGATGAGTTGACCCTGGAAATACAACGATTGATGGATCTTCTGCACATGCGCACGGGTATTTACAACATAGAAACATGCGTCGCAAATGGTGGAAAGCCCTACATCATGGAGGTCTCACCACGAGGCGGGGGGTGTAAGATTGCAGAATTACAAAAATTGGCCTATGGAGTAGATTTGATTGAGGCTGAGGTTCGAAAAGCCGTCGGACTTCCCCTTCAGGAAATTCATCAAACGGAATGCGACGGTTTTTGGTGTGAAATGGTCATTCACGCACGGCCGGGGGAAGAAGGAAAATTAAAGGAAATTCGATTTGATCCTTATATCAAAGAAAAGTATATTAAGGTTATTGATCTTACGGCGAAACCTGGTGATATGGTACATTCTTTTACGGGAGCAAATATGTCGTTGGGAGACTTATTCATGAGGTTTAATTCTCGGGAGGAGTTGGATCAAATCACACAGGCATCAAGAGAGTGGATGCACATCGATCTTATTTGACTTGATGATATAATAATAGATGAACATTGAATAGTTGCGATAAGGAGATTGAGAATTAACTCATGAGAGAAATTGGCGGTTATATCGAGCTTGATACCTATCGTGACCAGATGCTGCATGAAGACGGTATCCTGCTGAACAGTGGACGGGGCTGCCTATGGTACTTGCTCAAGGCAAGAAAAATTCGAAAGATCGTTTTGCCTTTGTATTGTTGCGATTGCGTGCGGGAAGCGTGTGCGAAAGTAGGGACAGAGGTCCGCTATTTCTCTGTGGATGAGCAGTTCTTGCCTCGGGATGTGCAGCTAGAAGAGGGCGAGTGGCTCTATCTCGTGAACCATTACGGGCAACTGACGCAGGAGCAGATTCGGCGATTGAAGGCGCAGTACGGTCGGCTCATCGTCGATGAGGCGCAGGCGTATTTTGCGGAGCCGGTCACGGGTGTGGATACGCTCTATACCTGCCGGAAGTTCTTCGGCGTCGCAGACGGCGGGATCCTATATACCGACGCAGATCTCGCTGAGGAGCTCGTAACGGATGAATCCTTTGCCAGGATGGGTTTCCTGCTTGGACGATATGAGAGGACGGCATCGGAGTTTTACGCTGACTATGTCGCCAATAATGAAATCTTTGCCGAGGAAGGTACGAAGCGGATGTCCAAACTGACGCAGAATCTCCTGCACGCATTGGATTACGATTTCATCCGGGAGCGGCGACGGGCCAATTTCGAGTTTTTGGATCGTGCCCTGCGGAAATATAACCGGCTTTCCGTCCATAGTGTCGACGGTGCGTTTGCCTATCCGCTGATGGTAGAGCACGGGGCAGATATTCGCAAGGCATTGATCGCAGAGAAGATTTACATCCCTTGCCTCTGGCCAAATGTGTTGGACGATGCGGAGAAAGGTTCGTGGGATTATCAGCTGGCGGCGGATATCTTGCCGCTGCCGGTAGATCAGAGATACGGTTTAGAAGATATGGAATATCTGGCAGAGGAGGTGCAGAGATGTATCAGCTAAGGGAGTTAGAGCGGAAAGATCTCGAAAGGATCAACCGATGGCGCAATGACCCCGATTTGATTGCCCTTTTGGGGGCACCGTTCCGTTTTATCAATCTTGATGTTGATGTCGCGTGGTTTGAGAATTATATGCGGAATCGTGGCAACACGATCCGCTGCGCTATCGTGCGCCAGGGGGAGGATAAGATCCTGGGGCTGGTCACGCTGGCTTCGATTGACTATTTGAATCAATCGGCAGAGTTCCATATCATGATAGGTGATCCGGCGGAGCAAGGCCATGGTGCGGGCACGTTTGCCGCGCAGAGCATGTTGCGCCACGCGTTTTATAATATGAACCTGCATCGCGTGGAACTTACCGTATTGGCAGAGAATCAACGCGCACAGCATGTCTATGAGAAATGCGGGTTCCATCGTGAGGGGGCAAAGCGCCAGAGCCATTATAAAGGCGGCAGGTTTCATGATATGTATTGCTATGCAGTCTTGAAAGATGAGTTCGTCGCGATAGATAAAGAAACACCGTCGTCCACTCGGGGGGGCGGTTTGTAAACTTTAATATTACAGAGGTTACAGAAAAAGAGATAAAGCTTGCTACTATGCTCCATTTTGATCCATATTTCCAACATTCGGTAGTGGGACGATCGGATTTCCAGGAGGTCTTTCAGAGGATTGATACCTGCGCTCGTTTTTTCGTGGCACATCGGGCACAGCCGTTGGGGTATGTTGCTTTTTACTGCAATGACTTAAAGCAGCAGAGCGCATATCTTACCATGATCGGTGTTGCAAAAGCGTCGCAGCATCAGGGGATAGGAAGCAGGCTTCTGCAGGAGGTGGAAGATGTCTCACGCCGATACGGGATGCGTACCTTGGGGCTTGAAGTTTGGAAAGACAACGAGAACGCACAGGAATTCTATCGATCCCATGGTTTTGCGTTCCTGCCGAAAGAGAGTGAGACGAGCTTTTTTATGGAGAAGGTTCTATAAAGACAAAAAAGCCGAGGCGCATCCGGATGGTCCGGAGCGCCTCGGTTTTGCGTTTGTTCTTCTTTCCCTGAGGAGAGCACGTTGCCGATGGTTCCTGCGCGTCAGTACCACCGCGTCATCGGCAGCTCATTGTTGTTGCCCTTCGTCATGAGGACCTGATGGATGTCGATGTAGCCGGTGTAGAAGGCGGCGGCGCAGCCGACGAGGTAGATGTCCCACATGCGGACGAATTCTTCGCCTTTCCGGTCCTTGACCTGGTCGTGGACCGCTTGGAAGTTCTTGTACCAGCAGAGGAGCGTCTTGTAGTAGTGGCGGCGCAGGCTCTCGACGTCCTGGACGCGGAAGGCGTGGTCGTAGGCGATGGAGACGAGCTCGCGCAGGGAGGGGAGCATGCCGCCCGGGAAGATGTATTTGCGCATGAAGGAGTCGCTCATTTCCTCATCGTTGCCTGTGATGGAGTGGAGGAGGAAGAGGCCGCCGTCCTTGAGGAGCGCATTGGCGCACTCGTAGTAGGTCTGGTAGTTGTCCCTGCCGACGTGCTCCATCATGCCGACGCTCACGATGCGGTCGAACGTGAGGCCCTTGTCCGGCAGGTCGCGGTAGTCGATGAGGTCGATGGTCACCTGGTCCTCGAGACCGGCGTCGTGGAGGCGCTGCTGTCCCATCTTCCACTGCTCTTTGCTGAGCGTGCAGCCGTAGCCCTGGATGCCGTATTCCTTTGCGGCCTCGATGAGCAGGTAGCCCCAGCCGCAGCCGATGTCGAGGAGCTTCATGCCCGGCTTCAGGTAGAGCTTTTTCAGGATGTAGTCGACCTTGTTCTTCTGCGCGGTCTCAAGCGTGTCGTCGTCGTGTTTGAAATAGGCGCAGGAGTAGCTCAGCGTCGGGTCGAGCCAGAGCTTGTAGAAGTCGTTGCCGAGGTCGTAGTGGCTGGAGACCTGCTTCGCCTGGTCACGCTTCTTCTCGGAGAAGGAGAAGAGGTCCTTGAGCGCGTGCTTGTCGAGCGTGATGCGGTCTGCCTGCTCAAGCAGGCAAGCGATGACCGTGAAGAGGTCGCCGTCCTTTACCTCGAGGTCGCCGCGCATGTACGCCTCCGCGAGCGCGAGGGACGTCGAGGCCATCAGTTCCTTTTTCGGGATGTCGTTCTTCACGACGATCGTGAATTTCGGGTCGCCCGTGCCGATGCGGTAGGTGTCGCCGTGCAGCTCGATGTTGAACGGGTACTTGTCGAACCGGCTCATGTAGTGGATGAGAAAACTGTCCAGTAATTCTTTGAAGATCATGTCCATTCCCCTCTTTATCTTGCACGATGGAAAATCAGAAGTGGGGAGCCGTCCTGCGGCTCCACCTGCCACCTTTAGATGAATGTCCATACGTACGGGAATATTGCTCCTATGGTGCGCATCCCGAACGTTACTATGCATTATCGTCCTCTTTTATAAGATTTGGATAAAAGAAAAGGAATAGGGCGTTTTCTAGGGATGGCTGACGATTCGCTGGATGGCGGGGCCGATGTGGGGGAGTGGCAGCTCGAAGCGGACGGCGCCCATCTCGTGGGCGACGCGCGGCATGCCGTAGACGACGCACGTCGCCTGGTCCTGCCCGATGGTCGGGGCGCCGAGCTGGTGCAGACGCAGGAGCCCTGCGGCGCCGTCCTTGCCCATGCCGGTCAGGAGGACGCCAAGTGCGTTTTTTCCGACAGTTTTGACGACAGAGTTGAAGAGAACGTCGACGGAGGGGCGGACGCTGTGGATTTTCGGGCCGCGGAGGCAGCGCAGGAAGAGCTTGCCGTCGGCGCGGGCGACGGACATGTGGTATTCGCCCGGGGCGATGTAGGCATGGTTCGGCGCGAGGAACCTGCCGTTCTCTCCCTCCTCGACGGAGAAACAGCACTCCTCGTTGAGGCGGATGGCGAAGAGGCGGGAGAAATAGGCGGGGATGTGCTGCACGATGACGATGGGCGGGAGGGGCGGCACGAGCGCGTGCAGTACGTCGGCGATGGCATCCGTGCCGCCCGTCGAGGCGCCGATGGCGATGAGCTCGATGCCGGGCACGGGGCGGAGGTTCGCCGGGAGGCCGCAGGCAGTTTGCGGGCGCGGGGACGCCTGCGCATACCGGTGCGCCGTGCGTGCGAGCAGGGCGAAGGCCTGGTCGTCCTGGGAGGCTGTATGCTGCCGAAGGGTTGGGGGAATCGGCGCCGAGTTCCTCATGGGTGGGGAGGCTGAGGGGGTTGCGGCGTGCGTTTCCTCAGCGGGGGTGGATGGTGCTGTGGGGGCAGCCGTGGTCGTCGCAGGGCGGGGAGTGTCCGCCGCGGCCGTGGGGACGGGCGTCCGGAAGGGCGGGCGGGTGCTTACAGCGCGGTTCGCCGCAGGAACGGCGGGGTGCAGGGGCGGTGCGCCTGGGAAGGCGAGCCGCCAGAGGAAGCGCGCGACCTTGCTGCAGAAGGGTGGCCAGTCCTTTTGGTACGTCGGACGCAGGAAATAGGCGTCGATGCCCGTCGCGAGCGCTGCGCCGCGCAGGACGTCGCTGAGTCCGTAGGCGATGATGGGCAGGTGCGTCGTCTTGACGAGCCAGGGCACGAACGGCGTGTCGTCGACGCGCAGGATGGACAGGGCGTAATTCACCGTGAGCGCGTGAGGCTGGAAGGTGGCGAGCAGCTGCCGCGTCTCCTCCGCGTCCGTCGCGAGCGCCAGGGAGCCGCCGTCCGGCAGCGCCTCGAGGATCTCCTGCATGGCGGCGCGCATGACTTTTTTATGGGAAATCGCATTATCGATCATGAGGATACGAAAGGGCTGCATGGAGGGACCTCCCTGGCGATGATAAGAAAGCAGTAGAAAACGATGCGAAGTAAATCTCAAGTCCTATTTTACCATATGGAATAGAAATTTACCATTCGAAGATCGAATGGCAGAAAATCATGCAGAAAAAAAGCCCCCGTCTACGCGGGGACCTTGCTGTCAATGGAGCTGATTATAGGACTTGAACCTACGACCTGCTCATTACGAATGAGCTGCTCTACCAACTGAGCTAAATCAGCAAGATATGGAGCTGATTATAGACCTGCTCATTACGAATGAGCTGCTCTACCAACTGAGCTAAATCAGCATTTTTTGTGTTGCCTTGTCGCAACTGACAGGGACTAGTATACTGTCTTTTCCGCTTCCTGTCAAGGGATTTTTTCAAAAAAAGAAATTTATCATTTTTTAGTGGAAACAGAACGGGAAGCCTCTATAATAGAAGCAACAAACGGAAGAGAAGGTGGAGGGTATGAATATCGTTCGGAGGGCGTCCCGATTGCTGCTCGCGGGGGCATTGCTGCTCGCGCCTGCCTGGGCGGCGGCAGCGCCGCAGGTGATCCGGGCGACGGGAACGTACGTCATGGGCGACAACGACTCGCCGAAGATCGCGCGCGACGCCGCGCGGCAGGAGGCGATGCGCGACGCGGTGGAGAAGGCCGGCGTCTACGTGGAGAGCTATTCCAAGACAAAGGACTTGAAGCTCACGGAGGACGAGGTCAAGACGATCTCCGGTGCCGTGCTCAAGGTCGTCGATGAGGAAGCAATCCCAGACCTCAAGGGCAGCGCGCTGCGCTACACGGTGAACCTCACGGCCGAGGTCGATACGGATGCCATCGACCTCAAGGCGATGATGGCGAACAAGGCGGAGATCGAGAAGCTGCAGGCGGAGCGCGACGCGCTCAAGAAGCAGAACGAGGAACTGCTCGCGGAGTACGAGAAGGCGAAGGGGAAGGAGAAGAAGGAGATCGGCACGCGGCTCGAGACGAGCTATGACTTCGGCAAGGTCTTCGACCGCAGCATGGGAGCGATCCAGCGCGGTGAGTTCCAGACGGCCGTCGAGGCGCTGACGCCGCTCATCGCCGACCGCGACGTGAAGGAGGGGCCGCTCGCCTACGCGTTCTACCTGCGCGGGCGCGCCTACTACGGGATGCACCGCGCGACGGAGGCGCTGAGCGACTTCAATGACGCGGAGCGCACGCCGCACGACGAGGCGGTCTATCCCGTCTGGCGCGCGAAGCAGTACCGCGGGCTTATCTACTACGACTGGCGCCGGTACGACGATGCCGTGCGCGAGTTCGAGGCGGCGTACGATGCCTCGGGCCGGAAGGACGAGGCCATCGCCGACGACCTCGCGAAGGCGCGCCGCGCGGCGGAGCGCCAGCGCCACCCCGAGACGACGGCGCCGCAGACGGAGCCCTCGCAGGGCGTCGATTGGACGAAGGTCATCACGGACATCCTCATCCATTCGATCGACAAGGGCAGCGGCATGCGGGAGAACATGCGGTCGAACGCGCGGGAATCCATGGGCAGAGGATGCCGATAACCCCTCTTGACAAATACCCCCTTACGGTATAAAGTAACGTACCGTAAGGGGGTATTATTTTTGTGTACACAAGCAGAAGAGACGAAAGGAAAAGGCACAGGGGCGTCAGCCTGCTGTACGGGCAGCTGCGCCTCCTGCGTGAAGCATAAGCATCGCGACCGGGAAAGCAAGGAGTACAAATGCCTCATCTCCCGTCTGCGGCGCATCGAGGGACAGGTGCGCGGCGTGGAGAAGATGGTCGAGGACGACCGCTACTGCGTGGACATCCTCACGCAGGTCAGCGCGATCCAATCGGCGCTCAACGCGTTCACGAAAGAACTGCTCTCCCAGCACATCCGCACCTGTGTGGTCGACGACATCCGCGCGGGACATGACGAGGTGGTGGAGGAGCTCGTCGCGACGCTACAGAAAGTCATGAAGTAACGGGCTGCGTGGCTCTAGGAGTCATCATCCCATAGCCACCGAGGAGGCTGAAATCCAAGATGAAGAAAGAACAATTCACCATTACGGGCATGACGTGCTCTGCCTGTTCCGCGCGCGTGGAGAAAGCGGTCAAGAAGGTCGCGGGCACGGAGGACGTGAGCGTGAACCTGCTCACGAACTCGATGCAGCTCCGCTACGACGAGCAGCAGACGGACCCCGCCGCCATCGTCCGCGCCGTCGAGGCGGCGGGTTACGGCGCGAGCGTCAAGGGCGCCAAGGCGGAGAGCGCGGCGCCCGTGGAGGACCCCGTGAAGAAGTCGGTGGAGGAGATGCGCCACCGGCTCATCTGGTCGGTCGTCTTCCTGCTGCCGACGCTCTACATCTCCATGCACGGGCTGTTTGCGCAGCTCTTCGGTCTGCCGGTGCCGGCGCTCGTCCGCACGGTCTTCGACGGGCCGGAGAACGCCATCACGTTCGCGTTCGCGCAGCTGTTGCTCGTGCTGCCGATCATGTACCTGAACCGCCGCTACTACATCGCTGGCTTCCGCAACCTCCTGCAAGGGGCGCCGAACATGGACAGCCTCGTCGGCATGGGCTCGATGGCGGCTGCCGTCTTCGGCGTGTTCGCGATCTTCCGCATGAGCTGGGGTATGGGGCACGACGACCTCGCGCTCGTCGAGGAGTACAGTCGGAACCTCTACCTGGAGTCCGCGGGCATGATCGTGACGCTCATCACGGTCGGCAAGTACCTCGAGGCGCGCGCGAAGGGGCAGACGAGCCGGGCGCTTGAGAAGCTCATGCACCTCGCGCCGAAGCAGGCGACCGTCGTCCGCGGCGGCAAGGAGTGCGTCGTGCCGGTCGAGGAGCTCGCCGTCGGCGATGAGATCGTCGTGCGCCCCGGCGAGCGCGTGCCGGCGGACGGCACGGTGACGACGGGCGAGACGACGATGGACGAGTCCGCCGTCACGGGGGAGTCGATGCCCGCGTACAAGCAGGCGGGGGACCGCGTGACTTCTGGTGCGATGAACCAGCGCGGCGCCATCCGTTTCCGTGCGGAGCGTGTGGGTGCGGAGACGACAATCCAGCAGATCATCCGCCTCGTCGATGAGGCGAGCGCTTCCAAGGCGCCGATCGCGCGCCTCGCGGATCGCATCGCCGGCGTCTTCGTGCCCGCGGTCATCCTCATCGCGCTCGCGGCGGGCGGCATCTGGCTCGCGCTCGGCGCGAGCGTCGAGTTCGCCTTTTCCATCGCCATTTGCGTGCTCGTGATCTCCTGCCCGTGCTCGTTCGGCCTCGCGACGCCTGTCGCCATCATGGTCGGCACGGGCAAGGGCGCGGAAAATGGCATCCTCATCAAGTCGGGGGAGGCGCTCGAGACGCTCGCGACCGTCGACACCGTCGTCATGGACAAGACGGGCACGATCACGGAGGGCACGCCCCGCATCACCTCCGTCCAGCCGCTCGGCGTGACGCGCGGCGAGCTTCTCTCTGTCGCCGCCGGGCTCGAGGCGGGCAGCGAGCATCCGCTCGCCGCGGCTGTGCTCGCGTGCGCCGCGGAGGAACAGGCGGCGCCGCGCGCGATGACGGGCTTTACCGCCTCGCTCGGCCGCGGCGTTGAGGCACAGGCGGGCGGGCACGCCTACCTCGCGGGCAACGCGCGCCTCATGGAGGAGCGCGGCATCGATCTCGCGCCCGTCCGCGCGGCGCTCGACGCGCTCACCGATGACGGCGCGACGCCGCTCATCTTCGCACGGGACGGGCAGCTCATCGGCGTGCTCGGCGCCGCCGACGAGCCGAAGGCGACGAGCCGCGAGGCCATCGCGAAGTTCGAGGCGCTCGGCCTCTCCGTCGTCATGCTCACGGGCGACAACGCGCGCACAGCGGAAGCCATGCGCCGGCGCATGGGCATCGGGCAGGTCATCGCCGGCGTCCTGCCCGAGCACAAGGCCGCCCACGTCAAGGAGCTGCAGGCGGCGGGCCACCGCGTCGCGATGATCGGCGACGGTATCAACGATGCTCCGGCGCTCGCGATGGCCGACGTCGGCATCGCCATCGGCGCGGGGACGGATATTGCCATCGACAGCGCCGACGCCGTGCTCATGAAGAGCGACCTCCTCGATGCCGTGAACGCCGTGCGCCTCGCGCGCTCGGTGCTCCGCAACATCAAGGAGAACCTTTTCTGGGCGCTCATCTACAACACGATCTGCATCCCGCTCGCGGCCGGCATCCTCTATCCGGCGTTCGGCCTGAAGCTCTCGCCAATCGTCGGCGCCGCGACGATGAGCCTCTCGAGCGTCTGCGTCGTGCTCAACGCGCTGCGCCTGCGTTTTTTCCGCCCGCTGCGCGCAGAGACGGCAGGGGCAGAGCAGAAGGCAGCGGCCGTACAGGCGGCTGCCGCAGAAGCGATCTCTCATGAAAAGAAAGAAGGAACGATGATGAAGACAACGTTGAAGATCAAAGGTATGATGTGTGCCCACTGCCAGCAGCACGTGCACGATGCGCTGAGCAAGATGGCAGGGGTGACGGGCGTGCAGGTCGACCTCGAGGGCGGCAGCGCCGACGTCGAGGCGTCGCGCGAGATTCCGCAGCAGGAATTCGCGCAGGTCATCGCCGACGCCGGCTATGAGCTCGTCGGCTGAGCGGAAAGAAGAATTTTCCACAAGAACAAACAAATGTATTGCAGAAAAAGAATTTCCTGCTATAATAAAGAATGTAGCTGAGCAAAGGAGCCCTGTGAGATACCACGGGCTCCTTTGTGTAAATACAATCGTTCTATAGAGAAAGTAGGGATCTTATGTTTCAGATGAAAAAACTGCTCGTGGCAGGGGCGCTCGCGCTCACATCCGTCATGGCGCTCGCCGGCTGCGGCGGCAACCAGCAGGCGGCGTCGTCAGGCTCCGGTGCCAGCGGCGAGAAGGTGCTCAAGGTCGGCTCGTCCATCGACTTCGCACCGTTCGAGTTCCAGGATGAGGGGCAGGCGGAGTATCAGGGCTTCGATATGGACCTCATCCGCGCCATCGGCAAGGAGATGGGCTATACGGTCGAGGTCAGCAACATCGGCTTCGACGGCCTGATCCCGGCGCTCGAGGCGAAGACGGTCAACGTGCTGATCTCCGGCATGACGATCAACGACGAGCGCAAGCAGAAGGTCCTCTTCTCCGCGCCGTACTATGACTCCGGCCTCACGATGGTCGTGCGCGAAGACGAGCAGAACATCAAGAAGTTCGAGGATCTCAAGGGCAAGAAGGTTGCGGTCCAGATGGGCACGACGAGCGCGAAAGAGGTCCAGAAGATCGAGGGCGTCCAGGTCAAGGAGCTCAACACGCCGGCGGATTGCTTCATGGAGCTCAAGGCGGGCGGTGTGGATGCCGTCGTCAACGACCGTCCGGTCAACGACTACTTCATCCAGAAGAGCGGCCAGACGGGCGTCAAGGCGCTGCCGGACCGCCTGACCTCGGAGAGCTACGGCATCGCCGTCTCGAAGGAGGACAAGGAGCTCGCGGAGAAGATTGACGCGGCGCTCAAGAAGCTCAAGGACGACGGCGAGTACGACCAGATCTACAAGAAATGGTTCGGCGACAACAAATAAATAAGAAGGCATGATCCTGCGCGCCTGCGCCTCCAGGCGGCAGGGAGAGGCTGTATCGGCGCTTGGCGTCCGGTGCGGCCTCTTTTTCTCGCTTTGCGTCTTTTCCTTGCCAGGGCGGGGAAGGCGACAGGGAGAGGTGAAAATGCGTTGACAGCGGCGGGGGTCTGATATAGAATATTTTGTTGTAAATCCTGCATATTTATGAAGTTTTTCTGTGGATAAGGGTGGCGTTTATGAATTTCAATTTCGACCTCGTGGTGACCTCCTTCCCGTTGCTTCTGCTCGGGGCGGGCGTTACCATCAAGATTACGGCCATGTCCGTGGCCCTCGGCGTGCTCATCGGTCTCTTCGTCGGCATCGCGCGCATCTGCCGCGTGAAGCCGCTGCGCTTCCTCGCGGCGGTCTACGTGGATTTCTTCCGCGGCACGCCGCTGCTCGTGCAGATCTTCCTCTTCTACTTCGCCGTGCCGGTCATCACGGGACAGCGCATCGATCCCTACGTGGCAGCAGTCGGCTCCTGCGGCATCAACTCCGGCGCCTACGTCGCTGAGATCGTGCGTGCCGGCATCCAGTCCATCGACGCAGGGCAGATGGAGGCGGGCCGCTCCCTCGGCATGACGTGGGGACAGACGATGCGCTACATCATCGTGCCGCAGGCGATCAAGCGCGTCATCCCGCCGCTCGGCAACGAGTTCATCGCACTCCTGAAGGACTCCTCGCTCGTCTCCGTCATCGGTTTCGAGGAGCTCACGCGCCGCGGCCAGCTCATCATCGCGAAGACGTACGGTTCGCTTGAGATTTGGTTCAGCGTCGCCATCATCTACCTGGTCATGACGCTTTCGATTTCCCGTCTCGTCGCATATTTGGAAAAGAGGTACAACACGGATGATAGACATTGAAAACCTGCATAAATCGTTTGGCGATGCCCACATCCTCAAGGGCATCGACCTCCATATCAAGGAGAAGGAAGTCGTCGTCATCATCGGGCCGTCCGGCTCGGGCAAGAGCACGCTCTTGCGCTGCATCAACTACCTCGAACAGCCAACGGAGGGCATGGTCAGCGTCGATGGCATCGTGCTGAACAGCGAGGCGAACATCAACGACGTGCGCAAGGAAGTCGGCATGGTGTTCCAGCGGTTCAACCTCTTCCCGCACATGACGGTGCTCGAAAACATCATGCTGGCGCCCGTCAAGGTTCGTCACATGGATAAGGGCGAGGCCGAGTCGCTCGCGAAGACCTTGCTCGCGCGCGTCGGCCTCGCCGACAAGGCGGAGAGTTACCCCGAGCAGCTCTCCGGCGGGCAGCAGCAGCGCGTCGCCATCGCGCGGGCGCTCGCGATGAAGCCGAAGGTCATGCTCTTCGACGAGCCGACGTCGGCGCTCGACCCCGAGATGGTCGGCGAGGTGCTCGATGTCATGAAATCCCTCGCGAAGGAAGGCATGACCATGGTCATCGTCACGCACGAGATGGGCTTCGCCCGCGAGGTCGGCGACCGCGTGCTCTTCGTCGACGACGGGCGCATCATCGAGCAGGGGACGCCGGCGGAGGTCTTCGAGCATCCGCAGGAGGAGCGCACGAAGAACTTCCTCTCCAAAGTCCTCTGACGCGGCGGGCTCGGACGCGGCTGGCGCGCGTTTGACATGTCCTGCACGGCAACGTATAATGAAAGCGTGGCCGGTGCTCCGGCTTCATCTATATCTAGGAGGAATTATCATGGTTGGAAAGGTAAAATGGTTTAGCGCTGAGAAGGGCTACGGATTCATCGAACGCGAGGAAGGCGACGATGTGTTCGTGCATTTCTCCGCGATTCAGGACGAGGGGTTCAAGACGCTCAACGAGGGACAGGACGTAGAGTTCGACATCGTTGAGGGCGCGCGCGGCCCGCAGGCTGCGAACGTCGTGAAGACGGCCTGACGTACGAGAAATCGTAATCGTGGCGCGGCTGCTCTGGCCTTGGCTGGAGCAGCCGCGCTTTTGCCTTATGTCGGGGATGGCGCTTACATTCAGAAAATTTTTCCCAGTCAGGCAGGAAATCGCCTTCGCTTAGCGAATAGGTATAACATAAGCACAGGAACATAAGAAAGGGGATGTGTCTTATGGCAACATTCACTGTAAGAGGCAAAAACATCGAGATCACTCCTTCGCTTCGCGAATACGTAGAGAAGCGCGTGGGCAAAGTAACGAAATACTTTGAGAATGTCGGCGAGATCACTGTGCTCCTCACCGTATCGAAAGGGCGTCATATCGTCGAGGTGACGGTGCCCATCCAGGGCGGCATCGTCCTGCGCGGCGAGGAAGCGACGATGGACATGTACACGTCCATCGACCTCGTCGTCGAGAAGCTCGAGCGTCAGATCCATAAACAGAAGACGAAACTCGCGCGCCGTCTGCGCGGCGGCAGCCTCAAGACGGAAGTCCTCGAGGCGCAGGAGAAAGACCATCCGGTGGACCAGCGCGACGCGAGCGCGGAGTATCCCGTCGTCAAGACGAAACGCTTCGTCGTGAAGCCGATGGATGTGCAGGAAGCCATCATGCAGATGAACCTGCTCGACCATAATTTCTTCGTGTTCCGTGATGCTGAGACGGAGGAGGTCAACGTCGTCTATCGTCGCAACGATGGCAATTACGGCCTCATTGAGTCGGGCAACTGAGTATCGCTCGCCGTACTGGTGGTGAGTTTTCCCATTTCCCCATCGGGGACGGACTGCCGCAGGAAGATTCCTGCGGCAGTTTTTGGTGTGAGGCGTTCTCCCGTGTTCTCTCCGACGGCAGAGCAGTCTTGCGCAGTTGTGCAAACAGCGTATTCTAAAATAAAAAATTGACAACAATAATAAAAACAGTGATAATAATATAAAACAATGTCCAAAGGGGTATCGAAGTGAATAAAATTGAAAGGAAGTGCTGAAGGAATCAGTACTCCTGTAAAGAGGAGAGTAAAGAGATGAGCAAAGAAGAACTGATTGAAGAGCTGAAAAAAATCGTTGGGAGCGAATACGTGCAGACCTCCGAGGAAGATCTCTATTCGTACTCCTATGATGCAACGCCGGGGCATACGTATATGCCGGATGTCGTCGTCAGCCCCGGTACGACGGAAGAGGTCTCCCGCATCATGAAGCTTGCCAATGAGAACCGTGTGCCGGTCTACACGCGCGGTTCAGGAACGAACCTTTCGGCAGGGACTGCGCCGCTCAAGGGTGGAATTGTCCTTTTGATGCTCCGTTTCAACAAGATCCTCGACGTCGATCTCGAGAACCTCATCGCGGAAGTCGAGGCGGGCGTGATCGTGCAGGACATCAACGATCATATCGCGCAGTACGGCCTCATCTATCCGCCGGATCCCGGCACGGTCAAGACGGCAAGTCTCGGCGGGACGATTGCGGAGAATTCCGGCGGACTCCGCGGGCTCAAGTACGGCATCACGAAAAACTACGTGCAGGGGCTCGAGGTCGTCCTCGCGAACGGCGACGTGCTGCACACGGGCGGCAAGAATGTCAAGGATGTCTCAGGCTATGACATGACGAAGCTCTTCACGGGCTCGGAGGGGACGCTCGGCATCGTGACGAAGGCCCTCCTGAAGCTCGTTCCGGCACCGCAGGCGCAGAAGAGCATGGTTGCCGTCTTCGATACGATCGAGGATGCCGGACGAGCCGTTTCGGGGATTATCGCCGCGAAGATCATCCCCGCGACGCTTGAGATTCTCGATAACGCGACGATCCGCACCGTAGAGGATTTTATGCACGTCGGGCTGCCGACGGATGCCGATGCCATCCTGCTCATCGAGGTGGACGGGCATCCCGTCATTGTCGAGGATGAAGCGGAAAAGGTCATGGAAGTTCTCTCGGAAAACAATGCCCGCGAGGTCACGCTCGCACGCGACCCCGCCCACAAGGAGCAGCTGTGGACGGCGCGCCGCATGGCGCTTCCCTGCCTCGCCAAACTCCGCCCAACGACATTCGTCGAGGACGCGACCGTTCCGCGTAGCAAGATTCCGGCGTTCCTCAACATCATCAAGAAGGCCGCCGAGGAGCACAATGTGACGATCGGCACGTTCGGTCATGCGGGGGATGGCAATATGCATCCGACGATCGTCTGCGATCTGCGCGATGAGGACGAGATGAAGCGCGTGCGTGCGGCGATGGACGATATCTTCCGCGGCGCCGTCAGCCTCGGCGGCACGCTCTCCGGCGAGCATGGCATCGGCCTCGGCAAGCTCCCCTGGATGGAGCTCCAGCACGGCAAGGAAGGCATGGAGGCGATGCGGAGCATCAAGCGCGCGCTCGATCCTAATCTCATCTTGAACCCCGGAAAGCTGTTAGGAGAGTGCTGATATGTCAGAGGAGAAAAAAATAACGGCAGCCGATCTCAATGCGCAGGATGCCACCCTGCTCGCAGATCTCGAAGACGCGATGGCAAACTGCATGAAATGCGGCAACTGTCAGGCAGTCTGTCCCATTTACCGCGAGACACATCAGGAGCAGATGGTCGCACGCGGCAAGATTTCCCTCATGCAGGGCGTCCTCTCGGGGAAACTGCCCGTATCGAAAAATTTTGATCACATCATGGCGATGTGCCTCAACTGCAAGAGCTGCGCAGCAAACTGTCCCTGCGGCGTCGAGGCGGATGAGCTCATCTTGCGCGCGCGGAACGCAGCCGTCAAGGCGCGCGGACTTCACCCCGTCAAGAAGAACGTCTTCCGTCTGCTCGCCAACCGCTCGCTCTTTGATGCGGCGCTCAAGCTCGGCGGCATGTTCGGCTGGATGACATTCAAGGAGGTTCCCGGCAAGAACGCCGTTATCTCACGCCTGCCGATGCCGGGCATGGATCCTGAGCGTGCGACGCCGCCGCTTGCGGCAAAGCCGCTCCGCAGCCAGTATCTGGAGGTCATCACTTGTCCCCGGTCGAAATACCGCGTCGCGTTCTTTACGGGCTGTACGATCAACTACATGTACACGGACATCGGCAAGGCCGTCATCGACGTCCTCCGTGCCAATGAGGTCGAGATCGTCCTGCCGCCGAAGCAGCATTGCTGCGGCACGCCTGTCCATGTATCCGGCGAGTTCGAGCTGGCGAACGAGATGGCGAAGCATATGATCGAGGTGTTTGAGGATCTCGATGTCGATTACATCGTCGGCGCTTGCGGCTCCTGCGTCGAGGCGCTCAAGCACTATCCGGAGTGGCTTCAAAATGATCCTGAGTGGAAGGCGCGCGCCGAAAAGATGGCGGCGAAAGTGCGGGAGATCAGCGAGCTCCTCGTGGAAAAGGGATACCGCATGGATATCCTCGGTGAAATCGACAAAGTCGTCACAATGCACGATCCGTGCCACATGGTGCGCGGACTCGGGATCACCGAACAGCCGCGTGAGATTCTCAAGTCCATTCCGGGGCTCACGTTCCGCGAGATGAAGGAGCACGACCGCTGCTGCGGATCGGGCGGTTCCTTCTGCATGGCGCATTACGAGATGAGCCGCAAGATCAACGACAGGAAGTGCAACAACATCGAAGCGACACACGCCGACTACGTTGCGACGAGCTGCCCGAGCTGCCGCATGCACATCACGGATGGCATCATCCATAATCATCTGCCGCAGGTTGTCTATCATCCGATCCAGTTGCTCGCGGCGTCCTACCGCGCCGGCGGCTTCGAGTAATGGACGAAATATCGACAGGAGACAGGGGGCGCCCTGTCTCCTCTTTTGATGATGGGGAAGTGGTTGGAGACGCCGCGAGGCGACCGGAGACGCCGCGAGGCGACCCCGTCATTGTCTTTTGCAGTGCACCGTCAGCGCGCGCTTTCCGCTGCACCTGAGTTTGCGTTCTTGAGGAACCACTGATTAATTCGGCACCCTGCCTTTGCGTATCTGCACTGTCCTCTCGTCGCCCTACAATCCTCAGCGTAGCTCTGCTACGCCTACGGTTTGTCTCCTAGAGAGATACAGCGCATCTACGCAAATTCAGGTCACCTCATTTAATCAGCGGTTCCTTGAGGATTACATAGCAAACTCAACGCACAAACGTCCACTTCGTGGACATTGTGCGCCCGTCCTTGCAGTAAATCCAGCCAATCGCGCTGCGCCTGCGGCTTGCGCTCTT
>CACWQW010000032.1 GCA_902763085.1 Dongibacter bovis
CAGACGACGTTTGGTACGCCCTCGTCGATGAGCTTCACCATCTCACCCGTGAGGAACCAGCCCTCGCCCGCCATGTTGCCGAGGCTCACATGGCGCTCGGCGAGGCGCGCCGTCTCGTCGATCTTGTGCGGCGCGCGGAAATGGCGGCTCGCTTTCATCGCCTTGCGCATCGGTGCGCGATAGAAATTGATGATGTTGATGAACATGCGGCCGAAGAAGCTCGCCTTTTTCGATCCGTCGAGCAGCTGATGCTTGACGATGGGATCGTAGGCGGAGTAGAGGAAGAAATCGACGAAGTCCGGCATGACGACTTCCGCGCCCTCCTGCAGGAGTTCCCGCTCGATGTGGTTGTTCGCGACGGGATGGTATTTCGCGAGGATTTCTCCGACGATGCCGACCTTCGGCTTCCAGAGGTGCTCGTCGATGGGGATATGGTCGAACTCCTTGATCATCTGCTTGACGGCGCGCTGATACCGGAAGTAGCCGCCGTCCTTCAGGATCTCCTTGCAGCGCGCCATCCATTTATCGAAGAGACGCTGCGTCTCCCCCTTTTGCAGCTCATAGGGCAGCATGCGGTTGCGGACGTTTTGCAGAATGTCGCCGAAGATGGCCGCCTTGACGGCCGAGATGAGCATCTGCCGCGTGAGATGGAACGCATCCGTCTCCTCGGGAAGCCCGTGCACGGCAAAGACCGGCACCTGACCGAAGCCCGCGTAGCGCAGCGCCTGGCGCAGCACGCTCATGTAGTTCGTCGCGCGGCAGGCGCCGCAGGTCTGGAACATCGCGATGCTCGTGTGGTCGGGGTCGTATTTCCCGGATCGCAGCGCCGCGAGCAGCTGGCCGATGACGACGATGGACGGATAGCACATGTCGTTGTTGACGTACCGCAGGCCGAGGTCGATGGCCGCCTTGTCCGGCATCGGCGGCACGACGACCTCGTAGCCGTAGTCGCGCATGACCGCCTGGATGAGCTCGAAGTGGATCGGCGCCATCTGCGGCGCGAGGATCGTGTGCGTCTTCTTGCACTCCGCTGTGAAATGCGGGCGCTCGATGACGGGCACATCGTGATAAGCGACAGGTTTCCTGCGCGCGAGCGCCGCCATGAGCGAGCGCAGGCGGATGCGCGCCGCGCCGAGGTTCGAGACCTCGTCGAGCTTGATCATCGTGTAGATGCGCTGATGTGCCTCGAGGATATCGCGCACCTGCCCCGTCGTGATGGCATCGAGCCCACAGCCAAAGGAACTGAACTGGATGAGCGTGAGGTTCGGATGCTCGCAGGCGACCTGTGCCGCATGGTAGAGGCGTGCGTGATAGCTCCACTGGTTCACGATGGAGAGGCGCGCCCCCTTGACGGGCAGGTGGTAGACGGCGTCCTCGGAAAGAATGGGCAGATGGTAGCTCTGGATCATCTCGGGGATGCCGTGATTGATTTCCGGGTCGATGTGGTACGGGCGGCCGACGAGCAGGATGGCCTGCTCGCCCGTGCGCTCGAGGCGCTCGAGGATGCGCGCGCCGTAGTCACGCACATCCTGACGGTAGCGCGCGAGCTCCTCATAGGCCGCGGCAGTCGCCGCCTCGATTTCCTCCCTCGTGAGGTACTCGCCCTTGAGCTCCTCCGCGAGGCGCTCCGCCATGCGTTTTTCATCGTTGATCGGGAGGAACGGCTGGAGGAACGTGATATGCTTTTCCCGCAAAACGTCCATATTGCCGCGGATGTTCTCCGCATACGACGCGACGATCGGGCAGTTGTAGTGGTTCTCCGACGGATGCTGTTCATCGACCATGTTATACGGCTCGCACGGGTAGAAGATCTTCGTGACGCCCTTCTCGATGAGATCCATGACGTGACCGTGCACGAGCTTCGCCGGATAGCAGAGCGAGTCGGAGGGCACGGTCGCCATGCCCTTGTAGTACATCTTCGCGCTCGATTTGCCGGAGAGCTGCACGCGGTAGCCGAGGAACGTGAAGAACGTGAACCAGAACGGATAATCCTCGTACATATTGAGCACGCGCGGAATGCCGATGGTGCCGCGCGTCGGATGCTCGAGCGGCCGGTAGTAGCGGAACAGCCGCTCGTATTTATAGCGGTAGATATTCGGCGTCTCCGACTCGTCCGGTTTCTCACCGCCGATGCCGCGCTCGCAGCGGTTGCCCGTGAAATATTTGCCGCCGTCGGGGAATTTCTGCATCGTGATGAGACATTTGTTCCCGCAGCCGCCGCAGCGGTACGAGCTCGTCTTGACATCGAAATGACTCAGTTCCTCCGCCGAGAGCAGGGAGGACTTCTCATAGCCTGCCTCGAGCGCGAGGATGGCCGCGCCGTACGCGCCCATGATGCCCGCGATGTCGGGGCGGATGACGTTGCGGTCGAGGAGCTTCTCCATGCAGCGCAGCACGGCGTCATTGTAGAACGTGCCGCCCTGCACGACGATATGATCGCCGAGCTCGCGCACATCCTTGAGCTGCATGACCTTGAAGAGCGCGTTCTTGATGACGGAGAACGCGATGCCCGCCGAAATGTCCGCGACCTCAGCGCCCTCCTTCTGCGCCTGCTTGACCTTCGAATTCATGAAGACCGTGCAGCGCGTGCCGAGATCGACGGGGGCCCTGGACTTCACGGCGAGCGCCGCGAACTCCGCCGGCGTCATGTGCAGCCCCTCGGCGAAGTTCTGGATGAATGAGCCGCAGCCTGCCGAGCACGCCTCATTGAGCGTGATGTTGCCGATGTTGCCGTCCTTGACGAAAAAGCATTTCATGTCCTGCCCGCCGATGTCGAGCACGAACGTGACCTCAGGGCAGAACTCCTGCGCCGCGCGCAGGTGCGCGAACGTCTCGACCTCGCCGCCGTCCGCATGGACGCCGGCTTTCACGATGGCCTCGCCGTAGCCCGTCGTCATGCAGCCGGCGACGTATGCCTTCTCCGGCAGCGCCTGGTAGAAATCCTGCAGCTCCTTGACGACGCTTTTGAGCGGCGAGCCGTGGTTGCTGCCGTAGGCCGTATAGAGGAGCTCCTTATCGCGGCCGACGGCGGCGAGCTTCGTCGTCGTCGAGCCGGCGTCGATGCCGACATAGACAGGCCCCTCGTAGGCGGCGAAATCGCCGCGCGGCACCTTGTCGCGGTCGTGGCGCGCCTTGAATGCCTCGTAGTCCGCCGCGTCCGCAAAGAGTGTGAAATCCGCCTTGCGCGTCTCGCCGGCAGCCGCCTGCTCCGCGCGCGCGATAGACTGCTCGAGTCGCGCGGCATCAATGGTCTCCGTCTCGTCTGAGAGCGCCGCCCCCATCGCGACGAAGTAATTGCCGTAATCCACATCGACCGTATGCTCCACATCGAGCCCGAGCGTCTCGATGAAACGCTTCTTGAGCTCGGGCAGGAAGTGCAGCGGACCGCCGAGGAACGCGACGTGGCCGCCGATAGGCCGCCCCTGCGCGAGGTTGCCGATGGTCTGGTTCACGACCGCCTGAAAAATCGAAAGCGCGATATCCGCTTTCGCCGCGCCGTCGTTCATGAGCGCCTGGATGTCCGTCTTGGCAAAGACGCCGCAGCGCGACGCAATCGTATAAATCTGCTTTCCCTTGGCCGCGAGATCATTGAGCCCCTTCGCGTCCGTCGAGAGCAGCGATGCCATGTGATCGATGAACGATCCCGTGCCGCCCGCGCAGACGCCGTTCATGCGCTGCTCCGGCGCGTCGCCGAAATACGTGATCTTCGCGTCCTCGCCGCCAAGTTCCACAACTGTATCCGTCTGAGGAATGAGCTCCTTCACGGCTGCCGCGCAGGCAATGACCTCCTGCACGAACGGCAGGCCGATGCGCTGGGCGATGCCCATGCCCGCAGAGCCTGTGAGCGCGAAGGAGAACTTCTGCTCCCCGACGATCTTCTTCAGTGAGGCGAGATTCTCGTGCAGCGCGTGACCGATCTCCGAGAAATGACGCTCGTAGTTCTTGTAGACGATCTGCTTCGCCTTGTCGAGCACGACGAGCTTGATGGTCGTCGAGCCGACATCTATCCCCAGCCGACATCTATCCCCACATTGAAAAGTGAATCCATATTCCCACCACCTAAACTGGGTTCCGTATAAAAACCATCGCGGCGCTTCCCTGCGCCCGCGCCCAAGAAAGCGCCGCAGCCCGCAGCACATTCCCGAGAAAAATTGTTGCACGAAATTGAGAGCCTTTTACAGGCTCTTTTCATATTCTACCTTATCGTGCAAGGCGGTGCAAGTGATTTCCTCACAGTGCCGCTCACCTGCAAACACACTGGGACAATGGACGTTTGTGCATAGAGTTTGCTATAATGGGAGATGAAATTCAGCCGAACGGAGGCATCATCATGGAAATCGCCATCATCACGGGCGCCTCAAGCGGCCTCGGCACATGGTATGCGCGTCTGCTCGACAGCGAAGGACTCGACGAGATCTGGCTCATCGCCCGCCGCGAGAAACGCCTCGCGACCATCGCGCAGCTGCTCACGACGCGCACACGCGTCCTCGCCTGCGACCTCACGGAAACAGCCGCCGTCGAACGCATCGCGCAGCTCCTCGCGGAGACGGCGCAGCCGGAGATCCGTTGGCTCATCAACGCCGCAGGCTTCGGCCGCATCAGCAGCTGCGCCGAGCTTCCGGCGAACGATGCCGCGCACATGATCGACCTCAACTGCCGCGCCGCCGTCCTGCTCACAGGAGCCGCCCTCCCCTTCATGGGCGCGGGCAGCCACATCATGAACATCTGCTCCTGCGCCGCGTTCCAGCCGCTGCCCTCTCTCGCACTCTACGCGGCGACAAAGGCCTTCCTGCTCTCCTACACCCGCGCACTCTCCTATGAACTCGCGCCGCAGGGCATTCTCGTGACCGCCGTCTGTCCCTACTGGATCCGCGATACGGAGTTCATCGCGCGCGCCGAGCAGACGGACACCGCACGCGCCCTGCGCCATTTTCCCTTCGCCTGCGCGGCGGAGACCGTCGCGCGCCGCTCCCTGCGCGCAGCAAAAAACGGCATCGGCGTCGTAACGCCGGATGCCGTTTCGCTCCTGCACCGCATAGCTGCCAAACTCCTGCCGCAGGGACTGCTCATGCATCTCGTCAGCCTGTGGCACAGATTATGAGCCGGCAAACATGCCGCACATACCTCCGGCGCGCCATATTCCCTTACAAAAAGCTGCTGCATGGATGCTCGCACACCCACGCAGCAGCTTTCTCTATGCGGTCACGGCAGCATCTTGAACTGGCTGAACGGCCAGAACACGAGCATCGCCTTGCCCTTGATGAGGCTGTACGGCACAAAGCCGACATCGGCAAAGCGGCTGTCCTCGGAATTGTTGCGGTTATCGCCCATGACGAAGACCGTCCCCTCCGGCACGGTCGCCTTCGGGTACTCGCTGCGCGTCTTCTCGAGGATGTAGTCCTCGTTGAGCATCTGATCGTTGACGTAAACGCGCCCGTCCTTAATCTCGATCGTATCGCCCTCCGTCGCGATGACGCGCTTGATGAAGTCACGGCTCTGGTCGCGCGGATACTTGAAAACGAGGATCTCCCCCTTCTCGGGGTGGCGCATGCTGTAGATGAACTTGTTGACGACGAGTCGTTCCTGCGACTGCAAGGTCGGACGCATCGACGGCCCATCCACGATGTAAAGCTCGACGATGAACTGGCGGATGAAGAACGCCAGCACCACGGCAACGACGATGGAGATGATCCAGTCTTTTGCTTCCTCTCCTAAAGAACTCATGCGTGAAACCTCCTTGCATAAAAAAATAGGAACTGCGACAGCAGTCCCTACCGTGCGCAATCTCAGCGCTTCTCTTTGATGCGAGCAGCCTTGCCCGTAAGGTTGCGCAGATAATAGAGCTTCGCGCGACGCACGACACCCTTGCGCAGCACATCGATCTTCTCGATGCGCGGGGAATGAACCGGGAACATACGCTCCACGCCGACACCGTAGGAGATGCGGCGCACCGTGAATGTCTCGCGGACGCCCGTGCCCTGACGAGCGATGACGACGCCCTCGAACATCTGGATACGCTCGCGGGAACCCTCGACGATCTTCGCGTGCACGCGCACCGTATCGCCCGGTGCGAAATCCGGAATGTCACTGCGGAGCTGCTCTTTTTCCAAAGCCTCGATGATGTTCATGTTTTCTTTTCCTCCTCATTCAGACGTTCATGGCAAGGCGCAACTTCAAAGCCCTGCCCAGAGGACCGTCCAGATACTCCGTTAGGCGGCTCATTTCCCCTGTGCATCCTTCTTCTTGAAAAAAGGCTGCATCTTCATCTGCGGGATATCCTCCGCGCGCACCTCCGACCAGTGCTGCGCCTGCCGCAGGCAGAAATAAGCGCCGGCGAGCCCCACGATCCCAAGCAGGATGCCGACGACGAGATGATCATTGGCACAGAGATACACGCCGCCGAAAAAGACAAGCGCAAAAAATATCGTGTTCCACGTCTGCACGAGCATATTGAAAAATTTCGGCAGATTCTGCATTTCATCCCCTCCTGACTTCTTACATGATACCATTATACCACAAGGCAAAGCAAAAATGTGCGCCTTTCCCAAAGACGCACATCTCTGCTATGGCCTGACACGCCTCAGCGCTCCACGATGATCCTGCCGAGGCGCGCGTTGTTGAAATAATTCAGCACCCATTTGAGCGCCACCGTCACGTTCGCGTACGTGCCGGCGAGGCGCAGGAGATGCACCCAGAGCCACACAGACCAGGCGAGGAAGCCCTCCGCGTGGATTTTACCGACGGAAAGAACCGCCGAACTGCGGCCGATGGTCGCCATCGCGCCCATGTCCTTATAGACAAACGCCTCCGTCGTCTCGCCGCGCACCTCGTGCAGGATATTGCGCGCGCAGCAGATGCCCCCTTTCATCGCGACAGGTGCCACCGTCGCGAGCGGACGCGCGTCCGGCGCAGGCACGAACGAGGCGCTGTCGCCGATGGCGTAGACGCGCGGCAAGCCCTTGACCGAGAGGTCGCGGTTCACGATGACGCGCCCGGAGCGGTCATAGTCGGCGCCGAGCGCCGCTACGATCGGCGAGGCCTTGACGCCCGCCGCCCAGATGACCGTGCGCGTCCGGATCGTCCTGCCGTCCTTGAGCGTCAGCACGTGGCCATCATAGCCGACGACCATCGTCTCGAGGCAAACATCGACGCGCTTCTTCTCCAGCATCCTGGCCGCGTCGCGGCTGAGCCGCTCCGGCATCATGGCGAGCAGGCGCCCCGTCCCCTCGAGCAGCTTGATATCGACCTCGGAGAAATCGAGCTGGTGATAGTCCTTGCGCATGGACTGATAGATAAGCTCGGAGATCGCTCCCGCCTCCTCGACGCCCGTCGGGCCGCCGCCGACGCAGACGAACGTCAGCAGTTCCCGCCGCCGCGCCTCGTCCTCCTCCTGGTCGGCGAGCTCAAGGCAGCGAATGAGCTGGTTGCGGATGGCCAGCGCCTCCTCCATCGTCTTCATGGGGAACGCGTGGCGCGCGACCTCCTCATTGCCGAAGAAATTCGTCGTGGAGCCCGTCGCGAGCACGAGGTAGTCATAAGGAACGCGCCCGTTCTTCGTCACGACCTCGCGGGCCTTCACATCGATGCTCGTGACCTCCCCGAGGCGGAAATCCACGTTGTCATATGAGCGGAAGAACTCCCGCACGGGATAGGCGATCTCTCCCGTCGCGAGCGTCGCCGTCGAGACCTGGTAGAGCAGCGGCGGAAACAGCTGATAATTGTTGCGGTCGAGCAGCGTCACGTGCACATCCGGCTTTCCCGCCAGCTCCTGCGCCGCACGCACTCCGCCAATCCCGGCGCCCACGATCACGACATTTGCCTTTTTCATGTGAAGCCCCTCTTTCTCTCTGCAACTCCCGTTAGATCGTTACTTTCTTCACATGTTTATTGTATCTCTACTTCTTGATAAATTCAAATTATCATAAAGCATACTGCATAGTCGTGTCCTATATAGATATCCTCACTCAGTAAATGCGATTCCCCGCGCGCCCGCACCTCGGCGCAGGAATGTGCCAAATGGCATTGACATCCCTGCCGCTGATGGCTATGATAGGCACGAATTCAAAAATAGGAAGAGGTTTTCCATGTCACCAGCAATTCCCGCCAAATATCTCATCGCCTTGTTGGGGCTGACGCTCTCGGCATTTGTCTTCAACACGTCGGAGTTCATGCCAATCGCCTTGCTCATCGACATCTCGAACTCCTTCTCGATGACGCCATCGGAAACCGGCATCATGATCACGGCCTACGCCTGGGTCGTCGCGCTGCTGTCACTGCCGCTCATGCTGCTCGCCAGCCGCATGAACCTGAAGCGCCTGCTCCTGCTGACCATCGGCGTCTTTGCCGCAGGGCAGTTCCTCGCGGGCCTCGCGACGAGCTTCCCCATGCTGATGGGCGCGCGTATCCTCGTCGCCTGCGCACACTCCATCTTCTGGGCCATCGTCTCACCGATCGGCACATTGCTCGTCACGCGCGCGCACAAGCCGTTCGCCCTCGGGATCATCGCCTCCGGTTCCTCGATCGCGATGATCCTCGGTCTGCCGCTGGGACGCGTCATCGGCCTCGCTGCCGGTTGGCGCATGACCTTCCTGCTGATCGCGGGCATCGCCGTCCTGCTGCTCGCATACCTCTCCATCACGCTGCCGAAACTCGGCTCCTCCGCATCGATTTCTGCGAGGGAGCTCCCTGCCCTCGTCCGCCAGCCGCCGGTCTTCATCGCCTACATCATCACCGTCTTCTTCGCGACCGGTTACTACACGGCCTACAGCTACATCGAGCCCTTCCTCAAGGACATCGCGGGCTTCTCCGCAGACGGCATCACTTACACGCTGATTTTCCTCGGCTGCTGTGGTCTGCTCGGCAGCGCACTGTTCTCCCGTCTCTACGGCAGGCACCGCCACGGCGTGCTGACCGGCAGTCTGATCGCGCTGCTGGCTGCGTTCTCGACCTGGTACTTCGACGCGCAGGCCGCCGTGCTCATACTTGCCGCCTGCGTGCTCATGGGTGTCGCGGCGACGCTCTTCGGCGTTGCGCTGCAGGCTGAGCTCATGCGGCTCGTGCCTGCTGGCGCCACGACGATCATCCTGGCGATTTTCTCCGGCATCTTCAACCTCGGCATCGGCAGCGGCAGTTTTCTCGGCGGGCGCGTCAGTTCCGCCGGCTTGCTCTCCTGCATCGGCTTCGCCGGCGCAGCGCTCATGTTGCTCGCCTTGCTCGTGCTGCGCACGCTGTATCTCCCGCACCTTCGCACTCAGAAAACTTCAAATCATGGTTGACATCAGGCCGGCATCCTTTCCTCCAGAGGGATGCGCAAAAAAAGAGACCCAGTCGATATGACTGAGTCTCCTGCCTCTTCTGCAGCACTTCAACCGAAGCGAACGAACGCTCCCTGCTTGTCCATCTGCCAACGAGGCAGATACGCTGCATCCGAGCGATCATACGAAACGCAGATGGCCTGCCCAGAGCCCCACGGCTCGCTCTTGAGGCGCTCCTGCAGAGCCTCCATGAAATCACGCGTCGCCTGCGGGCTCGCGCCGTCTGCCAGCTGGTCGAGCTGCATCTTTCCCGTGCGGCTGTCGTAAGAGATCCTCCCGTCCAGTGACATATCCTGTCCGAGGCTGTAGCGGATCTCTCTCCTGCCTTTGGTTTCATCTGACATCTCTACCCATGCGAACATAGCGCTCAACCTCCTTCGTTTTCTTTGCTTCCATTGTACCCCATCGCTGCGATTTTGTATACAGAATACGGTATTTTTATGTTACAACGTGACATCACCGCCCTCAGGCAGCTCCATGTCCCACTTCCATGCGTTCCCGCGGCGCGCCAGCATCCCGCACCATGCGGCAGCGCGCGCGTACTTCCCGCATCGTCGCGGCATAGCAGTGAAAGAAATTATCGAGCACCGACCGCTCCGGGCGCAACTTCCTCTGGAAGAACCGCGTCACCTGCATCCTTGCCGCCCGATCGTCCTCATCATAGATCGCGAGCAGCATCTCCTCAGCTGCGCCATGCCCTGGGCTCCGCTCCTCCCGCATCGGCTGCAGGAGGAACTGGTAGAGCTCCTCGAGACGCACCTCGAACTCCGCGAGGTGCAACGGCTGGAACCGCTTCATGTAGATGGAGACGATCTGCCCCGTCAGCAGCGTCGCATCGATCTCATACGGCATGAGGTCGCGGAACTGGAACAAGCGGCACCCGCGTTTCGTCAGCTCCTCCGCGATCATATCATAAGCCTTGAGCCGTTCCGGCCAAAACCGGGAAAACAAGCGACGGTATAACTGTGCCAGCGGAATCTTATTTCGATTCATGTCCATCCCTCTTTCCACATCTTCTCAAAAGCACTTATGGTTTCTATCTCTTTCCCTATGGAATTGTATTCGACAGGCGTGGTCTGGATTCCTCTTTTCTATTCTTTTTATTTATTCTATTCTATATATGTAAAAATGAGAAGAAATCATTGCAAATCTCTCCTATGCGGCACAAACTGATTTTGTTTTTTACATAACAAAAAGAGCAGGTGTACTCACCTGCCCACAATGACGTTTTCACAATCCTAGCTCATGCTTTCCCTTCAGCTGCTTGTCCCTCGGCCGTCGGCTGTGGTGCCTTATGGCGCGGGTGCTGGCTGACGATCTCGATGGCTTTCGCGATCTGCTGGATGACTTCTACTTCATACTCGAGGGACATCGCCTGCACGCGCGTGAAGATCTCGCCTTTCTCCGTCGAAGCATAGTGCGCCGGCAGATGATTGAGCGCTAAGATTGCGATGTCGCGCCGACACTGATCGCAACGGCAGCAATTCGGGTACTGATCCAATACCATGTCGAGCTTACTCAAGACGATATCTTCCATGAAGTTCTTTAGTTCCATCTAACACACCTCAACCCACTCGTACGATTTCCTATTCATTCGTATTATAATATAGTTAAAACCAAAATACAAGTTAGACAAAAAATTTTTCTTGTGCTATAATAGTGAGCGTTCTGAAAAGCGCTCGTAGTCCAGTGGATAGGACGTTGGCCTCCGGAGCCGAAAGCGGCAGTTCGACTCTGCCCGAGCGCACCAGCAAACATGCTGCGATAGGCTGCGCATAGTAGTCTTGAGGCAGTCATCTCATAGAAAAGCCCCTTGGTCTTGGACCAGGGGCTTTTTTCGATATCCGGGCAATTCCTATTGGAAGGCAAAATCTTTTCCTGCCGTTTTCGCCCCGCGCTTTACAGAGAATTAACAAAGGATTTTCATACGACCGCATTTCTCATGCTATGATGGAAGCAGAGGATTCCTGTCAATCAGCTGCGGCAGAAACAGGCCCCCCTGCGGGGAACTAGAAAGGACCCACGCCCCGTTTCCGCCGCCCATATGGAAGGGATGGTTCCCATGAAAACAAGCGCACACAAGAGGAAACGCCTAATATCGGAGCATGAGAAGTTCGGCTGGTTCGGGCTCGTGCGGCTCCGCGACGTCTATGACTTCGAGTGTTATCTCATGCAGCGGGGCTGGAAGCCCTGCGTGACGCTCGGGCGCAGCCTCATGCGCGTCATGCGCGACGGCCGTATCATCGAAGTGGTCTGGGACGATACGAAGCGCCAGACGCTCACGTCGCGATACGGCATGGTGCTCTGGTACGACTTCCAGATCTTTGAACGGGACAAGTGGTTCGACCATCCCCTCTGAGCCACCCTGACCATCCATCTGAAACCTAAAAAATCACCGGTCCCGCCGGACAGGCTTCTGCCTGCCGGCGGGACCGGTTTGCTTCTGGGGAAATCGTCAACGGCTCAATTCTGCTGCAAGATGGCATAATTCTCCGGATGGATGCCGGGACGGACGACGACTTTGATATCCGTGCCGAATTCCGCCGCGAGGTTCATCATGAGCTGGCTTTGCCGGAGTTCCTCCGCGACGCTCTCATGTACCTCGATCTCATAGCCGTTCGTGGCGTGCGACTTGTGTTCCATGCGGCGGATGTCGCGGCTGATGCGGATGGAGACGGTCTCAGGCGACTCGATGCGGCCGCGCCCCTGGCACGTGGGGCACTCGCTGTAGATGATGCTCTCGAAATTGGAACGCGACTTCTTGCGCGTGATCTCGACGAGGCCCAGTGCCGTGATGTCGATGATGTTCGTCTTCGCGCGGTCGTGCTTGACGGAGGCGCGCAGATAAGCGAGCAGGGCTTCCTTCTGGCTCTCCTTCTCCATGTCGATGAAATCAACGATGATGATGCCGCCGATGTCGCGCAGGCGGATCTGCTTGAGGATCTCCGCCGCCGCCTCGAGATTCGCCTGGTAAACCGTGTCGCCGAGGCTCGATTGACCGACGTATTTGCCCGTGTTGACGTCGATGACCGTGAGGGCCTCCGTCTTGTCGATGACGAGGAAACCGCCCGACTTCAGCGCGACCTGCCGCGCGCCGACGCGCTCGATCTCCTGTTCGATGCCGTATTTCCGGAACAGCGGCTCCCGTCCCTCGTAGAGCTGCACGCGGGAGGCGAGCTCCGGCAGGCGGAGCGAGACGAGCTCGCAGACGCGCTCGTAAACAGCGCGATCGTCGACGATGAGAGCGTCGACGTCGCTGCTGAAGAGGTCGCGCACGATGCGGATGATGAGGTCGGCATCGCGGTAGAGCAGCGCGGGGGCGCGGCCGTGGCGGAACTTCGCCTGGATCGCGTTCCAGAGGCGTACGAGATAGTCGACATCCTCACGGAATTCCTCCTCGGAGATGCCGGCGGCCGCCGTGCGGACGATGAGCCCCATGCCCTTCGGCGCGTAGCGTTCCGCCAGGTCGTGGAGGCGGCTGCGCTCCGCCTCGTCCTCGATGCGGCGCGAGAGGCCGACGTACGCCGTCGTCGGCATCAGCACGAGATTGCGCCCCGGAAGCGTGAGATGCGTCGTCGCCCGCGGTCCCTTCGTGCCCGTCGCGTCCTTGATGATCTCGACGGGCAGGTTCTGCCCGATGTGGATCTTCTGCGCGGGGGAGACGAGCGATTTCGGCACATCGTGCGGCAGGCCATCCCCGATGTAGAGGAAGGCGTTCTTTTCCTGACCGATGTCAACGAACGCCGCCTGCATGCCCGGCAGCACGTTCTGCACGTGCCCCTTGTAAATATTGCCGACGAGGTGCGCATGCGAGGCGCGCTCGATCTGCACGCTGAGGAGCTCGCCCTCCTCCACGCACGCCATGCGCGTTTCCTCCGGCACGATATTGACGAGGATCTGTTTCATGTCTCCTCCTTTCCCCTTTGCGCTACCGATTCCCGCGGCGCCGCTGGCACCGCAGCTGCCCTCCGGCCCGTCAGCCGACGAGGTCGATGAGGTCCTTGCCGCCGCCCGTGAGCGCCGTACGATGGATGTCCGCCTCGGCGACACGCACGGGCAAGCCGAAGGACTCTACGAGCACGGCGAGAATCTCGCCTGGCTTCACGCTGCCCGCTTCCTTGAAAATGCGCGTCGTGAGCGAGAGCGTGAGCACGCCATCCGCGAGCGATACCGTGAGCGGTCCCTTGAGATACTGCTTGATCTCCTTCCGGCGCGTCTTCTTCGGCGTCACGCGCGTGACGAAGACCTCCGGCGCCGCGCGGAAGGAAGCGAGCGCCTGCCGCGCCGCCTGCGCTGCTGCCGTGGGGTCCCCCAGCAGCGGCACGCGCACGCGGTAGTCGGCGGCATCTGCCTGCGCCATGAGCGCGACGTGCTTCCCGCGCACGGGGCGCAGGGCGAGCACGCGCACGCCGGGCGGGAGCTGCGCTGAGAGCCGATCGAAGACTTCCGGCTGCGCGAGGGGCTTCTTGAGTGCGAAGTCCATGTACTCCGCCTCGCTTGAGACGCCGACCGCGAGCGCAGAGCCGAACGCGAGCTTCATGTGCGGATTGAAGCCGGAGGAGTACGCCATCGGCAGCTTCGCGCGGTCGAACGCCTTGACGAAGACATCGGCGTACTCGAGATGCGAGACGAACCGCACGGCAGCGTCCTTCGTGACGCGCGCGCGATACCAGTAGATCTCCGGCTGCACGCCGTCGTTCTTCTCCGGATGGACGGGCTGCGGGACGTACTTCTCCACGAGGGCGCCGCGCGCGACCTCCTGCTTCTTGTAGTCGATGACGTGGACGCCGAGGTTCGGACAGATGCCGCAGGCGCTGCACTTGCCGCGGCGGCAGTCCTCCGTGAGCTGCCCCTGCATCGCCTTCTGCCACTCGCGCAGGAAAAAGTCCTTCGTCGCACCCGGTGAGGTGACCTCCCAGGGAAGCGGCTCATCGAAGGCGCGCGTGCGCTCGCTGTAGTCGCGGATGTCGATGCCGCACTTCTTGAACGCCTCCTGCCAGATGTCATACTGAAAGAGATCCGTCCAGCCGTCGAACTTCGCACCGTCGCGCCACGCCTGCTCGAGCACGCGCGCGAGGCGGCGGTCGCCGCGCGCGAACGCACCCTCGATGACGGAGAGGCGTGCGTCGTGGTAGTTGAACGTGATCGCGCGGTCCGTGATGTGCTCCTTGAGGAGGTGCTGCCGTCGCTCGAACTCCGCGAGCGGCACCTGACCGAACCACTGAAACGGCGTGTACGGCTTCGGCACGAAGCAGGCGACGGAGATCGTGACCTTGACGCCGCGCTTCCCCTTGATCTCCGTGTAGAGGTCCACGACCTTCTTCGCGAGGCGCGCGATGCCGATGACATCTTCGTCCGTCTCCGTCGGCAGGCCCATCATGAAGTAGAGCTTGACCTGCTTCCAGCCCTGGCGGAACGCGGCGCCACACGCCGTCATGAGGTCCTCCTCCGTGACGCCCTTGTTGATGACGTCGCGCAGGCGCTGCGTGCCCGCCTCCGGCGCGAAGGTCAGGCCGGACTTGCGCACCTGCTGCATCTTGTGCGCGAGGTCGATGGAAAAGCTGTCGATACGCAGCGACGGCAGAGAGAAGCTGACTTTCTCGTGGCGGAACTCGTCCATGAGGTCGTCGACGAGGCGCCCGAGGCAGGAATAGTCGGCAGAGGAGAGTGAGGTGAGGCTCATCTCATCGTAGCCCGTGCAGTCGACGAGACCGCGCGCCATCTCCTTCAGGTGCTCCTCCGTGCGCTCGCGCGCCGGACGGTAGCAGATGCCCGCCTGGCAGAAGCGGCAGCCGCGCGAGCAGCCGCGGAAGAGCTCGAGCATGGCGCGGTTGTGCACGACGTTCATGTAGGGAACGATGGGATGCGCGACGCTCGGCACTTTGTCCATGTCCTTCACGACGCGCTTGTAGATGACGGGACGCGCCTCGGGCGCGAGCGGCGTGAGCCCCTGATAGCTGCCGTCCGCCGCATACCGCGGCGCGTAGAACGACGGCACATAGATGCCATCGACGGCGAGGAGGCGGCGCAGGAAGCCCTGGCGTCCGCCCGGCGTGCCGTCCGCCTGCCAGGCCTCATAGGCATCGACGACCTCGAGGAGCACTTCCTCTCCCTCGCCGACGACGAAGAAATCGAAGAAATCCGCGATGGGCTCGACGTTGTAGACGCAGGGGCCGCCGCCGACGACGAACGGCTCCTCAGGCGTGCGGTCCGCCGCGTGCAGCGCGATGCCTGCAAGGTCAAGCATGTTGAGCACGTTGGAATAGATCATCTCGTACTGCAGGGAGAAGCCGAGGAAGGAGAATTTTCGGATCTCCGTCTTCGTCTCGAGCGAGTAGAGCGGCAGATGGCGCTGCCGCATGATGGCCTCCATATCCGTCCAGGGCGCATAGACACGCTCGGCCGCGACATCTGCGCGGCCGTTGAGGATCTCGTAGAGGATGGCAAGTCCCAGGTTGCTCATGCCGACCTCGTAAACGTCCGGCAGGGCTAGTGCAAACGTGCACCGCACTCCGTCCGGCTCCTTGCGGACCGAGTTCCACTCCGAACCCGTATAGCGCACGGGCTTCTCGACGGACTGCAGGATACTGGGATCGAGTTTGACCATAAGGTTTCTTGTTCCTCCTAATTTCAAAAGAGCAGCTTTTGCTTTCGCTGGTGAATGTTCAAAAGGATCGCGATGGACATGATGTTCGTCGTGAGTGAGCTGACGCCGTAGCTCATGAGCGGCAGCGGGATGCCCGTGACGGGCATGATGCCCATCGTCATGCCGACGTTGACGAGCACGTGGAACGCGATCATCGACGTGATGCCGACCGCGAGCAGGCGGCCGAACGTATCCGCCGCGTCGCGCGCGATCTGCACGCCGCGCCAAAGCACGACGAGGTACAGCAGGAGCAGCAGCGCCACGCCGATGAAGCCAAGCTCCTCGCCGACGACGGCGAAGATGAAGTCCGTGTGGTTCTCCGGCAGGAAATTCAGCTGGCTCTGCGTGCCGTGGAAGAGGCCTTTACCGAAGAGCATGCCCGAGCCGATGGCGATCTTCGACTGGATGATGTGATAGCCCGAGCCCAGCGGGTCCACGTTCGGGTCCATGAAGACCATGATGCGCATCTTCTGGTAATCCTTGAGGAAATGCCAGAGCACGGGCATTGCAGCAAGACCCGCGGCGAAGATGCCGCCGAGAAGCTTCAGCCGGATGCCGCTCACGAAGATCATGCCGAAAAAGATTGCCATAAAGACGAGCGACGTGCCGAGGTCCGGCTGCTTCAAGACGAGCAGGAACGGCACGCCGACGTAGGCGGCGACGGGCAGGAGGTCTCGCAGCGAGTTGAGCCGCCCGACGCGCTCCTCAAGCATGCCGGCGAGGCAGACGATCATGATGAGCTTACTGAACTCCGACGGCTGCAGGCTGATGGGACCGATCACGATCCAGCGCTGGGCGCCGAGAGCGGAGTGCCCGACGAGCATGACCGCCACGAGCATGATGATGTTGAAGATGTAGAGCTTCTTGCGGAAACCGGCGAGCATCTTGTAGTCGAAGTTCATGAGAAACGCGGCGAGCGCGATGTTCATGACGGCGAAGATGCCCTGCCGCTGCACGTACCAGTAGCGCTCCTCGCTCGGCGTGTTGATGTGCGTCGCACTGCCGATGATGACGAGGCTCGTGACGAGGATGCCCGCCGCCGCGAGGATCAGCACCACATCCATCCGCTTGAAGAGTTTCTTATTCAATGTGTTTCCCACCATGCCGCATGCTCGTGACGGGGATGTTCGCCACGAGCGCCACGGAATCCTCATCATCCGCGAGCGAGATGTTCATCTCCTGCGGACGGATATCGAGATATTTAGCGACGACTTCCAAGATGTCGTGCTTAAGATGTTCCATGACTTCCGGAGAAACGCTCGCCCGGTCGTGGATGAGCACGACCTTGAGCCGGTCACGCGCGACCTTGCCCGAGGGCTCTTTCTTGCCGAAAATCTTCATGAGTGCATTCAGCATGCGTCCTTCCTCCCATCACAAATTGAAGACACGCTTGAGGCGCGAAAAGAATCCCTCTTTCGGGAAGGTCATGAACGGGATCTTCTCACCGAGGATGCGCCCGACGATGTTCCTGTATGCCTGGCCCGCCTGCGACTTCTCCATCGTGATGCAGGGCTCGCCGCGGTTTGTCGAGGTGACGACCATCTCGTCATCCGGAACCTGACCGATGCACTCGATGGAGAGGATGTCATTGATATCGTCCATGTCGAGCATATCGCCCTTCTCCACCATCTGCGGCCGGATGCGGTTGACGACGAGCTTGATGTTCTCCTTGTCCGCGCGGCCGAGCTCGCCGATGATCTTGTCGGCGTCGCGGACGGCGGAGATCTCCGGCATCGTCACGACGATCGCGCAATCCGCTGCGGCGATGGCCGTCTTGAAGCCCTGCTCGATACCAGCGGGGCAATCGATGAGGATGAAATCGAACTCCTGGCGCAGCTCGTCGCAGAGCTTCACGAGCTCCTCCGGGTTGACCGCCGTCTTGTCCTTGACCTGCGAGGTTGGCAGCAGGAAGAGGTTCTCCTGCTTCTTGTGGCGGACGAGCGCCTTCTTGTAGGGGACGCGCCCCTGCGTCACGTCGATCAGGTCGTACATGATGCGGTTCTCGAGGCCGAGCAGCAGGTCGAGGTTCCGAAGTCCCGTATCCGTATCGACGAGCACGACCTTCTTGCCGCGCATCGCGAGCCCCATGCCGAGGTTGGCCGTCGTCGTCGTCTTGCCGACGCCGCCTTTGCCGGAGGTGATTACGATTATTTCACTCATCAATGTTCCTACCTTTCTATTGGCTCAATGACAATCTGACCGTCCTTGATGGAGGCGCGCTCCGGGCGGGTCGGCTTCTCGAGGTCTGCCGGCGCCTTGTCCGGTGCGCGTGCGATGAGGTCGGCGATGCGGATCTGCGTCGGCACGAGGTGGTCGGCGATCACGAATGCCTTCTGATTGCCGAACGCCCCCGCGTGCACCATACCACGGCAGGTACCGCGGATGTCGATGCTGCCGCCCGCGATGATCTGCGCGCCGGGGTTCACGTTGCCGCAGACGAGCACGGAGCTCTGCGTGCGCACCTCCTGCCCGCCGCGCAGCGTCCTGTTCACGACGACCATCTGCTGCGCATCCTCTGCGGGCTGGGGCGCTGCGGGCGCCTCCGCCTCGGCGGGCGCCGTCGGCTCGGGCGCTCCCTGCGGCTCCTCCGGCAGAGGAAACGGCGCGCGCGTCACGCTGAAGATCACGCCGTTTTCATGGAACAGATGCCGCAGCTTCTCCATCTCCGCCTCGGGAAGCGAGCCCGCGAGCGCATGCATCACGGTGCCGCGGCAAAAAAATCCCGAGCCCGCGGCGAGTTTCTCGCGGATCTCCGCCTCGATGGCAGCGTAGGTCGCCCCCGCGGCGAAGAGCAGCTGAAGTCCCGCCTTCGTCCCCTTGATCCTGACTATCTCTTCCCTCATGGTTCCTGCATGTCCTTTCCTGCCCGATGGACCATTCCATCTCGCTATTCATTCGCGCTCCCGCGGCAAAAATCCTGCCGCGCGAAAACATCCTCAGGGATTGGCGCCGCCCTCCTCCTTGGCGTCCTGTTGAGCCCCCGGCGCGTAGCGTCCGACGTGGAACGCCGCCTCGAGGATCTCGCGCCCGATCGGCACTGCCGACTGCGAGCCGAAGCCGCCCTGCTCGACGATGACCGCCACGACGATGTTCGGATTGTCGTACGGGCCGTAGGCGACGAACCAGCCGTGGTCGCGCCCCTGCGAGTTCTCCGCCGTGCCCGTCTTGCCTGCGATGTCGATGGGGAAGCCGCGGAAGGTGCTCGCCGCCGTGCCGAACTTCGTCACGTCGTGCAGGCCCTCCTGCACGAGCCGGATGACGTTTGCGGGCACCTGCAGCTCCGAGAGGAGCTCAGGCTGGAATTCCTTGATGACCTCGCCGTTCTGCGTCTGGATGCGGCTCACGAGGTGCGGCTTGTAGCGCTTGCCGTCGGCGGCGATCTCCCCCATGACCATCGCCGCCTGCAGCGGCGTCACGAGGTTGAAGCCCTGTCCGATGGCGGCGTCGAACGTCTCAGAGAGGTACCAGTCGCCGTCCTCGAAATTCTTCTTCTTGTACTCGCGGTTCGCGACGAGCCCCTTCGCCTCATACGGGAGATCGATGCCTGTGCGCTGCCCGAGGCCGAACATGCGCGCGTACTTCTCGAGCAGGTCGATGCCGAGGCGGTTGCCCATCTCGTAGAAATAGACGTTATCCGAGTGGGCGAGCGCCTCCTGGAAATTGATCCAGCCGAGCGCCTCGCCCTCCGCATTGCCCTTCGGGATGATCCAGTGGTGGCCGCTGTCGAAGATCTTTTCCTCCGGTGCCACCTTGCCCTCCGTGAGCGCTGCCGTCCCCGTGACGATCTTGAACGTCGAGCCCGGCGGATACTCGCCGGAGATCGCCTTGTCGTCCATCGGGTGGAACGGGTTGTTGTTGAGCTTTGCCCAATCCTTGGAGGAGATGCCATGCGCGAAGAGGTTCGGGTCGAAGGCGGGCCGGCTCACGAGCGCGAGCACCTCGCCCGTCTGCGGGTTCATGACGACCGCGGCAGCCGCCGAGGCATGGATCTCCGCGAGGCGCGCGTCGACGGCCTTCTCCGCTGCCGTCTGCAGGTCCTTGTCGATCGTCAGCACGAGGTCGGCGCCAGGCACGGGTACCTTGCGTCCGAGGCGCTTGACCGGCTTGCCGGAGACGTCGACCTCCACCTGGTCGCCGCCGTCCTCGCCGCGGACGTACTTGTCATAGATCTTCTCGAGGCCGAACTTGCCGATGATGTCGCCGGACTTGTAGCCGTCCGCCTTCTTCTCCTCGAGCTCCTGGTCGTTGATCTCGCTCACGTAGCCGAACGTGTGCGCGCCCTCCTGCTTGAGCACGTAGTCGCGGATCGGCGTGTTCTCGATCATGACGCCTGGATAGAGCTCCTTCTGCTCCTCGATGATCGAGACGATGTCGGGCGTGACATCCGTCTTGATGCGGATGGGGTTGAAGCCGCTGTGCCCGGCGATCTTGTCCTTGATGTCCTCGACCGACACGCCGAGCAGCTGGGAAAGGCGCGCGATCACCTCGTCCTTGATCGGCGACGTGAGCGGCAGGAGCGACACGGTGAAGCCCGGCCGGTTCGTCACGAGCAGTTGGCCGTTCCGGTCATAGAACGTGCCGCGCGGCGCGACAGACGGGATGATGCGGATGCGGTTGCCGTCCGCGAGTCCCGCATAGTATTCGCCTTCATAGATTTGCAGATATCCCGCGCGTCCGATGAGAACGGCAATGACCAGCACCATGAGCATGCCGAGCACGCGAAGACGGCGGTTATACCCGTCGTAACCATCTTTTTCGACCAAGGGAACCTCTCCTAGTTTCTTCGGCAGCGCTGAGGATGCGCTGCCCCTAAGCTGCGGCCCCCGTTTCCACGGGGCGCAGAGACAACGAAAGAACCACTGAGCCAGGCGTTCCTCACGTTCAGCAGTTCCTTAATTCTTTTCCGTCCTCGTCCACTCGTTCATCCGGCGCGTGAGCACGTGCACGGGGTACGAGAAGACGAGCTGATAGAGGATGAGCGGCAGAAGGATGTACTCCGCGTTCGCGAGCAGGTTGAACCGATACCCGAGGAGCGCCATGAGCAACGCGAGCAGGAAGTAGTTCGCAACCGCCGCCACGACGGACGAGACGATCGGCAGGAATGCCTGCTCCTTGAACACGCGGTCCGAGAGCATCCCGGCGATGAGTCCCGCGATCATCTTCACGAGCGTGTTCATGCCGAAAAACGACCCTGAGAGGAGGTCCTGCATGAGCCCGACGAGAAAGCCCGCGAGCACGCCGAGGCGCATGCCGCGCGTGAAGCCGAACGACACGGCGAAGAGCAGCAGGAAGTCCGCCGAGGCGCCGTGGAAAGCGAGCAGCGGCAGGAGCGATACCTGCAGCACGTAGAGCAGCAGCGCGAACGCCGCCCATTTCAGAAAGACCTTCACTCGCCGTCACCTGCCTGCGCTGCCTCCGGCGTTTCCGCCTCATCCCCGGCTGCCGTTCCCTCCGCCGCCTGCTTCTCCGCCACGGGATCCGTCTCCGTCCCCGGTGTCTGCGGCGGCGTCTTGAGCGGCTCGGGCGGTGCCTCGCGCGAGGCGACGATGACTTCGACATCCTCGAGCTTCTGGAAGTCGACCGCCGGCTCGAGGAGCGCGATCTTCAGGAGACCTGCCTCATCGTTCTCGAGCGAGGAGACGAGACCGACGACGATCCCCTTCGGGTACATGCCGCCGAAGCCGGACGTCACGATGACATCGCCCTCCTGGATGTCCGCGTTCTTCGGCACGTTGACCATGCGCGGCATCGTGGGATTTGCCGGGTCGCCCTCGACGATACCGACGACGCGCGACTCAGCGCGCTGCACGAGCGTGCCGACCGAGGAGCGCGGGTCGAGGATGAGCTGCACCTTCGCGTAGTTCGGACCCGCTTCCACGACGTGGCCGACGAGCCCCTTCTCCGTCACGACGGGCATGTTCTCCTGCACGCCGTCAGACGTGCCGCGGTCGATGACGATCATGTGCGACCAGCTGTCGGCTTCCCTGCCGATGACGCGCGCCGCGACGAGATCGAACTGCACGGCCGCCTGCTTGTAGCCGAGCAGCGCCCGCAGGCGCGCGTTCTCCGCCGCGTACTCGCTCGCCTGCAGGTTTTGGATGCGCAGCTGGTCCACTTCATTCCGGAGCATCTTGTTCTGCTCGTGCACCGTAGCGATTTCCCAAAGATTGCTCGTCACGTAGTTCAGCTGGCTGCCGACCCACGAAACGGCCTTTTCAAAAGGCGCCGCGATCGTCGAAACGGCCTTCGCGAGCACCGGGGACTGGAACCGCCCCTGCGCCGCGAAGAAGATGATGCAGAAGACACTCAGGAAGACGAAAAGGAGCACCCAGCTCCTGCGATTTTTATTTCCATCCCGTCTGAGTCTTGTTCCCATCTTACTGTCTCAACTTCTTCGATGTCATGACGACGCGCTTCAGGAGCCCGATGTTCTCGAGGGATTTGCCCGTGCCCTCACCGACGCAGGAGAGCGCATCCTCCGAGACGAGCACCGGCATGCCCGTCTCCTTGGAGAGCAGCTTGTCGAGGTTCGTGAGCAGCGCGCCACCGCCCGTCATCATGATGCCGTGGTCCATGACGTCCGCCGCGAGCTCCGGCGGCGTCTTCTCGAGCGTGTTCTTCACCGCTTCGATGATCTTGTAGATCGGCTCGTCGAGCGCCTCGCGGATCTCGCTCGCCTTGATCGTGAGCGTCTTCGGCAGGCCGCTCACGAGGTCACGGCCACGGATGTCCATGCTCGTCTGCGTCTCCGGCGTCACGATGGCCGTGCCGATCTTGATCTTGATCTCTTCCGCCGTGCGCTCGCCGATCATGAGGTTGTACATGCGCTTGATGTACTGCACGATCGAGGAGTCCATCTCATCGCCGCCGATGCGGATGGAGCGGCTCGTCACGATGCCGCCGAGCGAGATGACGGCGATCTCCGTCGTGCCGCCGCCGATATCGACACCGGCAGGCCGGCGCCGATGGCAGCCGCCATCGGCTCCTCGATGAGGTAGGCCTCGCGCGCGCCCGCCTGCTGCGCGGCGTCGATGACGGCGCGCTTCTCGACCTCCGTGACGCCGGAGGGCACGCCGACGACGACGCGCGGGCGCACGAAGGACTTCGCGTTCATCGCCTTGCGGATAAAGTACTTGAGCATGGCCTGCGTCACGTCGAAATCGGCGATGACGCCGTCCTTCATCGGGCGGATCGCGACGATGTTGCCCGGCGTGCGGCCGATCATCTGCTTCGCTTCCTCACCGACGGCGAGCACCTCGCCCGTATCGCTCTTGATCGCCACGACAGACGGCTCGCGCAGCACGATGCCGCGCCCCTTCACGTGCACGAGCGTATTCGCCGTGCCGAGATCGATCCCCATGTCATGCGACAAACCACCAAAAAGACTCCACATGTTATCTGAAAACTCCCTTCGAGGAATGATATCCACCTATAGAACAGAACTTTGACCTATTTTATCACAAGCCTCTTCATTGTACCATACCTTCCTCTTTTAAGCTAATAAAATTATCGCAGCCGAGGATGATGTGATCGAGGACGGGGATATCCATGATCTGCCCCGCGTCGACGAGCCGCTTCGTCACGGCGATGTCCTCAGGGCTCGGCGCTGGATCGCCGCTCGGGTGGTTGTGCAGCACGATGAGCGACGCCGCCGAGTACTGGATGGCCTTGCGGAACACCTCGCGCGGATGCACGACGGACGCCGACTGGCTGCCGATGGAGATGTCCGTCATCGAGAGGATGTGGTTCCTCCGGTCGAGCAGCAGCGCCATGAAGTGCTCCCGCTGCTCGTGGCGCAGGCGCGGCATGGCGTAGCGCGCCGCATCCTCCGGCCCGTGCACCGTCTCGATGTGGTCGACGGCCTTCATCGAGAGGCGCCGGCCGAGCTCGATGGCGGCGACGACCGTCGCGGCTTTCGCGAGGCCGACGCCCTTGATGGCAGCAAGCTCCTGCGGCTCCATGTTCACGAGCTCGACGATGCCGCGGTCGCGGTAGCGCGCGAGCACCTGCTCGGCGATGTGCAGGACGGACGCCTCCCGCGTCCCCGTCCGCAAGAGGATCGCGAGCAGCTCCGCATTGCTCAGGTACGAGGCGCCGCACGCCAGGAGTTTCTCCCGCGGGCGCTCAGCTGCCGGCAGGTCCTTCACCATGATCGTCATAGATATCCACCCCAGCCTTCCTTGCAAGAGCGACAAACGTCGCGAGCGGCAGCCCGACGACGCTGGAAAACGAGCCGTGCACCGCCTCGATGAACGCCGCCGCACGGCCCTGGATGGCATAGCTGCCCGCCTTGTCGAGCGGCTCGCCCGTCGCGACGTAGGCGGCGATCTCCGCATCTGTGAGCGGCGCGAAGACGACCTCCGTCTCCGCGTACGCCTCAAAGACCTCCCCTCGCGCATTGACGATCGCAAGCCCCGTGGTCACGCGGTGGCTGCGGCCCGCGAGCGCTCGCAGCATGGCGCGCGCCGCAGCCTCGGTGCCTGGCTTGCCATAGACCTGATCGCCGAGCGCGACGACGGTGTCGGCGCCGAGCACGGCGCGGCCGGGGAAGCGGCGCGCGACCGCCTCCGCCTTCGCCCGCGCATTCGCGCAGGTGAGCACGCGCGGCGTGCCCGTCTGCTGCTCCTCCGTCTCGCTCACCTGCACCTCGAACGCGGCGCCGATCTGCCGAAGCAACTCCGCACGCCGCGGCGAGCCGGAGGCGAGGATCAACCTTGCCATACGCTCCCCTCCCCTCAGAACCGCTTGAACGCGACGACGCCGAGCACCATGCCGAGCGCCGACAAGAGATGCGGCGTAAACGAGATGCCGAGCGTCAGACGCACGACGAAGAGATCGATGTCGAACGGATGGAGCGTGAAGATCTCACTCTCCGCCGTCAGGTAGGGAACGAGTCCCGCGAAGGCGTCGATGCTTTTAAGGAGCTCGCCGACGAGTCCTCCGACGATGGCGCCGATGACGACGAAGAGCACGCACATCGAGACGCCGCGGCCACTGATTTTCATAGAACGACCTCCTGATGAAATGTCCGGAACGGATTCCGGCAAATGATAGTTTATTTTAACACATGCAGCCCTCTTCGTAAACGAAGAGGGCTGCCCCCATACTCTATTTTCTTTCCCCACGCGCTTCAGCGCAGGTGGACGGTATCGCGCCCGAGGAGATCCTCAAGCGCCTGCTTGACGTCCGCGCCCTCGCGCAGCCAGTCCTTCGCTCCCGTCTTGCGCCAGCGCCCTCCCGCGAAGAGGTAGACGACGCTGTCGCCGTGGTGCGCCTGGAAGAGCTCCTCGAGCGCATCGTAGGTCTCCTGCACGTCCTTCTCCGCGGGGATCTTCACGTAATAGGCAAGGCGGTAAGAGTCGAGCGGCCAGAGGCGGTCGGCGAGGAGCTTCACCCCGTCGTCCGCCATGTCCACGTGCCCCTGCACGACGACCGCCGTATCGACGGCGAGCAAGTTCACGTGATCGTAGAACGTGCGCGGGAAGACGGTGACCTCCAGGCTGTCCGTGAAGTCCTCGAGCGTCGCAAAGCACATCGTCTCGCCCTTGCGCGTCGTGATGCGCTTGAGCTCCGTGAACATGCCGCCGACGCGCACGACCTGCCGATCCTGCACGGCGCCGCTCACGAGCGTGCGGATGCCCGGCAGCTGCGAGAGCACCGCCTCGTAGCGGTCGAGCGGATGGCCTGTGATATAGAAGCCCGTCGCCTCTTTCTCCCACGCGAGGATCTCTTCGGCGGGCGCCTCGGGGATATCCGGGAGGTCGAGCTCCGCCGCTTCGTCGAGCACCTCCTCGCCGAAGAGCCCCATCTGCCCGTTCTGCGCGTCGCGCTGCTTGCGCGCCGCCTCGCCGAGCGCCTTGTCGAGCACAGCGAGGAGCTGGCTGCGCCGTGCGCCGAGCGAGTCGAACGCACCGCAGCGGATGAGGCTCTCGATGGCACGTTTCGAGAGCGTGCGCGCATTTACGCGCGAGCAGAAATCGACGAGCGAGCGGAACGGGCCGCCCGCCTGCCGTTCCGCGATCATGCCTTTGAGGGCGTTCTCGCCGACGTTGCGCACCGCCGCGAGGCCAAAGCGGATGGACGTGCCATCGACGGTGAAATACGCCTCGCTCGCGTTGATGTCCGGCGGCAGGATAGGAATGCCCATGCGGCGGCACTGCTCGATATAGCCCGCGACCTTGTCCGTGTCCATGACGCTCGTGAGCATCGCCGCCATGAACTCCTGCGGATAGTGCGCCTTGAGATACGCCGTCTGCCAGGCAACGAGCGCGTAGGCGGCGCTGTGCGACTTGTTGAAACCGTAATCCGCGAAATGCGTGAGCAGGTCGAAGATCGTGTTCGCGAGTCCCATCTCAATGCCGTTCTTCTTGCAGCCGGCGAGGAAATTCTCCTTCTGCCCGAGCAGGATCTTTGCCTTCTTCTTGCCCATCGCGCGGCGCAGGAGGTCCGCCTGACCGAGCGTGAAGCCCGCGAGCACCTGCACGATCTGCATGACCTGCTCCTGGTAGAGCACGACGCCGAACGTCTCCTTGAGGATCGGCTCGAGCAGCGGGTGCAGGTAGTGCACCTCCTTCGTGCCGTGGCGTCCGCCGATGAAGTCCTCGACCATGCCGGAGCCGAGCGGCCCCGGCCGGTAGAGCGCGACGGTCGGAATGAGGTCGGCGAAGCCCTGCGGCGCGAGGTCTTTCACGAGCGCCGTCATGCCGCTCGACTCCATCTGGAACACGGCACCCGTCTTGCCCTCGCAGAGCATCTTCGATGTCTCATCATCTACGAGCGGGATGCTGTTGATATCGAGCGTCTCGCCGCGATTCTTCTTGATGTTCTTGACGGCGTCCGTGATGACCGTGAGCGTGCGCAGGCCGAGGAAATCCATCTTGAGCAGGCCGAGCTCCTCGACGTGGTCCTTGTCGTACTCCGTGACGAGCGTGCCGTCCGACATGGAGACGGGCACGTAGTCCGTGAGCGGATGTCGCGCGATCACGACGCCAGCCGCGTGCGTCGAGGAATGGCGCGGCAGCCCCTCGATCTTGCGCGCGAGGTCGACGAGCCGGTGGACCTCCTCGCTCCCCTCGTACGCCTTGCGGAAGTCCGCCGACGTCTCGAGCGCCTTGTCGAGCGTCATCTTGAGCTCGTTCGGCACGAGCTTCGCGATGTCCGCGACCTGCGCGTACGGCATGTTGAGCAC
>CACWQW010000033.1 GCA_902763085.1 Dongibacter bovis
ATCGATGTTTTAAGATGCTTTCGCATCTTGACATCTGGCTTTACATCATGGTTGCATGATGTTCTGCATTGTTTAGTTTTCAAAGAACACCCGCGATTCTCTCCGGCGCGATGCGCCTTTCGTGAATCAGCTTCTATATATTACCTCATCCCGTTTCGCTTGTCAAGAAGTTTTTCTTCTTTTCTGGCGATTCTTGATGTGGTGTCGACGGCGTTTCGTGCCGCCGACTTGTAATATATTACACGGTCTCGCCGTGTCTGTCAATAGGGTTCTTCGAGAAATTCTTTATTTCTCTGCCGGCATCATGATGATGGCAGCCGGTAGGTTCGAGGCGCCCGGCGGAGAGAAGAGGAAGAACGGCGCGCTGCTCGCATGATAGCAGCCGATATCGGCGAGTTCCATCGTGTCGGTGAGGAGGCCGAGTCCTGCGGAGCGGGCACGCTCGATGCCGGCGGTCTCCGTCATGCTGTCCGAGCCCACGCCGAAGAACGTCTGGTCCGGCGGCGTCAAGAGGAGCCGCTGTTGCCCGCTCGGCAGCTGCACGCGCATCGCCCCCGCATACGTGCCGCCGAAGGGGCTCAGGTAGAACTGCGTCCAGTTGCGCCCCTGCACGGGTAGGTCGAGGTGATAGAGGATGCCATAGTTCCCGTAATTGAGCACGCGGCTGCCGTCCGTCGCGTCGATGCCCGTGCGGTAGCGGTCGCTCTCGTTGTCCGCGAGCAGCACGTAGACGATGCCATCATGTGCCGGATCATACGCGCGCTCCGCGCGCAGCGTACGGTCTGCCTGAGGGAACGTCCCGCGCAGATGGAGGTCATCGGCGGGAAGGACGCGGGCAAAGCGCAGGAAGGTCGGTGCCGACATATACGCGGGATAGATGATGACGGAGACGCGCACTTTCTGCGTGGAATGGAAGTCATACGTGCCGTAGACGAGGTCCCCCGGCGCGAGAGTCGTCTGTTCCATCGCGTCATCGAGCACGCGCACCTCCCCTTTGTCCAGGTAGAAACGGCGCGGTTTCTGCGCGTCGAAATAGGACGCCTGTGCCTCCTTGCCGACGTCGAGATAGTGAGGGCTCGGCCGCCCGGTGCCACTGCGGGAGATCGTGACCATCGAGGTGCCCGCACCCACGTTCTCGAGCACGACCGCGACTTTTTTCGGCATGCTCATCTGGTTGACATGGTAGTAGAGCACGCGCACGTCTCCCTGCACGGTGTCGCGATAGAGGATGCCGTTCTGCGTCGCGTACTCCGGGCTGTCCGAAAAGAGCAACGTGGCACCACCGTCCTCCTGCCGCACAGGCCAGGCGTGCATGACGCGCGAGAGCGGTCGCTTCGCGGACGCTGCCTGCGGCTGCTTCTCCGACGCGCGCGGGACGAGGCGGGAATAGCCGTTCGTCGTCGCCGCCTGCACTGCATAGCGCGTCGCTTCCTGCGAGACGTCGAGGCTGCCGAGTGCCGTGCCTGTCTCGGGCTTCACCGCTGCCGCAGCGCTGCCTGCGGGCGCCTTGGCCTGCAGGGCGTCCGGCGACGCGGCTGCGGCCGGCGCCGTGAAAAGCAAAGGCAGGGCGCAGGCGCCGAAGAGCGCACGTCTTGCCAGGGGGATCCGGATCTTCTTCGTAAACTTCATGGGTCGTGTTCTTCCTTTGGTGCAATGAGGTAGGATAACGATACGGCGGGAGGTGCTGCGGCAGCCCTATTCCGCCGCCACGAGATGCTGGCGCACGCCGAATCTCGCAAAGAGCTCTGCCTTGATCAGGCGCAAGCGGAACTCGAGGAGCCCAAACCTCGGGTGCGGGATGTTGACGCGCTGCAGGAGATACGGGTCGGTCGCGAACGTGTTGAGACCCGCATCCCCCGTCACGGCGGCGAGGTACTCATTTTCCTGCAAGCGCGCGGGCATGGAGGCGTCATAGGCGCCGTTTGGATAGGAAAAGGTGTAGACGGTCGGCAGACCGTTCCACTCGAGCAGGAGTTTCGAGAGATGCATCTCCTCCTGCTGCTCCGCCTCGCTCATGGTCGTGAGGGGCTGATGGTTCGCCGTGTGGCTGCCGATCTCGATGCCGCGCCGGCTCATGTCGCGCAGCTCGTCCCACGTGAGGTAGTCCGGCAGGCCGATGTCGTTCGTCACGACGAAGACGACCGCACGCATGCCGCGCGCCTCGAGCAGGGGCAGCATCTGCGTGTAGTTGTCCTCGTAGCCGTCATCGAACGTGAGGATGATCGGCTTTTCCGGCAGCTCCTGCTTCCCCTTCTTCGCACGCAGGTAGTCGAGCAGGGTGATGGTCGTATACCCCTCGCGCTGCAGGTAATCGAGCTGCGCGGCAAAGTCCTCCGGCGGCACGTTGTAGAGATGGCTGTCCTCATCCTCCACGGTGTCGACCATGTGGTATTCGAGGATGGGGATGCCGTCTGGCGGTGCGAGCACGACGGTGAGGACACAGAGAGCAAAAAAAGCCGCTGCCGCCAAGGGCAGCGCCAAAAGTCCGAAGATGATCCGCCTCCGGTGCGGGTTCCGCTTGGTAAAAGAATTGTTCAATGATCTAGCCTCTATCTACTGATGCGGCGCCGGACGCGCCGCGTGCTTTCTCTCCTGCTCCGCCCAGCTCCTCTTCGGCGCGATAGGAGCATGCGAGCGCGTGCAGCTTTTGCAGCCGGTGCTGCAGCCCGGGCTTGCTCACGCAGAGGAGCGCCGCGAGCTCTGAGAGCGCGGCCTCGGGGTGCGCGATCCGCGCCTCCGCCGTCTCGCGCAGGAGTGGCGGCAACTCGCGGATGCCCACGGCGTCTGCGAGGCAGCGGATGTCAGCGAGCTGCCGTCCCGCGGCATCGACCGCCTTCTGCAGGTTCGCCGTCTCGCAATTAACGAGGCGGTTGACCTGCCCGCGCACCTCCTTGAGGTTGCGCGCAACCTCGAACGCCTCGACCGCCTTGTCCGCCTGCATCATGCCGAGAAAGTCGGCGATGGCATCGCCCTCCTTGAGATAGACGACGTAGACGTCCCGCCGGTCCGTGATGCCCGCGGGGAAGTCCAGCCGCCGCATCAGCGTGTGCAGGAGGTCGGCAAAGGCGTAGCTCGGTGTCACGAGCTCCAGATGGTAGCTCGCCTCCGGCCGGTTCACGCTGCCGCCGCCGAGGAACGCGCCGCGCAGGTAGGCGGCGCGGCAGCAGTTCTTGCGCAGGATCGCGAGTCCCTTGCGCTCCTGCCCGAGGTTCACCCTGCCCTCGTGCATGAGGCCGAGGTGCTCGAGGAGCGCCGCGACGCGCGGCTGCGGCGCGATGCGCACGAGGTAGTTGTTGTTCTTCTTGAGCCGCCGGGCGCGCCGCGTCGCGATCTCCGTGTGCACGCCTGCGCCCTCCTCGCGCAGGAGGCTGATCACCTTGCGCGCGACGGCGGCGTTCTCCGTCGTGAAATTCACGCCGAACGTATGGCCAGCGCCGAACGTGATGGCGGCGCCCATGCGCAGGAGCGCCGCCATCTCCGCCGTGCGGTCGCAGGCGTTCTCGTACATGAGGCGTGCGATCTCGTTCTTCACCTCAGAAGCGAACGATGCCAAAGAAAAACGACCTCCTCAAGGAAGCGCCTTCCTCAGCGTTTCCTCAAAATCCGCCCGCCTCGCCGCTGCCGGGGCGCAGTCGATACACCATCTGCATGACTGCGCGGCAGAGCTTGTCGGGATCGTGACGGATCACGTCCGTCTCGTTGATGATATCCGCCTTGACGAGGCCGATGCCGAGCGCATTGACTGCGTCCTCGTCGACCTTGACGGGATAGGCGCCGCGCGCGGCGTAGTACTCCTTCATCTCATCGGAGATCGGCCGCGCGTTCACGAGCATGAAGTCGATCGCGCCCTTGCCTGCATGGTCGATGATCGCCTTCGCGTGCATCGACGCCGTGTAGCCATCCGTCTCCCCCGGCTGCGTCATGACGTTGCAGATGTAGATCTTGAGCGCGTGGCTCTTCCGCACGGTCTCCGCGACGCCGTCGACGAGCAGGTTCGGCATGATGCTCGTGTAGAGCGAGCCGGGCCCGAGGATGATGGCATCGGCGGAGGAGAGCGCCTCGAGCGCCGCCCCCACGGGCTGCGCGTGCTCGGGGAACAGGCGCACGCGGCGGATGCGCTTGTGCGCCTCTGGGATCTGTGACTCGCCCTCGACGACCGTGCCGTCGTCCATGATGGCATCGAGGCGCACGTGCGCCGTCGATGCGGGCAGCACGCGCCCCTTGACCGCGAGGACCTTCGACGACTCCTTGAGCGCCGTCTCGACGTCGCCCGTGACCTCCGTCATCGCGGCGATGAAGAGGTTGCCGAAGCTATGGCCTGCGAGCTCGCTCTTGCCGCGGAAGCGGTACTGGAAGAGCTTTTCCATCAGCGGCTCCGTATCGGCGAGCGCGACGAGGCAGTTCCTGAGGTCGCCCGGCGGGATGATGCCGAGCTCCTCGCGCAAGCGCCCGGAGCTGCCGCCATCGTCTGCGACAGTGACGACGGCGGTGACGTTCGACGTCGCCGCCTTGATGCCGCGCAGGAGGACGGAGAGCCCGTGCCCGCCGCCGATCACGGCGACGCTCGGGCCCTTGCCGAGCTTGCGCTTCTCATAGATGATATCGACGAGCCGCTCGGAGCTCTCGGGGAGCAGCACCGTGATGACCGAGCGGATGACGTAGCGCGTCGCGACGAGCATCAGCACGACGCCGAGCGCCACGACCGCGATGCCCGCGAGCGTCGTCGCCGTGTAGTTGTAACTGCCCTGCCAGAGGTAGACCGCGCGGAAGATCGCCTCCTCGACGGCATCGAGATATTTGTAGTTAAAAACGAGCGCAAGGCCCAGGCTCACGAGCATGACACCGACGGCGAACAGGAACAGCCATCGCTTGAAGCGCATGCCCGGATAGAGCCATTTCAAAAGGTGCATGACTCAGCATTCCTCCCGTACATGTTCCCAGACATCGTTCTTCATGAGGTCCCTGTGCTCGAGCTTCACGGGATAGCCGCGGCTGCCGAGCCGGTCGAAGATATGCTTCGCGACGAAGACGCTCCTGTGCATGCCGCCCGTGCAACCGACGGCGATCACGAACTGGCTCTTGCCCTCCTTGACGTACTGCGGCACGAGGAAGTCCAGGAGATCGTCGAGCTTCTTCAAAAACTCCTGCGTGACGGAGAACTTCGCGATGTAGTCCGCGACCTCCGGCACGGCGCCGCTCTTGTGGCGCATCGACTCGATGTAGAAGGGATTCGGCAGGAAGCGCACATCGAGCACCATGTCCGCATCGAGCGGCATACCGAACTTGAAGCCGAACGAGAGCACGTTGATGTTCATCTGCTCGCCCTCGCCCGCGCCGAACAGCCGGTGAATCTTGTCGCGCAGCTGCACTTTCTTGAGCTCGGACGTATCGATGATGTACGTCGCCTTCGCGCGCACGGGCGCGAGGCGCTCGCGCTCCTTCGCGATGCCCTCCGAAATGCGCGAAGCAGGCGCCATCGGATGGCGGCGGCGCGACTCCTTGTAGCGGCGGATGATCGCCGCATCGGACGCGTCCATGAAGAGCATCTCGTAGCTCGCGTCGCTCTTGTCCATATCCTCGAGCACCTGCACGAACGTATCGAAGAACTCGCGGCTCCGCGTATCGACGACGAGCACGACCTTGCTCACATGGCCGCCCGCATGGGCGCAGAGCTCCACGAATTTCGGGATGAAGACCGGTGGCAGGTTGTCCACGCAGAAGTAGCCGAGGTCCTCGAGATAGCGGCTCGCCTGCGTCTTGCCGCCGCCCGACATCCCCGTCACGATCACCAGGCGGGGTGCAGCTTTCTCAGCAGGCACTTCCTGCGGTGCTCCCGATTCCGGCAGCACCGGCTCCGCCTGCATTCCCTTCCGGACTTCTTCTTTCTCTTCCATATCCGGCACCTCCCTGCTCCATTTCACAACATTTCCCAGGCTTTTGCACCATTATACCATGCCCTGCCAACTGCCGTACAGAGGTCCTAGGCGAGCACAAGCTCCTCGACGGCGCGCGCGATGCCATCCTCATCGTTCGACGGCGCGTGGTACGTCGCGAGCGCCTTCGCCTCGGGGAGGCCGTTTTCCGGCACGACCGCCGTGCCCGCGTAGCGCAGCATAGGGAGGTCGTTGTCCGCGTCGCCGCAGGCCATGACCTCCGCGGGCGTGAGCCCGTACTGCTCCGCGAGGAACGAGAGGCCGAGCGCCTTCGTCACGCCCGGCGGCGTGAGATCTGCGCTCGTGCCCGTGTTCTGCTGCGCGACGAGCTCCCCAGCAAACTCCTCCATGAGCACGCGCACCTTTGGCTCCACCTTTCCATCGAGGTCGCGGATCACGCACTGGATGACCTGGTCTATATAGGAGAGGAAGTCGTCGCCGACCTCGTTCACCTTGAAATCCTCCACCGTGCGGTAGGCGTAGAAATACGCGGGATTGAAATGTTCGACGAAAATCTCGCGGCCGATGTACCAGTTCGCGTACCATCCGCGCGCGTGGCAAAGCGTGAGCAAGCGGCGCACCGTCGCCTCGGCGAGGCAGCGTTCAAAGAGCGGCTCCGCCGCATCCATGCCCTGCACGACGCCGCCGTTGCAGCAGATGAGCGGCGCGTTGACACCGACCTGCCGGCCGAAATACGCCGCACCGCCGATCATGCGCCCCGTCGCGAGCGTCACGTGCACGCCGCGCGCCATCGCCGCCTGCAGGGCCGCGCGCGTGCGCGGCGTGATCTTCTTCTCCGAGGTGAGGAGCGTCCCGTCGAGATCGAGTGCGATGAGCTTGATCATAGCACGAACCTCTCGATCGCCTCGGCGAAGCCGCCCTCCTCGCAGGTACCGACCGTAAACTCGCACGCCGCCTTGACCTCCGGCAGCGCGTTGCCCATCGCGACGCTGTGCCCCGCTGCCTTGAGCATGGGCAGGTCGTTGTTCGAGTCGCCGATCGCCATGACCTCATCGAGGGAAACACCGAGCTTCTTCGCGAGCTTCTTGAGCGCAGACGCCTTCGACACACCCGGCACGACGATCTCCATATAGTTTGGATTCGAGCGCATCGCCTGCACGCGGCTGCCGAATGCCTCATTGAGCGCCCGGATGCGCTCTGCCGTCTCTTCTGCGCCATCCGAGATCGAGAGCAGCTTTGCCACGTGCTCTTTGTGCTCTGCGAGCCCCTCCCAGCCGACGGTCACACCCTTGATCTCCTGATCCGCCTCGTACTCCTCTGCATAGCGATTGTGCTCAGGGAAATAGAGCACATCGTCCGCGTAGAGTTGCACATGCCAATCGCGCGCGCGGCAGAACGAGAGCACCTCGGGCACGATGTCCGCCGGCAGGAAATTCTCATCGTAGACCTTCCCCGTCACGGACCGGATCACCGCGCCGTTGTACGTGATGATCGGCACGTCGACGCCGAGCGCGCGCGCCACGGGCAGCGCCGCGCGGTACATGCGCCCCGTCGCGATCGTCACGATCACGCCGGCGCGCACGGCACGCTTCACCGCCTCGATGTTCCCCGGCGGCACGCTGGCCCCGCCCGGCAGCAGCGTACCGTCGAGATCCGTCACGAATAACTTGATGTTCATACCGTCACATCCTCTCCACATTTCCTAGCAATATCATCCCTATTTTCTCACATCTGCGGAACTTTGCAAGTGGCAAAGGCGGATTGAGGCGCGGACGCACGCCGCGCTCCGTATGCCCTGCGGAAACAGGAAGACGATACGAGCGAGATAAATACATAATATGACAAATGTCACATCTTGTTTGCATGATATTGTGACGTATATCAGCTGTTTTCGTCTCCTTTTTCGCGTATTATGAGAACTGTCAAAAGGAACAACGGCAGCTCCGCGGGGGCTGCATCAAGAGAAAGAGAGGGATTTCCATGGAAATCGCATTTTGCCGCATCGACGACCGCCTGATCCACGGGCAGGTCGCCACGGTCTGGACCAAGGTGACGGGTTGCAATCGCATCATGTGCTGCAACGACGAAGTCGCGCAGGACGCGCTCAGGAAGAAGCTCCTGTTGCAGGTCGCCCCTCCGGGCATCAAGGCGTACGTCGTGCCGGTCGAGAAGGCCGTCGCCGCCTACAAGAATCCGAAGTACGCGCCCTTCAAGACGCTCTTCCTCTTCACGAATCCACGCGATGTCGTGCGCGCCGTCCAAGGCGGCATCCCCTTCCGCTCCGTCAACCTCGGTGGCATGACGTACAAGGACGGGGACACGCTGATCTCACAGGCCGTCGCCGTCAACGCGGACGACGCCGCCGCCATCAAGGAGCTCGTCGACATGGGCATCGAGGTCGAAATCCGCAAGCTCGCGAACGAGCCGAAAAAGGATGCCATCGAAGCGCTCAAGGCGAAAGGCCTGCTCTAAGCGAGACCTGCGGCAAGGCGAATGCGGGGGACGCCTGCCGCTCCATCATCCGAAGGGGGAATCATAAAATGACAACCATCCAATTCATCCTGCTCATCCTCGTCGCGGCGATTGCCGGCATGGGATCCGTCCTCGACGAATGTCAGTTCCACCGTCCGCTCGTCGCCTGCACGCTCGTCGGCCTCGTGCTCGGCGACGTCACCACTGGTATCATCCTCGGCGGCACGCTCGAGATGCTCGCGCTCGGCTGGATGAACGTCGGCGCCGCCATGGCGCCTGACGCAGCGCTTGCATCCGTCATCTCCGCCATCCTCGTCATCGTCGGTCATCAGAGCATCGGCGCCGGCATCGCGATCGCCGTGCCGCTCGCCGCTGCCGGCCAGGTGCTCACGATCTTCGTCCGCACCATCACCGTCTTCTTCCAGCACCTCGCCGACCGCTTCGCCCTCGACGCCAACGGCTTCGGCATCGAGATGTGCCACCTCGGCGGCCTGCTCCTGCAGGGCATCCGCGTCGCAGTGCCGGCGGCGCTCGTCGCGGCAATCGCTGGCACGGACACCGTCAACGCGCTGCTCGCCTCGATCCCTGAGGTCATTACGCGCGGCCTGCAGGTCTCCGGCGGCTTCATCGTCGTCGTCGGCTACGCGATGGTCATCAACATGATGAACGCTAAAGCGCTCATGCCGTTCTTCTTCCTCGGCTTCCTCATCGCCGTCTTCACGAACGTCAACCTCATCGGCTTCGGCGCCATCGGCCTCATCGCTGCGTACTTCCACATCAAGGGACTGCAGCGCGACATCGCCATCGAGCAGGCGGCCCAGACGGGCGGCTCCGCAGCTGGCGGCGACGGTCTCGACGACATCGACGATTCCGAACTCATGTAAGGAGGGCAGCGCATCATGGAAAAAACACTCAACAAGAAAGATCTCATCAACGTCTTCATCCGTTCCAATTTCCTGCTCGGCTCGTTCAATTTCGAGCGCATGCAGGCCATCGGCTTCTGCGTCTCGCTGCTGCCCGTCCTGCGCAAGGTCTACAAAGGCGACAAAGCCGCAATGTCCGCCGCGATGAAACGTCACCTCGAATTCTTCAACACCCAGCCGTTCCTCGCCTCGCCGATCATGGGCATCACCGCCGCCATGGAGGAGAAGAAAGCCAACGGCGCCGACATCAGCGATCAGACCATCTCCGGCGTCAAGGTCGGCCTCATGGGGCCGCTCGCCGGCGTCGGCGACCCGATCTTCTGGGGCACGTTGCGCCCGGTCCTCGCCGCGCTCGGCGCCGGCATCGCGCTGACGGGCAGCATCGCCGGCCCGCTGATCTTCTTCATCGTCTTCAACGCCATCCGCCTCGCGACGAATTGGTACGGCGTCATGTACGGCTACAGCAAGGGCACGGAGCTCGTCAACGAGATGGGCGGCAACCGCATGCGCTTCCTCACGGAGGGCTCCTCCGTGCTCGGACTGCTCGTCATGGGCGCGCTCGTCGCCAAGTGGACGACCGTCAACATGCCGCTCGTGCTCTCGAGCTACACGAACAGCGCCGGCGAGCAAGTCACAACGACGGTGCAGACCATCCTCGACAGCCTGATGCCCGGCATGGTGCCGCTCCTCATGACGTTTGCCTGCATGTGGCTGCTCAAGAAGAACGTCAACCCGCTCGTCATCATCCTCGGCCTCTTCGCGCTCGGCATCCTCGGCTATGCGATCGGTCTCTTCGCCTGAGGCGCGACGGAGCCCAGGCAAAACTCAAAACGCGTATCCCTCCATTTTATAGAAGCCCACGGCAGAGCCCTTCTCCGCCGTGGGCTTTCTCCCGCTCTAGGATTGACTCTCCCCCGCGCTTTGTTTACTATGGAAGGAGATACTAGACATTCCTGCCAACCTACCATCCGACCAAAGGAAGTGAAGCGATGTTCCATGATGCTCCGCGAGCGCTCCTGCGCGCCCGCGAAAAGCGCTTCCTCGCCCTGCTGCTCGCTGTCCTCACCGTCATCGCCGCCTTCGCTATGCTCTGCGCGCCTGCCCATGACTTCAGCCTCCGACAGGACGAGCACCGGAGGAAGCTCGGCGCCGTCTACATGACGCTCAACAACCCGTTCTACGAGATCATCGACGAGGAGATCCGCACCGTCGTCGAGGATCACGGCGACATCCTGCTCACGCGCGACCCGGCGCTCTCCGTGGAACGGCAGACGGAGGAGGTCAAAGAGCTCATCAAAGACGGCGTCTCCGTCATCTTCCTGAACCCCGTCGACTTCGAGCGCATGGGGCCGGCGCTCGAGGCTGCGCGCGCGGCGCACGTCCCCGTCATCACGATCGACACGAACGTGCAGGACAGCGACTACGTCGCCTCCACCATCGAGACGGACAACTACGCCGCCGGCGTCGCCTGCGGCGAGCACCTCCTCGCGACGGCAGACGGCGCGAAGATCCTGCTGCTCAAGCACAGCACCGCCCGCTCCGCCCTCGACCGTATCGAGGGCTTCCGCCAGACGATTGCGGGACACGCAGGCTTTGATATCATCGACGAGGAAGAGTGCGAGGGGCAGCTCGAGCGCGCCATGCCCGCGACGGAGAAGATGCTCGAGCGCCATCCAGAGGCCGATACCATCATGGCGCTCAACGATCCCTCCGCGCTCGGCGCCATGGCCGCCCTCGAATCGCTGGGGCGCCTGCCAGGCTTCCGCGTCTACGGCGTCGACGGCGTCCCGGAGACGAAGGAGCTCATCTTCGCAGGTCGCATGACGGCGACCGCGGGACAGTCGCCGCGCCACATCGGCCACATCGCCGCGGAGACGGCATACGAGCTGCTCGCAGGGAATCCCATCGAGCAGCTCGTCCAGTTGCCGCCGCACTTCTGGACGCGCGACGACCTGACCCCCGCGCAGACGAAGGAGTGGGACTGAAGTGAAACGAACGCCCTTCCAGCAGCAGAGACGCCTCGCCAAGATCCTCGATGCCGGCGAACTCCACGCTCTGCACGACCTCCTGACCATCTACAACGGCATGGTCATCGTGCTCATCGCCGGCTTCATGAGCATCACGCAGCAGAAGATCATCCAGACGATGAACGCCCATGCCTTCCTCGCGCAGCTGCCGAGCCTGCCGCTGCCGCCCGCCGCCATCCTCTTCGACACGATCGGCGCGTTCCTGCTGCTCGCCCTGCTCGGCAGGATCTACCGCGAGGCCGCGCTGCCGCCGCTGCCGCGCTACCTCTGCCTCGCCGCCGAGATCATCCTCTGCATCGTCATCATGCGCAGCCTGAGCCTCGCCTACGACGGCATCGTCTTGCTCGTCGTCGCCGACCTGCTGCACCGCTACTCCGGGCGCCATCAGCTCATATTGCTCTCCGCCGCCATGCTCGGCCTCTACGCCATCGTCGACTACAACATCGCCTCGTTCACAAACCACCTCTCCCCGTTCGACGCCTACACCGTCTACTACGCGGCCGAGCCGCGCGCCTGGATCATCGCCATCCACCACGGCCTGACCTCGGTGAACCTCGTCCTCTTCGTCTTCTACCTCACGCTGCTCGTACGGCAGAACCACCAGGAAAAGCAGCGCGTCGCGAGCCTCAACGCCCAGCTTGAAGAGGCGAACGCACGCCTGCGCGCCTACGCCCTCGAGGCGGAGTCCGTCGCGGAGACGCGGGAGCGCAACCGCCTGGCGCGCGAGATCCACGACACGCTCGGCCACGCACTCACGGGCATTGCCGCGGGCCTCGACGCCACGGCCATCCTCATGGACATCGCACCCGCACGCGCCAAGGAGCAGCTCACCAAGGTCAAGGATATCGCCCTGCGCGGCCTCAAAGACGTGCGCCGCAGCGTCGAGAAACTGCGCCCAGACGACCTCGAGCAGCTGCCGCTTCGACAGGCCATCGAACGCATGACCAAGGAATTCTCCGACTCGACCGGCATGAAGATCACCTTTGAAGTCCTCGCGTGGCCGCAGCGCCTGCGCCCCGACCAGGAAGAGGTCCTCTACCGCGTCGTGCAGGAAGGCATGACCAACGCGCGGCGCCACGGTCACGCCACCCACCTCGACATCACAGTCGGCGCTCGGCGCGGCATCGTCTACCTGCTGCTCGCAGATGACGGCTGCGGCGCCGACATCACCCAGCTCAAAAAGGGCTTCGGCCTGCGCCACATGCAGGAACGGCTCGCCCTGCTGCACGGCAAGCTCCGCTACTGGAGCGACCAGGGCTTCACGCTCGAGGCCATCCTGCCGGAAAATGAGGAGGCATCCACATTCTTATGACCACGAAAAAGATTCAAGTCATGATCGCCGACGACCAGGAACTCATCCGCGAGAGCCTGAGCATCGTTCTCGGCACGAATGCCGATATGGAAGTCACCGGCCTCGCCGGGAACGGCCGCGAGCTGCTCGCCCTCATCCAGAGGCGCGTGCCGGACGTCGTGCTCATGGACGTCCGCATGCCGGAGCTCGACGGCGTCGAGGCGACGCGCGCCGTCAAGGAGCAATGGCCGGAGGTGCGCATCATCATCCTCACGACCTTCGACGATGACGAATACGTCTTCAACGCCCTCAAGTACGGCGCGAGCGGCTATCTCCTGAAAGGCGTCTCTGTGCCCGAGCTCAGCAATGCCATCCGCACCGTCGCCCAGGGCGGTGCCATGATCAACCCCGGCATCGTCACGAAAGTCGTCAAATTCTTCAACCGCATGGCGCAGTCCAGCCTCGCGACCGACCCAGAAAGCGGCGAAGACGCCTCTGCCCTCACCCGCACGGAACGCAACATCGCCCTGCTCGTCGGGCGCGGCCTCTCCAATAAGGAAATCGCAGGCAAGCTCGCGCTCTCCGACGGCACCGTCCGCAACGGCCTCTCCTCCGCGCTCGCGAAACTCGGACTGCGCGACCGCACGCAGCTCGCCATCTGGGCGGTGCAGACGGGCCTCGCCAGCGGCGAGGTCCTGCCGTGAACATCCTGCGCCGCCTGCGGCGCTGCCGGACCCCGCGCTTCCTCCTCGGGCTGCTGCTCGCCTACCTCTTCGTCTTCGCCTCCCTCTACGAGATGGAGCCGAAGACCACCATCTTGCGTGTCGGCCTCTTTGCCGGCAGCATCTGGGGCGTCCCGCAGGGCGACAGCTACGCCTACATCGACGAAGTCATCCAAAACTTCGAGGCGGCACACCCCCACGTCAAAGTCATCTACCAAAGCGGCATCCGCAAGCAGGACTACAGTGAATGGCTCAGCGGCCGCGCCCTCGCGGGTGAGCTTCCCGACGTCTTCCTGCTGCCGCCCGACGACTTCGACCTCTACACGAACCGCGGAGTGCTCGCGCCGCTCGACGCGCTCGCAAAGGACGATCCAGACCTCGACCTCGACGACTTCTATCCGGCGCCGCTCGCCTACGGGCGCAGCGGCGGGACAGGCGCGCTCTACGCCCTCCCCGTCGAGTGCGTGCCGCGGCTCATGTTCGTCAACCGGACGCTCCTCGCGCGCGAGGGCATCCCCCTGCCGCCCGACGACTGGACCTGGGACGACTTCCTCGCCATCTGCCGGGAAGTCACACGCGACACCGACGGCGACGGGCGCCTCGACCAATTCGGCGCCTACGGCTACACCTGGCAGGATGCCGTCGTCACAAGTGGGCAACGGCTCTTCCGCGCCGACGGCAAGGCCTCCTACTTCGCCGACCCGCTCATCGAGAGCGCCATCCGCTTCACGCTGGCGCTGCAGCAGACGCTACAGGGACAGACCGTACAGGAACGCGATTTCGACCTGGGGCGCGTCGCCTTCCGTCCGTTCAACTTCGCCGCCTACCGCACCTACCAGCCCTACCCGTGGCGCATCAAGAAAGTGACGAACTTCGAGTGGGACTGCATCCGCCTGCCGCGCGGCCCCGAGGGGAAAAATACCTCCCCCATCGAGACGCTCCTCATGGGCATAAGCGCCCAGACGCCCGAGCGGCAGCTCGCCTGGGAATTCCTGAAGGCCGTCTGCTATGAAAAGGAGAGCCAGGAACAGCTCCTGCACCTCTCCGCCGCCCTGCCCGTGCGCCGCGGCATCATCGAAGACGCCGCGCCCGCCGCGCTCTTCGGCTCTGCCGCAGACGAAAGAAGCGGCCGCAGCCCTCAGGCTGTCAGCCGCGTCATGGAGGAAGGATCGCTCCCCGACCGCTTCCCGCACTACAGCGAAGCCATCCTCATCGCCGACCGGGAGATCCAGAAGCTCCTCCAGGGCAGTCTCCAGGAGACGAATGCCATGAACCGCCTGCAGAAGGAAGTCAACGACCTGCTGCTGAAATAAGGGAGCACAGAAGACCAACAAGGCAACGGTCGACTCAGCCGACGAGCCCGCACTGCAACAGATACGCCGCGATGCCGTCCTCCTCATTGGACAGCGTGACCGCCGTTGCCGCCGCCTTTACCTCCTCTGGCGCATTGCCCATGGCGACGCTCGTGCCCGTATAGCGGAGCATCTCCAGGTCGTTGTAGTTATCGCCGAAGGAGAGCGCGTCTGCCGCCGTCACCCCCGCATGGCGCAGCATGACCTCGATGCCGCTCGCCTTCGTGACAGAAGCGTCCATGACCTCGAGCAGCGTCGGCGCCGAGCGCACGACATGGAGGCCTGCTGCGTGCGCGCGCAGCTCCTCCTCCGCCCGCGCGCAATCCGCCGGCTCCATCATCAGGAGCAGCTTGTGCGGCAAGACGCCGCGCGCGAGACAGTCCGCGAAATCCGCCCGCTCGGGGACAGCCCCCGTGATCTTCCTCTCAAAGGCCACATGCGCCTCCTGCGGATCTCGGACATACCAATGATGCCCCGCGTAGAAATTGACGACCGCCTGCGGGAACCGCGCTGCCGCTTCCCTGAGGAACGCGGTCGTCTTCTCTTTCTCCATCGTCACGCTCTGGAGCACCTCGCCCGCCGCCGTCAACACGAGCGCGCCGCTATAACAGATCATGGGGATCTTGATGCCCATCCTCTCCGTGATCGGCGTGATCGCCTCCGGCATGCGTGCCGACACAAGCACAAAGGGGATCCCCCGCCCCAAAAGCTCCTTCACCGCCTGCTCCGTCCCCGCGGTCACCCGCTTATCATCCGTCAGCAACGTCCCGTCGATATCAGAAAATACCATCTTGACCATGTCTTCCCCCTCCTACGACTTCCATGTTCCATGCTCCCATTTTATCATAGGTCCATGGTGATAGGAAGAATCATCGCGCTGTGCCTGCGGCTTTCGTCTTTGGAGATTCACATCACAAAAAAGGCCCCTGAGGAAAACCTCAGGAGCCTTGGATTTGCTGGCAGAGAGGGTGGGATTCGAACCCACGGTGGTTATTCGCCACACTTGATTTCGAGTCAAGCACCTTCGACCACTCGGACACCTCTCCGTGTTCTAGCGTATCAGAACGTGATATATTATAGCATGCCCGGTTGCCTTTGTAAAGTTTTTTCGATAAGAAACAGCGCCTCCCGAATAGGGAGGCGCTGTCAGCGTATGATGGGAACTCGGATCACTCTTCTGCCGCGGGCACGCCTTCTGCTTTGCCGGTCACGAGTTCCCTGCCGCAATGCTTGACGACGAGGACGGCGAGGGTCATGAGGGCGAGGGCGAGGACGAGCTGGAGGCCGTCGACGCCGACGACGAAGGTGCCTGCGGTGAGTTTCGTGACGATGCCGTAGACGCTCATGACAAGCGCGGTCATCGTGACGCAGAACATGAAGACCATCGGCACGTAGAGCATCCAGCCCTTGCGCCCCGTGACCTTGAGGAAGACGGCGAGCGCGATGAGGACGAGCGCCGAGAGGAGCTGATTCGCCGCGCCGAAGAGCGGCCAGATGTTCATGTAGCCCGCGAGGCAGAGCCCATAGGCGAGCACGAGCGTGAGGATGGTCGAGACGTATTTGTCCATGAGGAAGCGCGTGGCGCTGCCCGCCTTCTCGCCCGCGGAGGGCTTGAGCATCTCCTGCAGGGACATGCGGCCGATGCGCGCGACGGAGTCGATCGTCGTCATGCCGAGCGCCGAGACGCACATCGTGATGAAGCAGGCGGAGAAGCCCTGCGTGAAGAACGTGCTGATGCCGCCCGCGAAGATCTGGAACGGCGTGCCTTTCGCCATGACGCCGTCCTGCGCGGCCGCGCAGGCGATGACGAGGGCGACGACACCGAGCATGCACTCACAGAGCATGGCGCCGTAGCCGACGGGGAGCATGTCACGCTCGTTCGCGATGGCCTTCGAGGAGGTGCCGGACGAGACGAGGCTGTGGAAGCCGGAGACCGCGCCGCAGGCAATCGTGATGAAGAGGATCGGGAAGAGCGGCTTGCCATTCACCTCGAAGCCGACGAACGCCGGCATGTTGACGGACGGATTCGCCGCGAGCACGCCGACGACGCCGCCCGCCACCATGCCGAGGAGCAGGAACGAGCTCAGGTAGTCGCGAGGCTCCATGAGCAGCCACATCGGCAGGACCGCCGCGATGAAGCA
>CACWQW010000034.1 GCA_902763085.1 Dongibacter bovis
CGAAATTTGCGGCATAACAAAATGCCGCAAATCCTATGCTGATACTAAAACACCAGCATGGGATTTACGGCTATGAATTTTTAGGTATTTGCTGTGTATGCCTTGACAGGGGCTGATCACAGGGACAGTACTCTGTCTTTTTCTTTTGCCACATTTGCCAGATTGCATCTCCGGCTCGCCTTCCTTCAGGCGAGCACCATCCGCACGAGGGCGATGAGCGCTTCCTCGTCAGCAGCCGCCATCGTCTCGCGCGCCGAGTGCATGGCGAGGATCGCCGCGCCCACGTCCATCGTGCGCACGGGGACGAGTGCCGAGGCGATCGAGCCGAGCGTCGAGCCGCCGCGGCTGTCGCTGCGGTTCACGAAGTCCTGCACGGGCGTGCCGGAGCGTCGCGCGAGCTCGCGGACGATGGCGACGGCCTCGGCATCGCCCGCATACGACTGGGAGGCCGCCTGCTTGAGGACGACACCGCCGCCGAGCACGGGGCGGACAGCGGGGTCGCATTTGTCCGCGTGATCGGGATGCAGCCCATGCGCCACGTCGACGGAGAGCAGGAAGCCGGACGCCACCGCCTCATCATAGGCATCGTCGCCGCCGCGCGTCCGGTAGATGCGCCGCAGCACATCGGCGAGCACGAGCGAGCCCGCGCCCTGCTTCGTACGGCTGCCGACCTCCTCGTTGTCGAAGAGCGCGATGAGATGCACGCCCGCGGGCACCGCCTCCACAGGTGCCGCTGCGAGACCGCGCAGACACGCCCAGACCGACGTGAGGTTGTCGAGGCGCGGCGAGGAGATCAGCTCCCCCGCGAGGCCCAGCGTGCAGCCGCGCTCATAGGGATACGTCGAGAGCTCGAATGAGAGGACCTCATCCGCCGGGACGCCGAGCTCGGAGGCGAGCGCCGCCTGCCACCAGTCCCCTTCACCGGCGTCGCCGAGGAGCCCCGCGAGCGGCAGCATATCCGTCTGCGCGTTGAGCTTTCCCTCCTCATTCACCTTCCGGTCCATGTGGATGGCGAGGCTCGGGATCGTCACGACGGGGCGCGCGAAATCGACGGGCACCACACGCGGATGGAACGCATCCTCGCCGCGCAGCGCCACGCGCCCCGCGAGCCCGAGCGGGCGATCGAGCCAGGAGCGCAGGATGAGGCCGCCGTACGGCTCGACGTTGAGCACGCCGTAGCCCTCGCGCACGAGCCCCGGCGCGCTCTTGAGGCGCAGGCACGGGAAATCCGTATGTGCCGCCGCCAGGCGCAGCGGTCCATCCTCCCCCACGGTGAACGCGAGCAACGTCGTCCCGTAGACGTTGACGAAATACCGGCCGCCCGCTGCGAGTGTCCACGGCGCCGCCCAAGGAAGTTCCGCAAACCCTGCCGCCCGCAGGAAGTCCTCCGCCGCCAGCACCGTATGCACGGGCGAGACCGCCCGATCGATAAAGGAAAGCAATGCTTCTGTCTCAGCTGTCATGTCATCGTCTCCTGTCTGCCACTTCTCCACCTACGCTTCGGCTCCAGTGGCTGAAATCCTCTCGCATTATAGCATAAAGGCAGGCGGCAGGGGAATCCTCTCCCTGCTTCTATGTTTGTTTTCCTGTTCTCTTGCGTGAAGATATTGACGATTTCCTTTCATAGGATTAAAATTGAACAGTGTCTCGCGCGCAGCGCGAAACCAATTCGTTTTAGGAGGACTTTCTTATGTCAAAGGAAAACGGGGAGAAGCCTTCATTCACTCCCCAGATGCTCCCGACGCAGTCGTACGAGGAAATCAACGCGTACGTCGTCGGCTGGGGGCTTTTTTTCGCCGTGCTGTTCGCGCTGGCGGTCGGCTACCTCTGCCTGAAGATCGGGCAGACCGTCGATGCGTTCGCGCCGGTCTCCGTGCTCGCCATGGGCATGGCGGTGCTCTTCCACCGCAAGAACGCCTTCCCTGAGACCGTGCACATCCAGGCTATCGCGAGTGCCGGCACGAATATCCTCGGCGGCGCGATGTTCATCCTGCCGGCGCTCTTCATCCTCGGCATCGAGGATCTCTCGTTCTGGGAGATGTCGCTGCCGATCGTCCTGGGCGGCGTGCTCGGCGTCTTCCTCGCGACGGTGTTCCGCCGCTACTTCGTCGAGGAGATGGAAAACATTTATCCCTTCCCGTCCGGTTCGGCGGCGGCGGAGGTGCTGAACTCGAATGAGGGCAGCAAGGCGCATCTCATGCTCATCTCTGGCTTCCTCGCGCTCGTCTACGACTTCGTGCTCAACACGCTCGGCTGGTGGCAGGAGCTCCTGACGACGACGGCCTTCTCGTGGGGCCAGCAGCTCGCGGCACGCTATAAGCTCGTCTTCAGCCTCGACAACGACGCCGCGCTGCTCGGCATCGGCTATTTCACGGGCCTTCGCTACGCGTGCATCATCGCCGCGGGCTCCTTCTTCTCGTGGCTCGTCTGCATCCCGGTCGCCTACTACCTCGGCGGCGAGCACGTCATGGAGGTCAAGGGCGCCTCGGTGCTGCTCGCAGACGCGCCCGTGAGCGCCGTCTTCTCGCAGTACGTGCGCCACATCGGCATCGGCATGCTCGCGATGGCGGGCGTCATCGGCCTGCTCTCGATGTCGGGCGTCGTCACGCGCGTCGCGAAGCGCGCCGTGCTCGACCTTTTCAAAAGGAAAGAGTCCGTCGAGGGCAATCTGCTGCGCACGGAGCAGGACCTGCCGATGAGCCTCATCGTCTTCGGCAGCGTGCTCATGGCGCTCGCGTTCGGCCTCTTCTTCCATCTCACGCTCACGCAGACGATGATGCAGACGGTGCTCGCCTTCGTCATCGTCGTGCTGTTCTCACTGCTGCTCTCCGTCGTCGGCATCAGCTCGATCGCCTACACGGGCAACGAGCCGGTCTCCGGCATGACGATCTTCATGATCCTCGTCTCGGGCGTCGTCATGAGCGCGGCGGGCATGCACGGCAAGGTGGGCGTCGTCGCGATCCTCATGATGTCGGCGTTCCTCTGCTCGGCGCTCGCGGTCTCCGGCAATTTCATGTCGGAGCTCAAGGTCGCCCATCTCACGGGCGCGACGCCGAAGAAGATGGAGCGCTGGCAGATCGTCTCGATCATCCTCACGGGCTTCGTCTCCGTCGGCGTCATGTTCATCCTCAACAGCGCCTACGGCTTCACGGGCGACGGCGCGCTGCAGGCACCGCAGGCGAACGCCATGGCGGCGATCGTCGGCCCGATCATGGACACGGGCGAGGCGCCGTGGCCGCTCTACATGGCGGGCGCCTTCTTCGCCATCGTGCTCTGGATGATGAAGATCCCGCCGCTGCCGTTCGCACTCGGCACGTACCTCCCGATGGGCATCAATACGCCGGTACTCGTCGGCGGCCTGCTCTCGTACTTCGTCTCGCACAGCAGCAAGGACGCCGCCGTCAGCGCGAAGCGCCTCGCGGAGGGCAACACCGTCGCCTCCGGCTTCGTCGCGGGCGGTGCGATCGGCAGCCTGATCTCGGCGGTGCTGCACATCGCCGGCATCGACTGGTTCCAGAAAGCCTGGGCGGCTTCGCCCGCCGGCACCTACCTCGGCATCCTCGCCTACTTCGCGCTCTGCGTCTTCCTGTTCTGGATGGCGAAGCGCGCCGTAAAGGACTAATCCGATTCCTAACTGCCACGCCTCACCGCGCGGCAGTTTTTTTGTGCGTCTTCTCCCGTCTGCGCCGCCTTTGCTCCCCTTCGCTCGTTTGCTTTTTTGCCCCCTTCAACGTATAATGAATAAGAAATATTTTGACAAGGAGCGCATCCATCATGCAGAAAATCGCCATCTACGGCAAGGGCGGCATCGGCAAGTCGACGATCACGAGCCACCTCGCCGCTGCCTTCGCGCTGCGCGGCAAGCGCGTCATCCAGATTGGCTGCGACCCGAAGGCGGACTCGACCTCCAACCTCTTAGGCGGCAGGGAGCTCACCTCCGTCATGGGCTACCTGCGCGAGCACGACGCGCCGCCGCAGGACCTCGCGGCGATCTCCGCCCGCGGCTTCGGCGACGTGCTCTGCATCGAGACGGGCGGCCCGACGCCGGGGCTCGGCTGCGCGGGGCGCGGCATCATCGCGACGTTCAACCTGCTCGAGGACCTCGCGCTCTTCGAGACGTACGCGCCCGACGTCGTGCTCTATGACGTGCTCGGCGACGTCGTCTGCGGCGGCTTCGCCGCGCCGATCCGCGAGGGCTACGCGGAGGACGTGCTCATCGTGACGTCCGGCGAGAAGATGGCGCTCTACGCCGCGAACAACATCGCCTCTGCCGTCGAGAACTTCCGCGACCGCGGCTACGCGCGCGTGCGCGGCATCGTCTTCAACCGGCGCAACATCCCAGACGAGGAGGCGAAGGTCCACGCCTTCGCCGAGGCGCGCCACCTGCCCATCCTCGCGGACCTGCCGCGCAGCGACGCGATCAACCGCGCCGAGGAGGAAGGCAAGACGACGCTCGAAGTCGACCGTACGCTACCAATCAGCGCGCAGTTCCTCGCGCTCGCCGACGCGCTCTCAGGAGCGGCGGCGGACGCCTGACAGGTCAGATACGGGAAAGGGATTGCCATGAGCAGACAAGACCAGGGCGCGGCGGCATCGCCCGCCTTCTACCGCACGGCGGCAGCGCTCGCCGCGGCGGGACCAGAGGCCATCCCCGCGGAGCTCACGACCGCCGGGCACCTCATCTACAACTCCCCCGCCGCCCTCGATTTCAACTCGCCGGGCGCGCAGGGATTCGGCGTGAAGCGCGCGGGGCTCAGCGTGCCCGGCTCGATCATGCTGCTCATCTCGCCTCCCTGCTGCGGGCGCAACACGGCAGCACTCTCAGGCCCCGGCCGCTACGGCGAGCGCTTCGCCTACTATGAGATGGATGAGCAGGACATCGTGACGGGACGTCACCTCGCGAAGATCCCAGAGGCCGCGGCGGCATTCGTCGCGAGCCGCAAGGAGCCACCATCCGTGCTCATGCTCTGCTGCACCTGCGCGGACGCGCTGCTCGGCACGGACATGGAGCGCGTCGCACGAAAGGTCGAGGCACGCGTCGGCCTCCCCGTGCGTCCCTGCTACATGTACGCGCTCACGCGCGAGAGCGTCCACCCGCCGATGGTGCAGGTGCGCGAGGCGATCTACAGCCTGCTCTCGCCGCGCCCGAGACGCGCGACGAGCGTGAACCTGCTCGGCAGCTTCACGCCCTGGGCGGCGTCGTCGGATCTCTACGCGCTGCTGCGGGCGTGCGGAGTCAAGACCATCCGGGAGCTCGGGCGCGCCCACACCTACGAGGAATTCTCCGCCATGGCGGAGGCGAACTGCAACCTCGTGCTCGCGGGTGAGGCGCATGCCGCCGCCGTGCAGCTCGCGAAGAAGCTCGCGATGCCCTTCATTGAGCTGCAGCGCTTCTACGGGCCCGCGCGCATCCATCACCAGTACCAGGCACTCGCGCGCGTCCTCGGCGTGGCGATCGACGATGCGGCGCTCTACGGGCGCGCCCGCGCGCGCCTCTCCGCACTGCGCACGGCACTTGGAGGGCGCCGCGTGCGCCTCTCCGTCGGCAGCCGGCTGAACGCCGCGCCCTTCGAGCTCGCGCTCGTGCTCGCGAAATGCGGCTTTGCCGTACAGGAGATCTTCTCCGTTGTGCAACCGCCGGACCTCTTCTTCCTGCGCGCGCTCGCCGACGTCTCGCCCGAGACGCGCGTCTACTCGAATCTCTCACCGACGATGGCGGCGTTCCCCGGCGATGCACCCGCGCCCGACCTCGCGCTCGGGACGGACGCGCATTTCTACTATCCGCAGGTCCCCTGCGTCCTGTGGAACGACGAGGTGCAGCCCTTCGGCTACGACGCGCTGCTGCGCCTCCTCTCTGCCATCGAACATGCCCTGGGAGGTCTCTCATGAAAGGTCTTCGCCTCGCACTGCCGCCCTTCGCGCCCGACGACGCGGGCGCGGCCTCCGTGCTCTTCCCGCTCGGCGGGCTCGTCGTGATCGTCGACGCCGGCGGCTGCGCCGGGAACATCTGCGGCTTCGACGAACCGCGACGCGCAGATAGAGAGAGCAGCATCGTCGTGAGCGCGGCGCTCCGCGACATGGACGCGATCCTCGGCCGCGACGACCAGCTCGTCAGCAAGATCGCCGCTGCCGCAGACGGCTTCCGCCGCGCGGGCCGCACGCTCCCCTTCGTCGCGCTCATCGGCACGCCCGTGCCCGCAATCATCGGCACGGATTACCGCGCGCTCTGCCGACTCGCCGAGCGCGCGACAGGCGTGCCGACCATCGCCGTCCCGACGAATGGCACGCGCCTCTACGACGAGGGCATCACCGCCGCCTACCTCGCGCTCCTGCGGCGCTTCGCACCGCTCGCGGACGCGCCGCGCCCCGTGCGCGGCACCGTCGGCGTCTGGGGCGCGACGCCGCTCGACCTCCTGGACACGAGAGCCGCGCGCCTGCGGCAGAAGCTCAAGGCGCAGGGCGCCGCGCACGTGCGCTGCTACGGGCTCGACCACCGCTTCTCCCAGTACCGCGAGGCCGCGGCGAACGAGCGCAATCTCGTGGTCGCGCCCGCAGGTCTCGCCGCCGCCCAGTGGCTCGAGCAGAGATTCGGCACGCCGTACAGCCTCGGCTTTCCGCTCCTCGAGGAAGACCTCGCAGGCGCTTCCCTGCCCGCGCGCGCTGAGCGCATCCTCATCATACACCAGCAGTGCCAGGCGAACGCACTGCGCGCCCTGCTCGCGAAGCGCTACCCCGCCGCGCGCATCACCTGCGCGACGTATTTTCTCGCGAATAGCGCCTACTGCCAGCCGCAGGACCAGCGGCTCCGCGAGGAGGAGGACCTCCCCCGCCTCGTGCGCACGGGGCGCTTTGACCTCATCGTTGCCGACGCGCTTTACCGGCGGGCGCTGCCAGACTACCGCGGCGCCTTCGTCGACCTGCCGCACTTCGCGGCGAGCGGCCGCCGTACTGCCGCCGATTCCCTTTGAGTGTCCCGGAAAGGTGAGGTTCCCCATGTCTCTTTATCAATGCAAAGTCTACGGCATCGTACAGGGCGTCGGCTTCCGCCCCTTCGTGAGCCGCCTCGCCGCGCGCTTCGGCATCCTCGGCAGCGTCTCGAACAAGGGACCCTACGTCGAGATCTTCGCACAGGGCACGGACGCCGCCTGCCGGGACTTCTTCCGCGCCATCGAGAGCGAGCCGCCGGAACGCGCCACGATCCTGCGCCTCGAGACGCAGGCGCTCGCCGCCTGTGCCGCGGAGCAGGCGTACACCTCGTTCTCCATCATCGAGAGCGCGCGCGAGCGCGGCGACATCTTCGTCTCGCCTGACATCGCGACGTGTGAGCGTTGCCAGGCGGAGCTCTACGACCCGACGAACCGCCGCTACCTGCATCCCTTCATCAACTGCACGGCGTGCGGACCGCGCCTCACCATCCTCGAGGCCATGCCCTACGACCGCGAGCGCACGAGCATGAAGGACTTTCCGATGTGCGACGCCTGCGCCGCGGAGTACCACTCCCCCGCCTCGCGCCGCTACGACGCACAGCCCGTCTGCTGCAACGACTGCGGCCCCGAGGTCTTCCTCCTCGACGCTCCGGACGTGCGCGGCGCCGCGGCGATCACGGCAGCGCGACGGGTGCTCGCGGAGGGCGGCTGCATCGCCATCAAGGGCATCGGCGGCTTCCACCTCGCCTGCGACGCCACGAATGAGACGGCCGTCGCCGCGCTGCGCGCCGCGAAGCATCGGCCGCGCAAACCGTTCGCCGTCATGGCGCGCGACCTCACCGCCGTCCATCGGCTCTGCACGATGGAAGACGCCGCCCAGGAGGCACTGCTCACGGGACACCAGAAGCCGATCCTCCTGCTCGCCAAACGCGAGGGATCGCCGCTCGCGCCCTCCGTCGCGCCGGGCAATCCGCGCCTCGGCGTCATGCTCCCCTACGCGCCGCTGCAGATGCTGCTCTTTTCTTATCCCGACGGCCTCGACGACACCATGCCCGACTGCCTCGTCATGACGAGCGGCAACCCGTCGGGTGCGCCCATTTGCCACACGGACGAGGAGGCGCGCGAGACGCTCGCGCCCATGACCTCTCTCATCCTTACGCACAACCGCCGCATCCGCCTGCGCGCGGACGACAGCGTCACGGACTGGCACGCGGGGCATCCCTACCTCATCCGCCGCAGCCGCGGGCTCGCACCGCTCCCCTTCTTCGTCTCCTCCGCGACCGGCGAGGAGAGAAGGCAGGTCCTCGCCATCGGCGGCGAGCTCAAGAACGCGTTCACGCTCGCGCGCGGCGCGCTCTTCTACCCGTCGCCCTACATCGGCGATATGAGCGACCTGCGCACGGTGCTCGCGCTCAAGGACAGCGTGCATCTGCTCTCCTCCCTGCTCGAGATCACGCCGGAGACCGTCGCCTGCGACCTCCATCCGCGCTACAACACGACAGCAGTCGCCAAGGAGCTCCATCTGCCCGTCTTCCCCGTCCAGCACCACTACGCGCACATCCTCGCGTGCCTCGCCGAGCACGACTGCCCCGGCCCCGCCATTGGCGTGGCGCTCGACGGCACGGGCTACGGCACGGACGGCACAGTCTGGGGCGGTGAATTTCTGCGCGCTGATCTCGCGGGCTTCACGCGCCTCGGCTCCATCGATCCCTTCGTGCAGGCGGGCGGCGACAGCGCTGCGCGCGAGGGCTGGCGCATCGCCGTCGCGTGCCTCGCCCCCGTGTTCCTCGAGGTCGCTCCCACAGAGGACGCCGCCTGGCAGGCGCTCGCGGACTGCGCCACAGGCGAGCTCCACCTCTGCTCCGCGCAGGAGTTCGCCGCGCAATCGTTCCTGCTCCGCCGCCACCTCAACAGCATCTCCTCGACGAGCACGGGGCGCCTCTTCGACGCCGTGAGCGCCCTGCTCGGCCTCACTTCCCGCGCGACGTTCGAGGGCGAGGCGGCGATGGCGCTGCAGTTCGCCGCAGAGCGCTTCGCCGCCACGGGCGCGCCGCCCCTCGCCATCGACCTGCCGCCGCTCGCCGCGGCGCCGGACGGCCGCTTCCTGCTGCCGACGCAGGCGCTCTTTCGTGCGCTTTTCACGCGCCGCCGCGTCGGGGCGAGTGCCGAGGCGCTCGCCTACGCGTTCCACGCGGCGCTCGCCGCGCTCATCGGCGCGGGCTGCGAGGAGGCGCGGCGGCGCACGGGGCTCTCGACCGTCGCCCTCTCTGGCGGCGTCTTCCAGAACCTCTTGCTGCTGCGCCTCACGGAGGAGCGTCTGGAGAACGCGGGCTTCACGGTGCTCACGCACAGCCTCGTCCCGCCGAACGACGGCGGCATCAGCCTCGGGCAGGCGGTCGCCGCCATGTACGCGCTCACGCACGGCACGGCGGACGGCGTCCCCTCCGCCTAACAGCATCCCCCTTTCCCACTGTGTATTATATTGATAGAAAGAAGCGTGATCTCATGTGTGTCGGAATCCCAGCCAAAGTCGTCAGCGTCAAGGACGGCACGGCGCTCGTCGACGCCTCGGGCGCGCGGCGCGAAGTGTCCGCCGAACTGCTCTCCTCCCTCGATCCCGGGGACTACGTGATGGTGCATGCGGGCCTCGCCATCGCGAAGATTACCGCCGATGATGAGGCGGAGGCAGCCTCCGTCCTCTCCAGCATCGCCCCCGCGGAGGTCAACAATGGAACAGAAGACTGACACGCGCCGCGCGCTCGCCGCCGCGCGGGAGATCGTCTGCACCTATCGAGGGCCGCGCCTGCGCATCATGGAGGTCTGCGGCACCCACACGCACGAGATCTTCCGTCTGGGCGTGCGCGCGCTCCTGCCCGAGACCATCGAGCTCATCTCCGGCCCCGGCTGCCCCGTCTGCGTGACACCCGTTTCGTTCATCGACGAGGCGTGCTATCTCGCGCGCGAGTGCGGCGTCACGCTCTGCACGTTCGGTGACCTCGTGCGCGTGCCGGGCTCCTCTGGCAGCCTCGCGGACGCTCGCAGCCGCGGCGCCCGCGTCCAGGTCGTCTACACGCCGCTCGACGCCGTCACCTACGCCACCGACCACCCGGAGGAGGACGTCGTCTTCCTCTCCGTCGGCTTCGAGACGACGACGCCCGCGAGCGCGCTCGCCATGAAGCGCGCCTCCGCGCAGTCGCTAAAGAATTTCTCGCTGCTCACCGCCAACAAGACCATGGACGCCGCCTATCTCGCCATGCACGAAAGCTGCGACGCCTATCTCTACCCCGGCCATGTCTGCGCCATCACGGGCGCCCGCGTGCCACGCGCGCTCACGGCGCGCGGCATCAGCGGCGTCGTCGCTGGCTTCACGGCGAGCGAGCTCCTCACGGCGCTCGCCGTCATCGTGAAGAGCGCAGGGCATGCGCCCTTTTTCGCCAACTGCTATCCGCGCGTCGTGACGGAGGACGGCAGCCCGGCAGCACAGGCGCTGCTCCACACGTATTTCACGCCCGTCGACGCCGAATGGCGCGGCCTCGGCGTCCTGCCGCAAAGCGGCCTCGCGGTGGCCCCCGCCTACGCGCAGTTCGACGCGCGCGTGCGCTACCGTATCCCGCCGCAGGAGGGGCGCAGCAATCCCGCCTGCCGCTGCGGCGACATCCTGCGCGGCGCCTGCACGCCGGCGGACTGCCCGCTCTACGGCAAGACCTGCACGCCCGAGCACCCCGTCGGCGCCTGCATGGTCTCGCGCGAGGGCACCTGCGCCGCCTGGTATCAGTACCGCGGCGCCGCGCCCGCATCATTCTCATAAAAGGAGTTTTCCCCATGGATCAAGAACGCATCACGCTCGCGCACGGCGCCGGCGGACAGAAGACCGCCGAGCTCATCGAGCGCCTCTTCGCCCGCCATTTCCAGAATCCCGACCTCACGGCGGATGACGCCGCCGTCCTCTCGCTCGGAGGTACGAAGATCGCCATGACGACGGACGGTTTCATCGTCTCCCCGTGGCGGTTCCCCGGCGGCAACATCGGCGAGCTCTCCATCTGCGGCACGGTCAACGACCTCACCTGCATGGGCGCGCGCCCGCGCTACCTCACCTGCGCCTTCCAGATTGAAGAGGGCTTCCCGCTCCGTGACCTCGACGCGATCGCCGCCTCTATGGCGGAGACGGCGCGGGCGTGCGGCGTCACGATCGTCGCGGGCGACACGAAGGTCGCGGGCCGCGGCCAGGTGGACGGCTGCTTCATCACAACGACGGGCATCGGCGAGCTCCTGCCGAACATACGCACGGGCGGCGCGCTCGCGCGCCCCGGCGACGACGTCCTCGTGACGGGCGACATCGGCCGCCACGGCAGCGCCATCTTGCTCGCGCGCGACAGCTACGGCATCGAAGCGGAGGTCACGAGCGACTGCGCTCCGCTCTGGCCCATGATGGAGCACGTCTTCGCCGCCCTGCCGCAGGGGGACGCGCTCCACACGCTCCGCGACGCCACGCGCGGCGGCGTCGGCACCGTGCTCTACGAGATTGCGCGCGAGAGCGGCGTCGGCATCGAGCTGCGCGCCGAGGCGATCCCCTGCGCGCCCGCCGTCCAGGGGCTCACGGGGCTCCTCGGGCTCAATCCCCTCTACCTCGCCTGCGAGGGGCGCCTCGTGCTCTTCTGCGCACCTGCGGTGACGGACGCCGTTCTCGCCGCACTCCACGAGACGCGCGAGGGCGCAGGTGCCACGCGCATCGGCACGGTCTCTGCCGCGCCTGCTGGCCGCGTCAGCCTCATCACCGAGCTCGGCACGCGGACGCTCTTGCCGCCGCCGACCGGCGAGCTCCTGCCCCGCATCTGCTGATTCTCTCGTCTCCTTGAAAGGAAGTTCCTCATGCTCCAGCGCATCCAGCCGCCCGCCCCGGTGCCGGCGGTCCCCATCGCCGAGGCGCATTTCCCCGCGCCGTTCGCGCCGGGACTCGAGTACTCTCCTGCCGCGCGCGGAACGTGGAACATCGTGCACACGGGCATGCTCGTGCCGGAGTCGCATCAGATCTACATCTGCGCCGCGGGCTGCCTGCGCGGCGTCGTGCTCACGGCGGCGGAGATGGGCGAGGCGTACCGCGCGCGCTTCTCGGCGCTCGAGCTCCACGAGGAAGACCTCTACGAGACGGACAACGAGACGTTCCTCATCGAGGGCATCACGGACATCCTGCGGCGTCTGCCGCATCTGCCGCGCGCCGTCCTCGTCTTCACGGCGTGCGTCCATCACTTCCTCGGCTGCAACCTGCGCTACGTCTACCACACGCTGCGCGCGCGCTTCCCAGGCGTCGCCTTCGCCGAGTGCGTCATGGACCCCATCCGCCAGACGAAAAGCCTCACGCCCGAGGAGCGCGAACGCCGCGAGATCTACCGCCTGCTCCCCGCGGACGCACCGAAAGACGCGCATCGCATCAACCTCATCGGCAGCAACCTCGCGCTCACCGCAGCGAGCGACATCAAGCAGCTCGTCGCCGCCGCGAGCGCAACGCTGCTCGACGTCACGGAGTGCGCGGACTACGCCTCGTTCCTGCGCATGGCCACGGCGCGCGCGAACCTCTACACGAATCCCTTCACACACGTCGCAGCACGCGACCTGGAGAAGCGCCTCGGGCAGCCCGCGCTCTTCCTGCCGCAGGTCTGGTGCTACGAGGAGATCGCAGACGCCTGGCAGCGCCTCGCCGCCTTCCTCGACCTCCCCTGCCCCGACCTGCGCCCCCGCATCGCCGAGTGCGAGCTCGCGCTCACCGCGCTCCGCGCGCAGATCGGCACGCAGCCCATCGCCATCGACTTCACGTTCACGTTCCTCCCGATGAGCCTCGCGCGGCTGCTCGTCTCTCATGGCTTCCACGTCACGGAGATCTACGCGGATGCCATCGCCAAGGAAGACGAGGGGAATTTCCGCTGGCTGCAGCAGCACGCACCTGCCATCCGCCTCTATCCGACGAAGCACCCCGCCATGCGCCGCCAGCCGCGCGCGCGGGCGGGCGGCCCCGTGCTCGCACTCGGGCAGAAAGCCGCCTACTTCACGGGCACGCGCCATTTCGTCCCCGCCGTCGAGGGTGGCGGACACTACGGACTCGAAGCGATCCGCTGGCTCGCCGACGCCATGAGCCGCGCCGCGCTGCTGCCGCAGGACACCGAGCAGATCATTCGCCGCAAAGGCTGGGGAGGTCCATCATGTCTCTAACGGAAACGAGCGCACGCAAGGCGCGTACCCAGGCAAGCTGCATCCTGCCAACGTACTCGGCGGACACGTTCGGCGTCTGCTCGGCGCTCTTCGAGCTCGGCGGCATGGTCGTCATCCACGACCCCTCGGGCTGCAACTCCACCTACACGACGCACGACGAGCCGCGCTGGTACCACACGGACAGCCTCATCTTCATCTCCGCGATGAATGAGTACGACGCCATCCTCGGGCGCGACGACCGCCTCTTGCACGACCTCATCGAGACGGTGCGCGCGGAGCGCCCGCGCTTCCTCTGCCTCATCCCCTCGCAGATCGCCTACCTCATCGCGACCGACCTCAAGGCGATCGCGCGCGAAGTCGAGCACGCGACGGGCGTGCCGAGCTTCACGCTGCCGACGAACTCCATGCACGATGCGGAGCGCGGCATCTCCCTCGCGCTCACGGAGCTTGCAAGGCGCATCCCGCCGGCAGCGGCGCCCGCCACCGCGCCGACGCACCGCCTCCGCGTCAACCTCCTCGGCGTCACGCCGCTCGATTTCCCGCTCGCGGGGACGCGCCGCTCGCTCACGCGCTTCCTCGAGGCGGCGGGCGGCACGCTGCACTCCTGCTGGGCGCTCGGCACCTCCTATGAGGAGATCGCGCGCGCCGCGGAGGCGGACGTGAGCCTCGTCATGACCTACGGCGGGCTCGGCGCCGCGCGCGTACTAAAAGAGCGGTTCGGCATCCCCTACCTTCTCGGCCAGCCCCTCGGCGCGCTGCGCGCGCCGCTTGCCGATGCCCTGCAGGAGGCCGCCGCGCACCGCCTCCCCTCCGGCAGTCTCCTGCCCGCGGCGGACGCTCTCGCCGCCCCTCCGACTGGGTCCAGCACGGCGATCATCGGCGAGAGCATCGGGAGCCTCTCCCTCGCCGCGGCGCTCCGCGCCGAGGACGGCAGGCATTGCCGCCTCATCGTGCCCGTCGCGCACGAGCGGGCGCTGCTGCCGCCGGACGCGCTCGCGTTTCCGAGCGAGACGGTGCTCACGGCGCTTCTCGCGGAGGCGCGCCCCACACTGCTCGCCGATCCGATGTACCGCGCGGTCTCCCCGCCACGCCTGCCCTTCGTTCCCCTGCCGCACACGGCGTGCTCCGGCAGGATCTACGAGGCGCAGCAGCGTGACCTCCTCGATCCCGCCGCCTTCGCCACACTCATCCGCGACCTCCACGCAAAGGAAAGGAACCGCCCATGATCTTCACCCTCGCCCAAACTTTCTTCTACGCGCTCTGGCAGGCGTTTGGCTACAGCATGGCGACGCTCGGACTGCACCGCCTCGGCGTTCTCAAGCGACAGCGGCGCCTGCGCGCCTTCCTCTGGCTGCTCGCCATCAACGTCTGCGGCACGCTCACGTTCGGCGGCGCCGCCTGGCAGCGCGCCTCCCAGCCCGCCGCCGTCCTCCTCATCTGCATCGGCATCGCCGTCTTCCTGCTCTGCCACCTCTCCCTCTTCTGGAAGACGCTGCACCACCGCCAGCCCTGAGCCAGGCGCGCAGCGAGGCCAGCGCACCGAGAACGGAAAAGGAATACAGCCCCCAAAGACACAAAGAGACACTGCGCCCCCGCATCCACCACGGATGCGGGGGCGCAGTGTCTCTCGATTCTCTTTCCAGGAAGAATCCTGCAGGGAACTCACAGGTCAAGCAGCAGTGTCACCGGCCCGTCGTTGATCGACGCCACCTGCATATCGGCGCCGAACGTGCCGTGCGCCGGCGGGAAGCCGAGGTCGCTGAGACACGCGAGGAAATACTCGTAGAGCGACTCGGCGAGCGATGGCGGCGCCGCGTGGGAAAAGCCCGGGCGGCGGCTCCTGAGATCCGCGTAGAGCGTGAACTGCGAGACGACGAGGATGCTGCCGCCCACGGCGGCGATATCACGGTTCATACGCCCTGTCTCGTCCTCGAAGACGCGCAGGTGGACGATCTTCTCCGCGAGCTTTTCCGCGGTCTCCCGCGTGTCCTCCGGCCCGACGCCGAGCAGCACGAGATATCCCTGCCCGATGGCGCTCGTCTCCTCTCCACCTACGCGGACGGATGCCTCGCGGACGCGCGTGACGACGGCTCTCATTTGCCCGCCTTCATGCGGTTGACAGCGCTGAAGAGCGCCTGCAGCGACGCCGTGATGATATCGGTATCCATGCCCGCGCCCCAACTGATCTTGCCATCGGCGCCCGTGATGCCGATGTACGCCATCGCACGGCTCGACTGCCCGATCTCGAGCGCGTGCTCGCTGTACGTGAGGTCTTTGTACGTCACGCCGAGATTCTTCTGAATGGCGCTCGAGACGGCGTCGAGGCGGCCGTTGCCACGCGCGAGGAACGTCTCTTTCTTGCCGTCCACGATGACGTCGACCGTACCAGAGCGCGTGCCGTCCGGCTCCTTCTTGAGCAGGAAGTCCACGAGCTCGTAGGGCCGATCGACATTGACGTACTCGTTCTGGAAGATCTGGTAGAGCTCATCCGGCATGAGTTCCTTGTGCTTGTGATCCGAGACGCCCTTGACGCAGTAGCCGAAGTCCTCGCGCATCTTCTTCGGCATGTCGATGCCGTATTTCTGCTCCATGATGAAGCCGACGCCGCCCTTGCCGGACTGGCTGTTGATG
>CACWQW010000035.1 GCA_902763085.1 Dongibacter bovis
CTCGACGCCCGTGTAGGAGAAGAGCCCGCCCTCATCGACGAGCACCTTGATGCGGCAGGTCACGGGCACGTCCTCCGCCGCGAGCTGCAGGGCCGTGAGGTGGAGACGCGCGCCCTTGCCGACGTGCGCCTGTACCTCGTGGCGGCCGCCCTCGCGCAGCGCGAGCGTGACCTCGTCCTCTGCACCGGGCTGCACGACGACCTGATGACGGTGCGGCTCGCCTGTGAGCCCCGCGGGCTCCTTGATCTCATTGACTCCCAGCCAGCGCCAGGTACGCATGGGAATCTGGGAGAAGAGTTCCTGTTCGTTCATAGCTGTCCCTCCTTAACCCATGGTGCCTTCGAGCTCGATGTTGACGAGATTGTTCATCTCTACGGCATACTCGAGCGGCAGCTCCTTCGCGATCGGCTCGACGAAGCCGCGCACGATCATCGCGCGCGCCTCGTCCTCGTCGATGCCGCGGCTCGTGAGGTAGAAGATCGCTTCGTCGCTGATGCGGCCGATCTTCGCCTCATGGCCGACCTCCGCCGCGTCGCCCTCGATGTCCATGACGGGCAGCGTGTCGCTGCGCGATGCGCTATCGAGCATGAGCGACTCGCAGTTGACGGAGCACTTGGCGTACGGCGCGTTCTTCGTGACCTTGACTGCGCTGCGGTACGTCGCCTTGCCGCCCGCCTTGGAGATGGTGCGCGTGTTGATGTTTGCGCTCGTATGCGGCGCGGCGCAGATGACGCTCGCGCCCGTGTCGAGATCCTGCCCCTTGGAGGCGAACGTGACGCCCGTGAACTCGCAGCGCGCGTTTTCGCCGTGCAGGATGGAGCAGGGGTAGAGGCACGAGACATGCGAGCCGAAGGAGCCCGACACCCACTCGATGATGCCGTCCTTCTCGACGAGCGCGCGCTTCGTGTTGAGGTTCATCATGTTGCGCGACCAGTTCTCGATGGTCGAGTAGCGCAGGCGCGCGCCCTCCTTGACGTAGAGCTCGACGCAGCCCGCGTGGAGGTTCGTGACGTTGTATTTCGGCGCGGAGCAGCCCTCGATGAAATGGAGGCTCGCGCCCGGCTCGACGATGATGAGCGTGTGCTCGAACTGGCCGGCGCCCGCCGCGTTCAGGCGGAAATAGCTCTGCAGCGGCATCTTGACGTGGACGCCCGCGGGCACGTAGACGAACGAGCCGCCCGACCAGACGGCGCCGTGGAGCGCCGCGAACTTGTGATCCTTCGGCGGCACGAGCTTCATGAAGTATTCCTTCACGAGATCCTCGTGCTCGCGGATGGCCGTCTCCATGTCCGTGTAGATGACACCCTGCTTCACCATATCCTCCTGAATGGAGTGGTAGACGACCTCGGAGTCGTACTGCGCGCCGACGCCTCCCAGAGACGTTTTCTCCGCCTCGGGGATGCCGAGGCGGTCGAACGTATCCTTGATGTCCTCCGGCACGTCCTTCCAGTTGCCCGTCATCTTCGCGTCCGGCTGGACGTAGGTGACGATCTTGTCCATGTCGAGCTCGCTGATGTCCGGCCCCCAGGTCGGCAGCCCGATATGGTTGTAGGTATCGAGGGCTTTCAGCCGGAACTCCGTCATCCAGGCGGGATCGTGCTTGCGGCGCGAGATATCGCGGATGATGTCCGGCGTGAGCCCGCTCTCGCTCTTGTAGGCAGAGTGATCCTCGTTGCGGATGTCATAGAGCGTGCGCTCGATGTCCTCGACGAATGTCTTTTTCTTTGCCATGGCTCACGCCTCCCCGCCTTCGCCGAGGATATGCGTGAAGCCGCGGCGGTTGATGTCATCGATGAGCTCCGCGCCGCCCTCCTCGACGATGGTGCCGTTCATGAGCACGTGCACGCGGTCAACCGTGAGCTTTTCGAGGATGCGCGTGTTGTGCGTGATGATGAGGCAGCTGTTGCCCTCGTTGTGGAACTTCGCGACGCCCTCGCTGACGATCTGCACGGCATCGACATCGAGGCCGCTGTCCGTCTCATCGAGCAGTGCGAGCTTCGGATCGAGCATGAGGAGCTGGAGGATCTCATTGCGCTTCTTCTCGCCGCCGGAGAAGCCGACGTTGAGATAGCGGTCGGCGTACTCGGGCTTGATCTTGAGCTCCGCCATCATCTCCTTGAGCTTCCTGCGGAACGGGACGAGCTTCACGCGCTCGCCCGAGACGGCCTGCTTCGCCGTGCGGATCATATTCTCGACCGAGATGCCCGGGATCTCCTCCGGCGTCTGGAACGAGAGGAAGAGGCCCTTGCGCGCGCGCTCGAACGTCTTGAGCGCCGTGATGTCCTCGCCCTCAAACGCAATGCTGCCCGCCGTGACCTCGTATTTGGGATGCCCCATGATGACGTTCATGAGCGTCGACTTGCCGGAGCCGTTCGGCCCAAGGATGACGTGCACCTCGCCCTTGCCGACCGTGAGCGAGAGACCTTTGAGGATCTCCTTGCCCTCGACGCCCGCGTGGAGGCCCCGGATATCTAAAAGATGTTCTGCCATGCTGAAACTCTCCTTTAACTCTCTCAAGGGGGTACGGCGGCCCCTGCGCCTGCCGGCGCCGCCGTGCTCCCCTCCTGCTCGTAGATCAAGGATTCGTCCACCCCGGTTGAATCCTTATAAAAATACTCGGGATTGATGATTTCATTGTAGGCATTTTCTTTTCCTTTGTCAATAGCAGGAATCCGCGCGCGTGTCGCGAACTATATTGTAGATGAAAGATTCTATTCGAAAGGGTGTGGCGTTTTACATGAGGTATCTGTTCCGCGCGCTGTGCACGCTCCTCCTTCTCCTCGCCGTCGCGGCGCCCGCCTGCGCCGCTGCGACGGTCTACCGCGTCGGCTACACGCCGACGCCCGGCTTCTTCACGCGCACGCAGGACGGCAGCTTCCACGGCTCCGGCTACGCCTACCTCGAAGAGCTCTCGCTCTACGCGGGCTGCCGCTTCGACTACGTCGAGCTGCCGCTCGGCCAGGAGTTCGACCGCCTGCGCGCCGGGGAGGTGGACGTCCTGGTCGGTGCCTCCGGGATGCCGTTCCCCGACCTCCTCTACAGCCACCACGACATCGCGCGTCCCGGGCTCGAGCTCGCCCTCGCCGACAACGCGGCGCGCGGCATCTCAGACAACCCGCGCATCGCCTATTTCTCTAAGATCCACTCAGAGGGCACGCTGCGCGCCACCCTCGCGCATATCTACCCACAGGGAGGATACACGCTCGTCCCCTTCGACAACCTGCTCGCGATGGATGCCGCCGTCGCCGCCGGCGAGGTCGACGCCATCACGAACGACTCCTTCCACCCGCACCCGGGCACGCAGGCCGTCGCCAACCTGCGCCTGCTCGCGAGCCATCTCATATTCGCTCCAGGGAATGCCGCTCTCCGCGATGCGCTCGACCAGGCGACAGACGAGATGCTCACGGTCACGCCGAACCTGCGCGCGCTGTTCGAGCAACAAGGGGGGCAAGAAGAGCGCGCCGCTCTTCCTGACGCCGAAGGAAAAGGCGTACCTCGCGGAGCACAACCACTTCACCGCCCTCGCCTCCCCGAATCAGAAGCCCTACTCCTACTTTGAAGGCGGCCGGCACCGCGGCATCGCGCACGACATCATCGCCCGCATCGAAAGCGATCTCGGCATCACGTTCGATGTGCGCGAGACGACGACGAACCGGGAACTCTTCGAGAAGCTCGATAATGGCGAGGCGGATGTCCTCGTCGACATGTACTTCGACTTCGACTGGGCGAACCAGCACGGCATGCGCATCACGAATCCCTACCTCTCCTCGAACTACGTGCTCGTCCACCGCCGCGGACAGGCGCTCCCGAGGGCGCCGCGCGTCGCTGCGTCGCGCAGCCGTGATTTCACCCGCCAGTTCGTCGAGCAGACGTACCCTGCTGATCAGATTTCCTATTTCGATACGGACGCCCAGTGCCTCGCCGCCGTCAACGACGGGCGCGCCGATCTCGCCTTCGTCAAGTCGGTAAACGCTAACGCGCTGCTCTACCAGGGGCTCTTCTACCGGCTCATCGCGGAGAACAACATCGTCTTCACGCACGGCACCTGCCTCGGCGTCAGCGACCGCCTCGATCCCATCTTCGTGCGCATCCTCAACAAGGAAATCGCGCACCTCCCGCCGGAATTCGTCCAGAGCTGCATCAACGAGGAGACCGCCGCCGTCAACGACAACAGCCCCATCGCCGCACTGCTCTACCGCTACCCGCAGGAGAGTTTCCTGCTGCTCTCGTTCGTGTTCCTCCTGCTGCTCGCTGGCCTCATCTTCTTCCTCTACGTACGCCGCAGCCACCTCGCCGCCATCTCGCGCCTCGCCTACACCGAGACGGCGACGGGCCTCTACAACGAACGCTGGCTCGAGCTGCACCTGCCGCACGCCATCCGCGAGGAGCAGGAAGCGCTCAAAGGCGGTCGCCTCTACCTCACGGCGATCTGCGTACGCCAGCTCACATTCCTGCGTGCGACGTACGCGCTGCGCCTGCTCGCCAAGAGTTTTGCCGACATCTCGCGCCGCGCGCACGAGACGTTCCCCTGGTTCAAGATCTACGCCATGAGCAGTGACCGCACGCGCCTCACAGTCCTCTGCGCCCTCCCCCCCGGCATGACGCCGAAGGAGGCCGCCGCTGCCATCACGGAGGACTTCGACGCCGTCCCGCTCGGCGACATCGTGACGCGCGTGCGCTATCACATGAGCTTCCTGCCCATCACGCGCGAGAGGATGACGGACATCTCCCGCCTCATGGGCGAGAGCGTCGCAAGCCTCACCTACGCGAAGGAACAGGATCTGCCGTACGTCATCTTCAACCAGGACATGCACGAGCGCTTCCTCTGGCACCAGCGCCTCGAAGAGCTCGCAGAGAGGGCGTTCGCGCAGCAGGAATTCGCCGTCTGGTACCAGCCGAAATACGACCTCAAGACGAAGGAGCTCGTCGGCGCGGAAGCGCTCGTGCGCTGGCAGAGCCCTGAGCTCGGGCTGCTCACGCCGGGGCGCTTCATCGACTACTTCGAGCACATCGGCATCGCCGTGCGCCTCGACTACTACATGCTCGGGCACGTCGCCCGCTTCCTCGAAGACCGCCTGCGCCGCGGCCTCCCCGTCGTCCCCATCTCCGTCAACCAGTCGGCGCTCCACCTCAGCGAGGGCGGCTACCTGCAGAAGATGAAAGAGGCGGCGGCTGCCTACCATCTGCCGCACGGTCTCATCGACCTCGAGCTCACGGAGACCGCCTTCATCGACTTCAAGGCGAAAGAGGCGCGCGCGAACGCCCGCCAGATCATCGATGAGCTCACCGCAAGCGGCTATGCGACCTCCATGGATGACTTCTGCACGGGCTACAGCTCCATCGCCATGCTCCAGTCACTCCCGATGGACACGATGAAGATCGACCGCTCCATCCTCCTCGCAGCGGAAACAGATCGACGCGCCGCCGCTATCCTGGAGAGCGTCATCAAGCTCGGAAACAGCCTCGGCATGAAGGTGCTCACCGAGGGCATCGAGACGCCAGAGCAGGAGTCGCTCCTCATCCGACTCGGCTGCACCTACGGGCAGGGCTTCCTCTACGCAAAGCCCATGCCTCAGGAAGACTTCGAACGCTTCCTCGCCTCGCATCTCTCCTGACGGCGCAGGTCTTGCACTTTCCAGGGTTCCTCGGTACAATATGGGCGAGAGCCATCGCGGACCGCGCAGGCGCGGTCCGCTTTTATGTTCCCGCTCGACCATCTGACCGACCACCGATAGGAGATGCTATGAAAAAGAAACTCAAGAGCCTCATGACCCCCTTCGAGAAGTTCTTCGCCCTCGAGGCGGCGAGCGGTCTCGTGCTGCTCGCCTGTGCGCTCCTCGCGCTCGTGCTCGCGAACTCGCCGCTCGCCGGTGCGTTCACCCATCTGCTGCACCTGCCGCTCGGCATCGGCAGCGGCGCCTATCGCCTCGAGATGAGCCTCACGCACTGGGTAAACGACGGGCTCATGACGCTTTTCTTCTTTGCCATCGGGCTCGAGATCAAGCGGGAATTCCTCTACGGCGAGTTGCGCACGAAGGCCGCCATGGTGCTGCCCGTCTGCGCGGCGCTCGGCGGCATGGTCATCCCCGCGCTCCTCTACTCCCTCATCAACCTCGGCGCGCCGACCGCCGGCGGCTGGGGCATCCCCATGGCGACGGACATCGCGTTCGCGCTCGGCATCCTCTCGCTCGCCGCGCGCGAGGCGCCGCTCGGGCTCGTCGTCTTCCTCACGGCGCTCGCCATCGTCGACGACCTCGGCGCGATCGTCGTCATCGCGCTCTTCTACAGCAGCGGCATCGCCCTCGCCCCGCTCGGCGCCGGGCTGCTCGCGCTCGCCCTCGCTGCCGCACTCGGCAGGGCAGGCGCTCGGAGCCTCCCGCTCTACGGCGTACTCGGGCTCGCCGCCTGGGGCGCCTTCCTCGCCTCGGGCATCCACCCGACCATCGCGGGCGTGCTGCTCGGCTTCACGATCCCAGCGGCGGAACATCCAGAAGACTCGCTGCTCCACCGGCTCGAGGAGCGCCTCGAGCCCTGGTCCGCCTACGTCATCATGCCAGTCTTCGCGCTCGCGAACGCCGGCGTCTCCCTCGCAGACGCCGCACTCGATCCTACCTCGCCGCTCTTCCTCGGCATCGTCTGCGGCCTCGTCATCGGCAAGCCGCTCGGCATCTTCGGCAGCGCCTGCCTCCTCACGCGGCGCCTCGGCGCGCCGCTCCCCGGAGGCGCGCGCCCCGCGCAGGCACTCGCCGCGGGCACGCTCGGCGGCATCGGCTTCACGATGTCCATCTTCATCGCGAACCTCGCGTTCGAGGACGCGGCGACGCTCGCCGCAGCAAAGCTCAGCATCCTCTCTACCTCCGTGCTCGCGGGACTGCTCGGCGCCGCGCTCTTCCGGCTCACGGGCAAGGGCGCGCCGCCCGCCGCCTGACCTCTGCCGCTCCCATTTTTCGCTCTAGCCAGGGATACGCCGACCGGATCGATCCCAGCAGCGCTTCCACAAGAAAGGAACTCATCGAAATGAAAGACCTTCTCGACGTCCACATGCACACCATCGCGAGCGGCCATGCCTACAGCACGCTGCGGGAGATGATCGAAGCCGCAAAGCAACGCGGCCTCTCCCTCGTCGGCATCTCGGAGCACGGCCCGCGCATGGAGGGCTCCTGCCCTGAAATCTATTTCTGCAACTTCAAGGTCATCCGCCGTGACGCCTACGGCATCGACGTCCGCATGGGCGCGGAGCTCAACATCCTCGACTACACGGGCTCGACGGACCTCCCCGCCCAGCGCCTCCGCGACCTCGACTACGCCATCGCGAGCCTCCACGACATCTGCATCGACCCGGGCAGCGTCGAGGAGAACACCGCCGCCCTCATCGGCGCGATGAAGAATCCGCGCGTCAACATCATCGGCCACCCGGACAATCCCTACTACCCCGTCGACTTCGACGCGCTCGCACGCGCCGCGAAGGACACGCACGTGCTCCTCGAGCTCAACAACAGCTCCTACCGCCCCGGCGGCAGCCGTCAAGGCTCGTGGGAAAAGGGCAAGGAGCTCCTCGCCGCCTGCAAGAAATACGGTACGGCCGTGATCCTCGGCAGCGATGCCCACATCGACCTCGACGTCGGCGCCCACGAGCGGAGCAATGCGCTCGTATCGGCGTGCGGCTTCCCCGAGGAGCTCGTCATCAACCGCGATCCCACGGCGTTCAAGCGCTGGATTGGCGAGAAATGACCGGCCCGGCATAGGAAAACATCGCATCAAAAAGGCAGGAACCCGACGAAAGGTTCCTGCCTTTTTATAGCGCACGCCTCAGCCCTGCGCCTCCTCCACATCGATGTACCGTTTCTTAAAGCCGCGCCACGTCCAGAAGAAGGCGATGGCGAGCGGCACGCAGCTCCCGATCCACGCCATCGGGTTCGCGAGGCAGGCGCCGAGATAGCCGAGCCAGCCCACGAGGAAGATCGCCGCGCCCGCGCGCATGAGGAGCTCCATGATGCCCGCGATCGTCGGCACGACGCTCTGTCCGAGCCCCTGCAGCGTATAGCGGAAGATGAAGAGCAGCGAGAGGATCCAGTAGCAGACGCCGTTGACGATGAGATACTCGTGGCCGAGCGAGATGACCTCCCGCTCGCCTGCGCCGACGAAGAGCGCGAGCAGCGACGGGCCGAACGCGATGAGCCCCGCACCCGCCGCCACGGCGAACGCGAGCGACATATAGCTGCATTTCCTCACGCCCTCGCCGATGCGATGGAATTTCCGCGCGCCGTAGTTCTGCGCCGTATACGCCGCCATCGCGATGCCGAACGACATCATCGGCATCATCGCGACGGACTCGATCTTCTGCGCGGCGGCATAGGCGGCGACCGCCGTCGGCCCGAGATGGTTGAGCGCGACCTGCAGGATGACGGCGCCGATCGCGATGATGCTCGACTGAAATCCCATCGGCAGCGCGATGCGCAGATGCGCCCAGTAGAGCGAGAGATCCGGCCGCCAGTCGGAAAGACGCGTGTGCAGCGCGGGCACGCGGCGCAGGATGCGGGGATGCCCCAGCCCAGCACGAGAATCGCGATGGGCTCGAAGATGATGTTGAGCGAGAGTCCGGCCGCGAGCAGGATCGTCGGCGTCTTGCTGTCGCCGAGCGCGCGCACGAGATTCGTCTGCGTCTGATAGAAGACGAAGAGGCAGATGCCCGCGTAGACGAGGCTGATGAAGGAATACGCGCCCTCGAGGATCTCCGCCGGCGTCTGCATCCAGAGGAGGAACTGCCGGCAAAAGAAGACGCCGATTGCCGTGAGCACGATGCTTGCCGCGAGCGAGAGCACGGCGCACGCCGCGACGCTCCTCCTGACGCCCTCCTCGTCGCGCGCGCCGAAGCGCTGCCCCGTATAGATGGAAAGCCCCGTCGAGAAGCCGATGACAAAGCCGAGCATGAGGAACATCAATGGCCCCGTCGAGCCAACGGCCGCGAGCGCATCGACGCCGAGAAAGCGCCCGACGAGGAGCGTGTCGACGAACGCGTAGAGCTGCTGGAAAATATTGCCCGCGATGAGCGGCAGAGTAAAAAAGAGAATCAGCCGCGCGGGTTCGCCCTCCGTGAGATTTTTCGTCATTCCAGATACCTCGTCACCAGTGTCCGCAGCGTCTCCTGCAGCACCGTCACATTGTTGAGCAGCGCCTCCGTCTGCGGGCGCAGCTTCGTATAGTGGAACACGGAGCACGGCGCGCTTCATGTGGAACGCGCTCGTCACGAGGATCGGCTGCGTGAAGCTGTGCTCGCGCAGGATCTCTGCCGAGTAGCGCGCGTTCTGCGTCGTGTTGATGCTCCTCGTCTCCACGAGGATCTGGTCCTCGGGCACGCCGAGGTCGATGAGCATGCGCCGCGCGATCTTCGCCTCCGCGCCCGTGTCCTCGTAGACCTGCCCGCCCGAGAGCAGGATGGGCACGCCGAGCTTCCGCTGCAGGCGCACGGCCGTGAGAAGCCTGTTCGCGGGGCTCGAGCAGAGCGCACCCACGCCGTCGACATCGGGCGAGTCCGGCATCGCGCCGCCGCCGAGCATGATGATGACATCGCCCTTTGGCTCCGCAGGCGGCAGATACGCCTGCTCGAGGCTCCCGAGCGTCTTCTCCGCCACGAGCCCCGTGCAGAGCAGATAGAAGACGAACGTCACACCCGCGAGGCACGCGGCGAGCCGGCGCTCCCGCCGCCGCCACGCATACCACGCGAGCGCGAAGAATATCACGATGAAAATGCCCGGCGGCAGCACCCAGCTCGCGCCGAACTTCAAGCACGTCACGCGGAAAATTCCCGTCCAGGCAGGATTTGCCGTCCATGTCTAGAAAATAGATAAAGGAAATTCGTACGCAATCATGCGCCGAATAGATTCATTCTAGCAAATCTCCCTGAAAAAGGGAAGAAATCAAAGGAGACTCTCATCATGGCATTCATCGAACCAAACCCCATCCAGGCCACGGAAAAAGCCGGCGGCAAAGGCACCGTCACCATCGTCCACCTCCTCACGGAGAAAGAGCTCGACGGCAAGTGCGGCATGTACGCCAAGGTCATCATCCCGCCCTGCTGCTCGCTCGGCGTTCACGAACACCACGGCAACACGGAGACGTACCACATCCTCTCCGGCACGGCGCTCTACAACGACAACGGCCGCGAGGTCACGCTCCACGCGGGCGCGACGACCTTCTGCCCCGACGGCGAGAAGCACGGCATCGAGAACGCCTCCAAGACGGAGGACCTCGTCTTCATGGCGCTCATCATCAAGAAATGACCCCTGGCCTCCTGCCGCGCAAGGCGCGCTCCGATGGGAGCGCGCCTTTTCTCGTATTGCGTCCACTCCCACGCAGGAATCCTGTAAAATACGAGGAAATCCCCCTGTGATTTTCACAGTTTTCGGGTGGTTCTCTCTCATTTACCACGAACCCATAAGAAGAAAGAATGAAATTGCGGAATTTTCTATTGACAACCGATGGAAAAGATTATATTATGATAATCAGAAAATGTGCTCGAGCACATAACACCACTTTGGGGAGGTGTGAGCGGCTCGGCGCAGAGAGAAGGTACCTTAGAAGCCTTTGGTGATTGTACTAAGGAGGTAGCAACATGAAGGGAAAATGGCTCAGTGTGAAGCGGGTGCTGTGTACGATTACAATGCTCCTGCTGTGCGCGTTCGGGTTCACCGGCTGCGGAACGCAGCAGCAAGCGGCGAACCAGGGCGCTCCGGACAAGGTGAAGATCGGTGTCTCCATCTGGAGCTCCACTGACGTGCTGGGCTCGCAGTGCAAACGCATCCTCGATGCAGCAGCCGACGCGCTCGGCGTAGAGCTCGTCTACGTCGACCAGGGACATGTCTCTGAGAAGGTCACGTCCTCCGTCGAGACGCTCGTCGCAGCGGGCTGCCAGGGCATCATCATCTGCAACTCGTCCGACACGGAGATGGCTTCCGCGATCAAGACGGCGAACGACAACGGCGTCTATCTCGCCCAGTTCTTCCGCATCATCAACAAGGACAAGAGCAAGGACATCTACGACCAGGCCGTGAAGTCCCCGTACTACATCGGCGCTGTGCATGAGAACGAAATCGAGAACGGCAAGAAACTCGTGCAGATCCTTTTGGACAAGGGCTGCCGCGACATCGGCCTCATCGGCTGGGAGCAGGGCGACGCGACGTGGCTCGGCCGCTGGGAAGGCTACAAGGCTGGCATCGAAGACTGGAACGCCAGCCATCCGAGCGATCAGGCAAAACTCTCCGACCCGCAGTATGCAGGTACGTCCTCTGAAGGCGGCGCCAAGGCTGCCGAGGCGCTCATGAGCGCCGATCCGAAACTCGACGCCCTCATCCCGGCTGGCGGCGGCGGCGATCCGCTCCAGGGCGCGATCGCAGCGGTCGAGCGCGCTGGCAAGACGGGTCAGATCAAGGTCGTCTCCACCGACTTCCTGCCGGATCTCGGCGAGCGTCTCGAGAACGGCTCCATCGCCGGTGAGTCCGGCGGCCACTACTGCGACCCGCTCTACGCGTTCATGATGGTCTACAACGCCATCAAGGGCAACTACAAGGGCATCGAGAACAACTTCGTCGATATGGAGTTCCCGTACCTCTACGTCTCCTCTCCGGCAGACTATGGCGAGTATGACAAGTATTTCGTCAAGCAGCTCCCCTTCACGAAGGATGAGCTCGTCGATATGTCTAAGATGACGCTTGACCAGCTGAAAGAATCGGCTGCGAAGCTCTCGATTGCCGACGCTGCAGCCCGTTCTGCAAAGTAAGGCACATCGCATCGAACGGCTTGTTTGCGACTCGCAACAAACGTAAGGAATGGCCAGTATCGGATGTGATACTGGCCATTCTTGTCGAAAGAAGCACTGAAACCTCAGCGCTTCCCGAAAAGTAAAGGAGGAACTATGGACGTACGCACGCAGAGCACGGGCAAAAAGAAAATCTCCTCTGCCATCAAGGGCTACCTGATCCTATGTGCAATGATCTTCGTCTCCTGGCTCGTGTTCAAAATCCTTACGCCGGATAATTTCGGCACCTTCGACAACATGCTCAGCTATTTCCAGGCGAGCCTCATCGCCTCCGCCGGTGCCGTCGGCTTCTACCTCGTCATCGTCATGGGCATGTTCGATTTCTCCATCGGCGCCTGCATCATCCTCTCCTGCATCATCGGCTGCAAGCTCGCGGCTGCGGGCATGGGCTATGCGGGACTGGTGCTCGGCTGCCTCGTGACCGGCGGCATCGTCGGCATCCTCAACGGCTTCTTCTATATCAAGCTGCGCATCCCCTCGATGATCATCACGACGGGCCTCGCGCTCGTCTACGAGGCCGTCGCCAACATCCTCGCGAACGGCGAGGGACAGACGCTGCCCGCGGACCTGCGGCTCTTCGGCCAAATGCCCGGCAACATCATCCTGGCGCTTTTGACCTTCTTCGCCGCCTACGCCATCTTGAACTACACGAAGATCGGCACCTACACCTACGCCATCGGCAGCAATGAGTTCATCGCGAAGAACATGGGCATCAACGTCGACCGCTACAAATTCCTCGCCTTCGTCATCAGCGGCGTCTTCTTCGGCATCATGTCCATCCTCACGATCTCCTACGGCTCGTCCATCGTCGCCGTCACGGGCATGGGCTCCATGAGCCGCAACTTCATCCCGACCATGGGCTGCTTCTTCGGTCTCGCGTTCAAGAAATACGGCATCCCGATCCAGTCCATCGTCCTCGGCGAATTCATGGTCAACATCATCTTCTACGGCTTCGTCGCCCTCGGCGCACCGACGGCCATCCAGGATGTCATCACGGGCCTCGCGCTCCTGATCATCGTCGCGCTGACGACGAAGACCGCCAAGGGCGCCATCGTCAAGTAAAGGAGGACGTAGTAATGAGCGAAATCAGGCTGCAAGTGCAGCATCTGTGCAAATCCTTCGGCATCACGAAGGCCGTGCAGGATGTCTCCTTCAACGTCAACAAAGGCGAGGTGCACGCCCTCATCGGCGAGAACGGCTCGGGCAAATCGACGCTGACGAACATGCTCACGGGCATCTACACCATCGACAGCGGCAAATTCATCCTCGACGGCAAGGAAGTCCACCCGCGCAACCAGGTAGAGGCGAACAACGAAGGCATCTCCATCATCGTGCAGGAACTCGGCACGCTCTCGGGCCTCACGGTCGCGGAGAACATCTTCCTCGGCCACGAGGAGCAATTCATCTCCCACGGCATCAAAAACACGCGCGCGATGAACCGCCGGGCGAACGAGCTCCTCAAGCAGTACGACTTCTCCCACATCCGCGCGGAGGACCAGATCGACGACTACAACTTCGAGGACCGCAAGTTCATCGAGATCATCAAGGCGACCTACTTCTCCCCGAAGATCGTCGTCATCGACGAGACGACGACGGCGCTCTCCCAAGAAGGCCGCGAGGAGCTCTACAAGCACATGGACCGCATCCGGGCAGAGGGCAACAGCGTCATCTTCATCTCGCACGACCTCGCTGAGGTCCTCGAGCGATCGGACACCGTCACGATCATGCGCGACGGCGTCTACATCGACACTGTGAAGAGCAGCGACGTCACGGAGGACGACCTCAAGCGCCTCATGGTCGGGCGCGCCGTCACGGGCAACTACTACCGCACGGACTACGGCGAGAAGGTCTCCGATGAGGTCGTCCTCTCCGCCAAGGGCGTCTCCGTCCCGGGCCTCATCGAGGACGTCTCCTTCGACCTCCATAAGGGCGAGATCCTCGGCTTCGGCGGACTCTCCGAGTCCGGCATGCACGAGGTCGGCAAAGCCGTCTTCGGCGCCTCCTACGACCGCACGGGCGAAGTCGTGCTCGCCGACGGCACCGAGATCGACAGCATCCCGACGGCGATCGACCACAGCATCGCCTACACCTCCAAGGACCGCGACAACGAGTCCCTCGTCCTCAACCAGAGCATCGAGGACAACATCACCCTGCCCTCCCTGCGCGACCTCGCCAAAGGCCCCCTGCAGTTCCTGCGGGACAGCGCTCTGAGCGCCTTCGCCGAGAAATACGCCACACAGATGTCCGTGAAGATGCAGGGCATCGAACAGTTCGTCTCCGACCTCTCCGGCGGCAACAAGCAGAAAGTCGTGCTCGCGCGCTGGATCGGCAAGGACTCCGACATCCTCGTGCTCGACTCGCCGACGCGCGGCATCGACATCAAGGTCAAGCAGGACATCTACCAGCTCATGGACCGCATGCGGAAACAGAACAAATCCGTCATCATGATCTCCGAGGAACTCATGGAGCTCATCGGCATGTGCGACCGCATCCTCATCATGAAAGACGGCAAGATCAACGGTGAGCTCACGCGCAGCCAAGAGCTGGACGAGAACGCGCTGATCGCCAAGATGGTATAAGGAGGGCTCTTGATGAAACATCCAGAAAAATCGCTTTCCAAAGACGAGGCCCTGAAAAAGGCCAAGCGCATCGACCAGCTGCGGACCTACCTCCCCGTGGTCGGACTCGTCGTCATCTTCGTCCTGTTCATCTTCCTGACGAACGGCAAGATGATCGCGCCGAAGAATCTCATCCTCTTGCTCAACCAGGTGTACGTCGTGATGATCGCCGCGATGGGCGTCTTCTTCATCATGACCATGGGCGGGCTGGACTTCTCACAAGGGTCGATCCTCGGCATCGCCTCCATCGTCATCTGCCTGCTCTCGCCCTACAGCATCCCGCTCGCCATCGCGGGCGGCATCTTCGCGGGCGCCTGCATCGGCGCCATCAACGCCTATTTCCACGTCCGCCGCAAGATCGCATCCTTCATCGTCACGATCTGCACGATGTTCCTCTTCCGCGGGTTCATCAAGTACTTCGCCTCGGACTCCCCGGTCCGCGCGAGCATGAACGTCTATGACTTCGACCACATCGAGTTCAAGCTCACCTGCACGATCCTCATCGTGCTCGTCGGCTTCCTCGCGTTCCGCTTCACGCCGTTCGGCACATACCTCAAGGCCATCGGCGCGGGCGAGCGCGGCGCCATGTTCGCGGGCATCCGCACCGACCGCATGAAGTTCTTCATCTACACGCTCGCAGGTGCGCTTACCGGATTCGCCGCCTTCATCAACATCGTCAAGAACGGCTCGGCGACGGCGAACGTCGGCAACCAGCTCGAGACGCAGATCCTCATCGCGCTCGTGCTCGGCGGCATGCCGATCTCCGGCGGCGCGAAAGTCCGTTTCGGCAATATCATCGTCGGCTCGCTGCTCTACTACGTCCTCTACAGCGGCCTCACGATGATCGGCCTCACGACGCAGGAACTCCAGCTCGTCGAAGGCGTCATCTTCCTCATCTTCGTCGCCGTCTTCGCCGACCGCAAGGCGCTCAAGGTCATCAAATAACCCCCCGTCGCCCGCCGCAAGGCGGCGCGACAATTCGGAAAGAAAGCCGCTGCCGCAGGCAATCGCCTGTGGCAGCGGCTTTCTTTCTGTGCCTTGCTGATAAAATATCCGATAGAAAATCATTTTGGATGTAAAAATATCATAGTACCGCAAGACAGCCATGGCAGGAATGCGATGATCGCATAGGAAGGGGGCGGCTGCATCCAAGCGATGCAGCCGCCCCCTTTGTCATATTTTTAGAGGTTCTCCGTGAGGCGGATCTCGTTCTGTACGAGATACTGCTCCCGCATCGGATCGCTGCCGCCGATGAGGTGGTCGTAGGCGAGCTGCATGGCGATCTGGCCCTGCCGCCGCGGGTGCTGGTAGATCGCCGCGTCGATGATGCCTTTCTGCATGGCCTCCTGGATCGCGGGGATGGTATCGAACGAGACGACGGTGATGCGGTCTTCGCAGTGCTTCTTCACGAGCGCCTGACAGACGCCGCGCGCGCCGCCAGACGTCGCGATGAAGATAGCGTTGATCTCCGGGTGCGCCGCGAGCATCTCGAGCGTTTCGTCGTACGCCTTGATCGGGTCATCGTCGTTCTTCGAGACGGCGACGACCATGGCGTCCGGCACCTTCTCGAGGCGCGCACGGAAGCCGTCGATGCGGTGGATGTGGCCGAGCATGCGCGCGCCGCTGTAGGCGATGCCGGCACGGATCGGCTGCGGGGCAATCTTTTCGAGCAGCGCCGCCGCCGTCCGCCCGCCCGCCGTGTAGTCACTGCCGACGTAGACGTGCGACGCCTTGGAGGCGAAGTCGTTGTTGAGCGCGATGACGAAGATGCCGCCTTGGATGCAGTCCTCGAGCGCTTGGAGCACGGCCGGCTCGCTGATGGGATTGATGATGATGGCGGTCGCGCCCGCCTTGCGCAGGGCGGCGATGGCGTCCGCCTGTTCCTCCGCGTGGTAGCCCTTGAGGAGCTTCCAGCGCACGAGGAGCCCGACGCGCTGGTAGTAGTCCGCCGATTTCTTGAGCGCAGCGATGACGGGCTCGAAGAAGTCGATCTCGCTCGCGGAGATGACGACGCCTACGAGGATACCACGCTGCTGCGTCACGAGGGCGCGCGCCGCCGGATTCGGCCGATAGCCAAACTCCTCCATCGTCTTTAGGATGAGCCTCCGCTTCTCCTCCTTGACCTTGCCGCGTCCGTTGATGACGCGGTCGACCGTGCCGCGCGAGACGCCGCACAGCTCTGCGATCTGCTTGATGGTGATCATGCGCCTCTCCCCTTTCCTCGCAACCGTTTCTCTCGTTTTCTCTCTATAAGCGATATCATGATAGCATCATTAACGGGGACAGGCAAACATTTCCTCATGCGAAAAGCATCGTTTCCATCCCCGCTACCTTTCCTGTTTCATATAAACACGAATGCGGCACGAACCAGCTTGTCGTGCCGCATTGCGTCATGGAGGAACCGAGCGCCGATCGATTGGCGCTCCCTCAGCGGATCTCGACGAGCTCAATGCCGAAGAGCGCGGCGAGTTCCCTGATCTGCTCCGGTTTCGCGTGGAACGAGAGGACCGTATGATGACCGCCGCCCGCCTTGATCCAGGCGACGGCGCCCTCCTTCAGCCCGCATTTTGGCGTCCAGAGCTGCTTGGCGACCGGGAGGTGCGGCGTGTCCGCCTCCGCCTTCCGGCAGTCGACCGCGTAGAAGATCAGACGGAAGCCCTCGCGGAAGTCCGCGATCGTCACATCGACGCCCTCGCCGTCCATACCCGTGAAGACGAGGCGCGCGGGGTCGTCCTTGCCGCCGATGTCGAGCGGATGCACTTCGACGCGCGGCTTGTCGCTCGCGATCGTCGGGTCGACCTCGAGCATGTGCGCGCCGAGGATCGCCTCGTGGCCCTTGCGCAGGTCGAGCGTGTAGTCCTCCATGAAGACCGTGCGGTCGTTGTGCGTGAGGATCTTGAGCAGGCGCGTGAGCGCCGCATGCTTCCAGTCGCCCTCGGCGCCGAAGCCGTAGCCGTCGCGCATGAGGAGCTGGGCGGCGAGACCCGGGAGCTGCGCGAGCCCCTTGAGGTCCTGGAAGTTCGTGCAGAACGCATCGTAGCCTTTCTCATCGAGGAACTGCTTGATGCCGAGGTAGAGGCGCAGCTGATAGCGGACGGACTTCGTGAAGTCCTCCTCCGAGTTGTCCTGCCGCGCGAACGTGTAGTCCTGCTGGAGCTTCTCATACTCCGCGTCGATGGCCTCCTCCTCGACGCGGTCGACGACCTCGACGAGGTCACCGACGGGCCAGTAGTCGACGGTCCAGCCGAGGCGGATCTGCGCCTCGACCTTGTCGCCCTCAGTCACGGCGACATCGCGCATCGTGTCGCCGAAGCGGCAGACGCGGATGTGGAAGCTCTCATCGTACGCCACGGCGACATCCTGCCAGTCGGCGATCTCCGCCTGGACCTCGGGATCGCCCCACCAGCCGTAGACGACCTTGTTGTGGAGCTTCAGCCGCGCGTTCAGATAGCCGTACTCGCGGTCGCCATGCGCGCTCTGGTTGAGGTTCATGTAGTCGAAGTCGATCGTGTCGTAGGGGATGCCCTCGAGGTACTGCGTCGCGAGATGCAGCAGAGGCTTCTGCAGGAGCACCGTGCCACGGATCCAGTTCTTCGCCGGCGAAAAGGTGTGCATCCAGGTGATGACGCCCGCGACCTCATCGTGGTAGTTCACGTCCTTCATGAATTGCGTGATCCCCTCCGCCGTCGTCATGACGCCCTTGCAGACGACCTTGTACGGCAGACGGCCGCTCTCGTTGAGCTTCGCCGCGATGTCCTCGGCGTCGCGCGCCACATTGCGGAGCTGCTCCTCGCCATAGAGGAACTGACTGCCTGCCACGAACCAAAATTCATATGCTTTCTTATCCCGCATGATATTTCCTCCCATCATCATGAGTTCTTTCATTCCGCCTCAGCGAGCACCGCTGCCGCGCGCTCGACGGGGAGCGCCTGCCGGTAGCCCGCGAGGAATTTCGCCGCGCCCTTTGCGCCCTCAGGCACCGGCGCGAGCGTCGTCTTCTTCGCCGAGGCGAAGACCTTCTGGTCGAGGTAGTCCGCGAGGGAGAGGCCCTCATCCGCGCGCGCGTAGAGCGCGAGGACGGCCATGCCCCAGGCGCCGCCCTCGCTCGCCGTCTGCATGACGGTGACGGGCAGGTCGAGCATGTTCGCGAGGATCTGCTGGGCGATCTTCGGCGTGCGGAAGAGGCCGCCCTGCGCCACGAGGCTGTCGACGGCGATGTGCTCCTCCTGCGTGAGGACGTCGAGCCCGATCCGAAGCGGCGCGAACGCGGCGTAGAGCTGCGCGAGCATGAAGTTCGCGAGGTTCATCTGGCTGTGCGGCGTGCGGAGGAAGAGCGGACGCCCCTCCGCCACCTGCGTGACCGGCTCGCCCGAGAGGCAGTTGTACGTGACGAGCCCCCCCGCATCCGGCTGCGCCTCCTCCGTCTTCTGGAAGAGCGCCTCGTAGAGCCGGTCAGCGGGCACCTCCTCGCCAAAGCACCGGGCGACCTCGGAAAAGAGCCCCGCCCAGACGTTGATCTCCGACGAGCAGTTGTTCGTATGCACCATCGCGACCGGCGCGCCCACAGGCGTCGTGACGAGGTCGATGTCGCGGTGCACCTCCCGAAGCGGCGCATCGAGCACGTGCATGGAGAACGCCGACGTGCCGATCGAGACGTTGCCCGTGCGCTTCCGCACGGCGTTCGTGCTCACCATGCCCGTGCCTGCGTCGCCCTCCGGCGGCGCGAAGAGCGTGCCCGGCTCGAGCGTGCCCGTCGGGTCGAGCAGGCGCGCGCCCTCCGCCGTGAGCGTCCCGGCAGGCGCGCCCGCGCGCAGCACGCGCGGCAGGAGCCCCTCGAGTCTCCAGGGCATGCCCTGCACCTCCGGGAGCTCAGAGAAGCGCGCGAGCAGTGCCGCGTCGTACGTACCCGCCACCTCATCGATGGGGAACATGCCCGAGGCATCGCCGATGCCGAGCACCTTCTCCCCCGTCAGGCGCCAGTGCACATAGCCTGCGAGCGTCGTTAAAAACGCGATGTCCTTTACGTGCGGCTCCCCCTTGAGGAGCGCCTGGTCGAGATGCGCGATGCTCCAGCGCTGGGGGATGTTGAAATGGAACGCCTCCGTGAGGTGGTCCGCCGCCTCCCCCGTGATCGTGTTGCGCCACGTGCGGAACGGCACGAGCTGCTTGCCGTCTTTGTCGAACGGCAGATAGCCGTGCATCATGGCGCTGATGCCCATGGCGCCGATCTTCCTCAGCTTCACGCCGTAGCGCTCGGTGACGTTCTGCGCGAGGTCGAGATAGCACGCGGCGATGCCCTCCCAGACCGCGGAGAGCGCGTACGTCCAGATGCCATCCTGCCGCTCGTTCTCCCAGCCGTAACTCCCCACGGCGATCGTCTCGGACGTCGGCGCGACCAGCACGGCCTTGATGCGCGTCGAGCCGAGCTCGAGTCCCAATGATGCATCGCCCGCCTCGATGAGCGCGGCGATTTCCTTCTCCTCCATGACAAGCACTCCTTCCTGCCAACCTCTTATGTGCTCGTGCACACTTTTAAGATTATCCTACCATCTCGCGTGCTTGTTGTCAATAGATTTTGTACGGCTTTTTCTCACTTTTGGGCGCGCTCACGCTGGTTTTCACGTGCACCAGGCGGCCCCCTGCCGCCCTCGAGATCCGCGCAAAAAAAGATGCGGCGCGCACATCGCACCGCATCTCGCCGTCCGTCTTATTTCTTTTTCTGCCCGTAGTAGGCGTTCGGCCCGTGCTTCCGGAGGAAATGCTTGTCGAGCAACACCTGCGGCATCGCCTGCACGCCCGGCACGAGCATCTCCGTGTGGAATGCCATCATCGCGACCTCCTCGAGGACGACGGCGTTGTGCACGGCGTTCTTCGCGTCCGTGCCCCACGTGAACGGGCCGTGATTTTTCACGAGCACAGCCGGCACGTGATCGGGGTCGATGCCGTACTTCTCGAAGCGCTCCACGGCGACGACGCCCGTGTTGTACTCATAGGCCGAGCGGATCTCCTCCGACGTCATGTCGCGCGTGCAGGGGATCTCCCCGTAGAAATAATCACCCTGCGTCGTGCCGTAGGCGCGGACGCCGCGCCCCGCCTGTGCGAAGATCGTCGCCCAGCGCGAATGCGTGTGCACGACGCCGCCGATATGCGGGAACGCGCGGTAGAACACGCGATGCGTCTCCGTGTCCGACGAAGGATTGAGCTCGCCCTCGACCTTGTTGCCCTCGAGATCGACGACGACCATGTCCTCCGGGCGCAGCAGATCGTAGTCGACGCCCGACGGCTTGATGACGAAGAGCCCCTTCTCGCGGTCGATTCCCGAGACATTCCCCCAGGTGAACGTCACGAGATGGTGCTTTGGCAGGAGCATGTTCGCTTCGTAGACTTGTTTCTTGAGTTCTTCCAGCATAGAGCGCCCTCCTCTAGGAATGCATCCCTCCCCAGCGCCGCGCCGAGAGGTCCCCGGAAGACATCCCTCAACATCAGAAACGCCACCGCGGGAAACGATACACTTCCAACATCAGATTTCCTATTCAGTGTCAATATACCCTGACCGTTTCCCTGTGTCAAGGACATCTTTTTTCCAAAAAAAGCGACGGAAAGTGACACTTCCCCATCCTCCGCCGGCTACGCCTCGCACTTCCCCCGTGCGAACATCACGCCGCATTCCCTCTCCGCAGGAAAATCGCCGCACGCCGCCGCTCCTCGCGGAAACTGCGGGGAAAGCGGTAGTTTCCCATTGACAGGCGCAGGAAAAAAGCTGATACTAAATACGAAATCCGCTGGTTTCCCAGCGGATACCAGCGGAGCAAATACGCATCCGCGCGGGAACCTGGTCCCGCCGGAGAAAGGAGACGTCCATGAATACCATCGCCCTCATCGCCCATGACAAGAAAAAGAACGAGATGCTCGAATTCGTCGGCCATCACAAAGACCTCCTCGAGAACTTCCACCTCGTCGCCACGAAGACCACCGGCACGCTCATCCGCGACACGTTCGGCCTCGACATCGAGACCATGATGTCCGGCCCGCTCGGCGGCGACCAGCAGATCGGCGCCCTCGTCGCGACCGAGCAGGTGCAGTTCGTCATCTTCCTGCGCGACCCGCTCACGAGCCAGCCGCATGAGCCGGACATCAACGCGCTCCTGCGCCTCTGCGACGTCCACAACATCCCGCTCGCCACGAACCGCAAGAGCGCGCACATCCTCTTGAGCTACCTCGCCGAAAAGGGCCGCGAGAGCGACGCGGAGGCGTGAGACACGCCCTCACGCCTTGCGCGCGATGAAGATGCCGAGCAGCACGAGCAGGAGCCCGAGCAGCGTCTGCGCGCTCAGGCGCTCCCCGTAACAGACGACGCCGAGGAGCGCTGCCGTCACGGGCTCGATCGACGCGATGATCGAGGCGCGCGCGCCGGAGAGCCGCGTGAGGCCGTACGTGTAGAGCAGGAACGGCGCGACCGTCGAGACGAGCCCGAGCGTCACCATGAGCGCGCAGGCAGCAGGGTCCGCGGCTGCCGCGGCGATGCGCGTCGCCCCACCGATCAGCAGCACGCAGACCGCCGCGAAGAGGAACGTGTAAAACGTGATCGTCACGGCGTCGTAGCCGCGCGCGAGCGCGTACCGGCTGAAGATCGTATAGAGCGCATAGCCGAGCCCCGCGCCGAGGCCGATGGCCACGCCGAGCGCCGTGAGCTCCGGCTGCGCGCCAAAGACGCCCGTCACGCTCACGCAGCCGAGGAAGGCGGCGAGGAGCGCCGCGAGCCGCCGCCGCGTGAGCCGCTCGCCGAAGAGCAGGCGCGAGAGCACCATGACGAACGCCGGCGCCGTATAGAGGAGCACCGCCGCGCTCGCGAGCGACATCATGCGCACCGCCGTGAAATAGCAGAGATTGAAAAAGACGATGCTACAGATGCCCGTGCCGACGAAGCACCAGACATCCCGCAACCGGACCGCGAGCCGCCCCGGCGACCGCACGAGCAGGAAGATGAGGAGCGCCAGCGCCGTCACGATGGCCCGCACGCCCACGACATCGAGCGGCAGCAGCCCACTCTCCCCGAGCGCCCGCACGAACAGCCCGAGCATCCCCCAGAGCACCCCGGCGCCCGCCACGCAAAAGGCGCCCAGCGCCTCCTCCTGCTTCATTGAACCCCTCCCAAACTCATGAAATGAAGATTTCCTGTAAAAATAACAGTCTCATTATACGCGGAAGGCGACGAAAAAGCAAAGCCAAGTGCGTGCAAGCAAAGAAGAAGAACTTTCCCCGCCAAAAGCAACGGCGGCAGCCGCCCGAGGGTGGCTGCCGCCGTCTTACTGCGCCTGCTGGCGCTCATCTTTTATGCGTCACGCGACGCCGTTGATGGTGATCGTGTGACCCGCCTCCGCTTTCACCGCGGCTTTCGGCAGGTGGACGGAGAGCACACCGTCCTTGTAGTCTGCCGTGCACTTCTCCTCATCGATGTTATCGATGTAGAACGAGCGGCTCATGCTGCTCTGGCTGCGCTCACGGCGCACGTAGTTCCCCTGCGCGTCCTTTTCATCATTCGACTGCTCCTGCTTCGTCGCGATCGTCAGATAGTTGTTGTTGTACGTGAGGGAGATATCCTCTTTCTTCAGTCCCGGCAGCTCTGCCGTGAGGTCATAGCTGTCGCCGCTGTCCTTGACGTCGACCTTGAACTCCGGCGTATGGAAGCCCTGCATGAACGGCTCGTCAAAGACATTCATGAGACGATCGAACACATTGTCTTCTCTTGCGAGATCATTGCCGGAAACAAACGGAACCAAACCAAACATCATCAAGAACCCCTTTCAACGGATTGCCGCCGCTCTCGCGGCGCTGCTGCCAAAGTATTGCCCGGGGGGCGACTCCCTTCTCTCGGTGCCCTCACCCTCCTGACAATTCTTATTATACGCATATTGGTCAAAAAGTCAATAGGTCAAAAAGAAAATTTTTATATAAAAAACTCCCCACCGGCGTGCGTAGTGCACGCGGCGAGGAGGGGGGGATCACTTGGTAACGCTGGGAATCGCCCGCGCCTCATTCGTAGCGCAGAGCCTCGATCGGGTCGAGCCGCGCGGCTTTGCGTGCGGGGTAGATGCCGAAGAAGAGGCCGATGCCCACGGAGAAGAGGAACGAGATGAGGATCGGCGCCCAGGTGATGACGGTCGTGAAGCCAGCGACCTGTGCGATGATCTTCGAGGCGGCGCAGCCGACGCCGATGCCGATGATGCCGCCGATGATGCCGATGACCATCGACTCGATGAGGAACTGCGTCATGATGTTGAAGAAGGTGGCGCCAAGCGCTTTCCTGATGCCGATCTCGCGCGTGCGCTCCGTGACGGAGACCATCATGATGTTCATGATGCCGATGCCGCCGACGAGGAGCGAGATGCCCGCGATGGCGCCGAGGAGCAGCGTGAGCATGGAGGTGGACTGCTGCACGGTCTCCATGAGGCTCGTGAGGTTCCTGACGGTGAAGTCGTCCTCCTTGTGCGCCTGCGTGAGGTGGTGGCGCTGGCGCAGCAGCGTCTCGATCTCGTCCTGCACCTGATCCATCTTCGAGGCATCGCTGACTTCAACGTTGATGGACTGGACATAGGTGATGCCGAGCATTCGTTCCATCGCCGTCGTGAGCGGGATGTAGATCATGTCGTCCTGGTCCTGGCCCATGGAGGATTGCCCTTTACTCTGGAGCAGTCCGACGACCTTGAACGGCTGGTTGTTGATGCGGATGTTCTGCCCCACGGGGTTCTGGTCCTCGAAGAGGTTCTCCGCGACGGTCGTGCCGATGACGGCGACGCGCTGGCGCTTGCTGAGGTCGTTTTCCGTGATGAAGGAGCCGTTGGAGATCGTGAGCGAGCGGATGGAGAGGAGCTCCGGCGTCACGCCCTGGACGCTCGTGTTCCAGTTGTTGTTGCCGTAGACGACCTGGTAGGAGGAAGAGACGATCGGCGAGACGTAGTTGATGTTTTTGATTTTCTGCGCGATGGCCTTTGCGTCGTCGTACTTGAGCGTCTTCCTGGAGCCTGCCGCGCCGCGCACGCCGCCTTTCTGCGTCGCGCCCGGCGAGATGATGAGCATGTTCGAGCCGAGGCTCGCGATGGAGCTCGTGACGTTCGAGCGCACGCCCATGCCGACGGAGACGAGCGCGATGACCGCCGCGACGCCGATGATGATGCCGAGCATGGTGAGGAGGCTGCGCATCTTGTTCGCGTAGAGCGAGGTGAGCGCCATCTGGAAGCTTTCGTTAAACAACATCCATGACCACTCCCTTTCCTTCGTCGCGCGTGATGCGCCCGTCGCGCACGAGGAGCTGTCGGCTCGCGCAGGCGGCGATCTCCGGCTCGTGCGTGACGAGGATAATCGTGCGGCCCATCTCGTGCATGTGCTCGAAGATCTCCATGATCTCCTTCGTGGATTTCGTGTCGAGGTTGCCCGTCGGCTCGTCCGCCATGATGATGTGCGGGTCGTTGACGAGGGCGCGCGCGATGGCGACGCGCTGGCGCTGGCCGCCCGAGAGCTCGTTCGGCTGGTGGTCACCGCGGTCGCCGAGGCCGACGGCCTCGAGGAAATGCTGCGCGCGCTCGAGCCGCTCGTGCCGGCCGACGCCCGCGTAGACGAGCGGCAGCGCGACGTTC
>CACWQW010000036.1 GCA_902763085.1 Dongibacter bovis
GATCCGCGAGGGCGCGACGGTGCACCGCGCGACGGGCGAGGGCGAGGAGACGCGCATCGGCAATGACTGCCTGCTCATGGCGCTCACGCATGTCGCGCACAACTGCGTCGTCGGCAACAACGTCATCATGTCGAACCTCGCGAGCCTCGCGGGCCACGCGATCGTCGAGGACCGCGCGGTCATCGGCGGCATGGCGGGCGTGCATCAGTTCGTCAAGATCGGCCGCAATGCGATGGTTGGTGGCATGAGCAAGCTCACGCAGGACGTCGTGCCGTACACGATCGTCGACGGGCATCCCGCGAAGGCAGTCGGGCTCAACAGCGTCGGCATCTCGCGCGCGGGCATCCCGCTTGAGTCGCGCCGCCGCATCAAGCAGGCGTATAAGATCCTCTACCGCTCGGGCCTCTCACTCACCCAGGCGATCGCCGTCATCGAGCAGGAGGTCGACTCCTGCGACGAGATCGAGCATTTCCTGCGCTTCCTGCGCGACGCGGAGCGCGGCATCTGCCGGGAACGCCACAACGACTGAGAGACGAGCGGAGGGAAATGCATGGAAAACGTCGGACTGCTGGCGGGCGTCGGCAGGCTGCCCGTCGAGGTCGCGAAGGCAGCGCGGGCGAAGGGCTACGCGGTCTGCTGCGTGAAGCTCCTGCCGCAGTGTGACGAGGAGCTCGACACCTGCACGGCAGCATGCGAAGCCATCAGCATCGCGAAGCTCGACAAGATATTTAAATTCCTCAAAAAGCATGAGGTGAAGAGTGTCACGATGATCGGCAAGGTGACGAAGGAGCTGCTCTTCGCGAAGAAGGTCCTGCCGGACTTCCGCATGATGAAGGTGCTCATGTCCCTGCCGGACCGCAAGGATGACACGATCATGCTCGCGTTCGTGCGGGAGCTCAAGAAGGAGGGCATGGAGGTCTTCGACCAGACAGCGCTCCTTCACACGCTCATGCCACATCACGGCACACTCACGAAGCGCGAGCCGACGGAGGCGGAGCGGCGCGACATGGAGTATGGGTTCCGCGTCGCGAAGGAGCTCGGGCGGCTCGACATCGGGCAGACGGTCGTCGTCAAAGACCTCGCGGTCATGGCGCTCGAGGCCATCGAGGGCACGGATGCCTGCATTGCGCGCGGCGGCAAGCTCGCGCGCGGCGGTGCCGTCGTCGTCAAGGTCGCGAAGCCGCAGCAGGACAACCGCTTCGACGTGCCGACGGTGGGCGAGGATACGCTCCGCGGCATGATCGACGTCGGCGCGAAGGCGCTCGCCATCGAGGCGGACCGCACGCTCGTCGTCGACCGCGAGCGCGTCGCGGCGCTCGCCGACGCAAATGGCATCACGATCGTCGCGATGGGCTGAGAAAACAGAACAGACAAGGACTGTTGCACGCAGCATGAGGCATGAGGTGCAGCAGTCTTTTTGCTTGTAAGTCCCAAAGGGCGCAAGCTGCAGGCGCAGCGCGGTCGGCTGGCTCTGCTGCAAGGCCGGATGCCTGGCGCTCTGCGCGGTGAGGCGCACGCATCCCGCAGGGCATTGCCGCGCCCGCGCGTCTTGCGATTTCCTTGAATTTCCATTTGAATCGTTCGCCTGATATAGTATAATAGGAAGTACTGATATGATGGGAGGGAGAGTGCGCGTGAAGATCATGCTTTCCGCAGGGGAGGTCTCGGGAGACCTCCACGGCGCACGTCTCGCGCGCGCTATCTTGAAGCGCGCGCCGGAGACCGTGCTCGTCGGGTTCGGCGGTACGGAGATGGAACAGGCGGGCGTCGCGCTCACGGCGGATTTCGCGAGCTACAACGTCATGGGCGTCTGGGAGGTGCTGAAAAACCTCCGCCGCCTTCGCGCGCTCCTGGATCGGCTGACCGCGTTTATGCGCGAGGAACGGCCGGACCTGCTCGTGCTCATCGACTATCCTGATTTCAACTGGCGGCTGGCCGCGCGGGCGAAAAAGCTCGGCATCCCCGTCTTTTCCTACATCCCGCCCTCAGCGTGGGCGTGGCGCAAGGGCCGCGCGAAGAAGTGCGCGGCGCTCGCGGAAGAGCTCGTGGCGATCTTCCCACACGAGCTGCCCGTCTACGAGGCGGCGGGCGCGCACATCTCGTTCGTCGGCAATCCGCTCGTCGATACGGTGCGCGCGGAGATCCCCGCGCGCGAGGCGCGGGAGCGCTTCGCGTTCCCGGAGGGGGCGCACGGCGTGCTGCTCCTGCCGGGCAGCCGGCGGCAGGAGATCGAGCTGCTCTTCCCGAGCATGCTCGCGGCGGCGGAGCGCATCCTGCGCGTGCGCCCCGAGACGAAGTTCTATCTGCCGGTCGCGGACGGCGTCGACGAGTCGGCGCTGCGCACCGCCATCGACGCGGCGGGCGTGCCTGTGCTGCTCACGCATGAGGCGCGCTACGCGCTCATGGGACTCATGGACGCGGCTATCGCCACGTCGGGCACGGTCGTCATGGAGGCGGCGCTCATGGGGCTGCCCGCCGTCGTGCTCTACCGCCTGTCTCCGCTCTCCTATCTCATCGGCCGGCTGCTCGTGCACGTCGACCATTTCAGCCTGCCGAACATCCTGCTCGGCAGGGGCGTGGAGACGGAGCTCCTGCAGGATGAGGTGACGCCGGAGCGCATCGCCAAGGAGACGCTCGCGCTCTACCGCGGCGAGCCGCACAGGGAAGAGACTTGCGCGGCGCTTCGGGAGGCGTGCCGCCGGCTCGGCCCACCGGGCGCGGCGGATCGCGTCGCGGAAAGAATACTCGCGTTGGCTCGCCGTCACGCGGATCACGGGGGAACGAAATGAAGAATTACAAACGGCTGCTCGCCTATATCCGGCCGTACCTCAAGAGACTCGGCCTGGCCATCATCTGCATCATCATGGCGGCGGCCGCGAACCTCTATCTGCCCTGGATCATCAAGGACATGATCGATAAGGTGCTCACCGACAAGGACATGATGATGCTCAACCTCATTTCCATCGGCATCGTCGTGGTCTTCCTGTTCCGCGGGATCTTCTACTACGGGCAGAGCTACCTCGTCTCGTACATCGGGCAGAAGGTCATCATCGACGTGCGCGAGGTCATGTTCCGCAAGTTCCAGCGCATGCCGATGGCGTATTTCGACCGCCATCAGACTGGCGAGACGATGAGCTTCATCACGAACGACGTCGCCGCGATCCAGGCGGCGCTCGTCGACAACCTCATCGAGATGGTCACGGAGGGCTCGATCCTCATCGGTTCCATCGTCATGATGATCATGCTCGACTGGAAGCTCTCTCTGCTCACGCTCGTCGTCATCCCGCTCGTCGGGCAGGCGATGAAGATCTTCGGCAGGAAGCTCAAGCGCAACGGCACGCTCATCCAGGAACGCATGGCGGACATCACCTCGCTCTTGCAGGAGAGCATCTCCTCCATCCGCGTCGTGAAGTCGTTCGTGCGCGAGCAGTACGAGATCGACCGCTTCTGCCGCCAGAACGAGCTGAATTTCCAGGCGGCCATGCAGAACGTGCGCCTCACGAGCCTCCTGACGCCGACGGTCGAGTTCCTCGCGGCGCTCTCCGTGACGTTCATCGTCTGGTTCGGCGGCTATGAGGTCGTCAACGGCGTCATGACGGCGGGCTCGCTTGTCGCGTTCCTCACGTACGCCGTGAACCTCGCGAACCCCGTCAAGCGCCTCTCCCGCGTCTACGGCAGCCTGCAGCGTGCGATGGCGGCCGTCGACCGCGTGTTCCACGTGCTCGACCTGCCGGAGACGATCAAGGACGCGCCGGATGCGAAGCCGCTCCCCGCGACGCAGGGGCACGTGGAGTTCCACGATGTCTCGTTCGAGTACAAGAAGGGCGTGCCGGCACTCGTCGACGTGTCGCTCGAGGCGCGCCCCGGGCAGATGGTCGCCTTCGTCGGGCCGTCCGGCGCGGGCAAGTCGACGATTGCGAACCTCATCCCGCGCTTCTACGACGTGACGCAGGGCGCGATCACGATCGACGGTCACGACATCCGCGACGTGACCGTCGCCTCCCTGCGCAGCCAGATCGGCATCGTGCCGCAGGAGACCATGCTCTTCTCGGCGACGGTGCGTGAGAACATCCGCTACGGCCGTCTCGACGCGACGGACGAGGAGGTCGAGGCGGCGGCGCGCGCCGCGAACGCGGACGCGTTCATCCGCGCGCTGCCCAAGGGCTACGACACGGCGGTCGGCGAGCGCGGGCTCAACCTCTCAGGCGGCCAGCGCCAGCGCATCTCCATCGCGCGCGCCATCCTCAAGAACCCGCGCATCCTCATCCTCGACGAGGCGACGAGTGCCCTCGATACGGAGAGCGAGAAGATCGTGCAGGCGGCGCTCGACAAGCTCATGGAAGGGCGCACGTCGTTCGTCATCGCGCATCGCCTGTCGACGATCTTCGACGCGGACCAGATCTTCGTCATCGACGGCGGCCAGGTGAAGGAACGCGGCACGCATGAGGAACTGCTGAAACAAGGCGGGCTGTACAGCTATCTTTACAGCATCCAGTTCAAGAACGCGCAGGCGTAGGCGGAAGGGGAAAGGAAATGCAATTACTCTACAATATCGCGGCCATCCTCATCGGTGTGCTCATCATACCGGTGTTCATGGTGCGCGCGGTGCGGGAAAAGGGATTTGTGGAACGCATAAAGCAGAGTCTCGGTTTCTTCCCGAAGCATGCGCTCGACAAGGTGGAAAAGAAGGACTGCATCTGGGTGCACGCGGCGTCCGTCGGCGAGATCGTCGCGACGAGCCCGCTCATCAAGGAGTTCCGCCGCGAGTTCCCGAAAAGCCCGATCCTCGTCTCCGTCGTGACGACGAGCGGCTACGAAATGGCGAACCGCATCATCAAGGACGCGGACGCCATCATCTATTTCCCGCTCGACCTGCCCTGGCTCGCCGGCCACGTGCTGCGCCGCATCCGTCCGCGCGTCTACCTGCCGGTCGAGACGGAGCTCTGGCCGAACTTCCTCAAGACGGCGCGGGAGCTCCATGTGCCGGTCATGATGGTCAACGGCCGCATCATCGATGCCGACTACATCAAGCGCCTCGGCGCACCACCGGAGCTCGTGACGATCACGGGCAACACGAAATTCGACCAGACGTATACGAACGTGAGTGCCGAGGAGAAGCAGAAGATCCTGCGCGAGATGTGCCTCACGGATAACGAGGGCATCTTCCTCGCGGGCTCGACGCACCGCGGCGAGGAGGAGCCGGTCCTGCAGGCGTTCGCCGCCGTGCGCCGGCGCCACCCGGGCGCAAAGCTCGTCATCGCGCCGCGCGAGCTGCTGCGCACGATGGAGGTCACGCACATCTGCAAGCGCGCGGGTTTCCGCGTCGCGACGCGCACGGAGCTCCAGAAGGAGCCGCAGGAGGGCGTCGACATCGTCATCCTCGATACGATCGGCGAGCTTGGCCGCGTCTACAGCATCGGTGACGTCGTCTACGTGGGCGGCAGCCTCGTGCCGCACGGCGGGCACAACATCCTGGAGCCCGCGGCGCACGGCAAGGCGATCATCGTCGGCCACCACATGTTCAATTTCAAGGATACGTACGCGCTCTTCAAGAACCGCGATGCCTGTATCACGGTGAAGAGCGGCAAGGAGCTCACGGACGCCGTCGTGCGTCTTTTCGACGACCCGGCGCACCGCGAGCGCATGGAGCGCGAGACGCTTGCCATCGTCGATGAGAACAAGGGCGCCTCGCGGAAGTCCGCCATCCTCCTGCACGAGATGCTCGACAAATACGAGAGCGCGGCGGAGAACCTCACGCACGTGCGCTCGACGCAAAAGATCGCGAACCTCCAGACGTACTTCATCGACCTCGTGCACAGCAAGGAGGTGCACGGCGTTTTCCTGCACCTGCTGCTCGCGGTGCTCTACGTCTTTTCCCTCATTTACCGCCAGCTCGTCAACTGGAAGCTCGCGGGCTATGAGCTGGGGATCTTCCGGCGCAAGAAGCTCGGCTGCTTCGTCATCAGCCTCGGCAACGTGACGGTCGGTGGCACGGGCAAGACGCCGACGGCGCAGCGGCTCGCGCGCGACATCCGCGACATGGGCTACCGCGTCGTGATCCTCAACCGCGGCTACCGCGCGAAGTGGCACGGCGAGGTCGGCATCGTCTCCGACGGCAAGCGCCTCCACATGGACGCCGCCGAGGCGGGCGACGAGGCGTACATGCTCGCGAAGCACCTGCCAAACGTCCCCGTGCTCATCGGCGCGGAGCGCGCGATCACGGGGCAGTATGCCATCGACCATTTCGGCGCGGAGGTCGCGATCCTCGACGATGGCTACCAGCATTGGCAGCTCGCGCGCGACATGGACATCCTGCTCGTCGACGCGGTCAACGTGTTCGGCAACGGCTACATCCTGCCGCGCGGCACGCTGCGCGAGCCGATCTCGCACGTTGGCCGCGCGGACGTCTGCCTGCTCACGAAGGTCGACCAGGCGGCGGCTGGCTCGCGCGACTACATCCGAAAGACCGTGAAGAAGTACAACGACCACGCGCTCATCGTCGAGAGCATCCACCAGCCGCGCTGCTTCATCTCCCTCGACGAGTGGTATGAGAACATCGCGAGCGAGGGCATCGACGTCAGCGAGATGGCGGGCAAGCGCGTCGTCGCCGTCTCCGCCATCGGCAACCCCGCCTCGTTCGAGCAGACGCTCTCCGATCTCGGCGCCGTCATCATCGAGAGCCTGCGCTACCCCGACCACCACGACTACGCGGAGCGCGAGATGCGCGACGTGCTCGAGCAGGCGGAGGCGAAGGGCGCGGAGGCCATCGTCATCACGGAGAAAGATGCTGTGAAGATCCCGACGGAGGTCGTGCAGGCGAAATGGCCGATCCCCGTCTACGTCATCTGCGTGGAGGTCACGTTCCAGTCTGGTCGCACGGAGTTCCACGACCTGCTGGAGGAGAAGCTCCGGGAGTCCTGCCGGGCGCCTGAGCCGGTACTTGCCGAGAAAGAAGGATGAAAATGGAAGAGAAAGCCCTTTGTGTGATCCCCGCCCGCTACGCCTCGACGCGCCTGCCGGGCAAGCCGCTCAAGGATATCGCCGGGCAGCCGATGATCTGCCGCGTCTACGACCGCGCCGCACGCGCGCAGCGCACGGAGAAGACCGTCGTCGCGACGGACGACAAGCGCATCGAGACCGTCGTGCTCGCGCACGGCGGCGAGGCGGTCATGACGCGCCGCGATCATCCGACGGGCACGGACCGCCTCGCGGAGGTCGCGGCGGCGCTGCCGGACTACGGCATCATCGTCAACGTGCAGGGCGACGAGCCGCTCATCGACCCGGCGCTCATCGACGCGCTTGTCGCCGCGTTCGACGGCGATGAGACGCTCGCGATGGCGACGGTGAAGACGCGCATCGACGAGGAGGCAGAGCAGGGAAACCCGAACAACGTCAAGGTCGTCTGTGACAAGGATGGCTACGCGCTCTATTTTTCGCGATCGCTTCTCCCGTATCCGCGGCACCACCTCGGCATCCCCGTCTACAAGCACATCGGCATCTACGCCTACCGGCGCGATTTCCTGCTGAAGTTCGCGAAGCTCGCGCCGACGCCGCTCGAGCGCGCGGAGAGCCTCGAGCAGCTGCGCGCGCTCGAGAATGGCTATCGTATCAAGGTCATCGAGACCGACCACACGTTCGTCGGCGTCGACACGGAGGAAGACCTCGCGCGCGTCAATGAGATCTATCGGAGCGCCCAGGGAAACGCCTGAGCGAGAGGGAAGGGAGCATCATCATGAACAAGGTAACTGTCGGAAATTTCACGATCGGCGGCGATGCGCCGCTCGCCCTGCTCGCAGGGCCCTGCGTACTCGAGAGCCTCGAGCGCTCGCTGCTCATCGGCCGCACGGTCAAGGAGATCTGCGGCCGCCTCGGCATCAACTACGTGTTCAAGGCGTCGTTTGATAAGGCGAACCGCTCCTCGTTCCACAGCTTCCGCGGCCCCGGCCTCGAGAAGGGGCTCGCCTGGCTCAAGACGATCAAGGAGGAGCTCGGCGTGCCCATCGTGACCGACATCCACGAGAGCTACCAGGCGGCGCCCGCCGCCAAGGTCGCAGACATCCTGCAGATTCCCGCGTTCCTCTGTCGCCAGACGGACCTCCTGCACGCGGCGGCGCAGACGGGTCGCGTCGTCAACGTGAAGAAGGGGCAGTTCCTCGCACCCGACGACATGCGCAACGTCGTCGACAAGCTCCACGAGAGCGGCTGCGACCAGCTCATGCTCACGGAGCGCGGCGCCTCGTTCGGCTACCACAACCTCGTCGTCGACATGCGGAGCCTGCCGATCATGCGCAGCTTCGGCTACCCCGTCGTCTTCGATGGCACGCACAGCGTGCAGCTGCCGGGCGGCAACGGCACGTCGTCCTCCGGCAACCGCGAGTACGTCGAGTATCTCGTGCGCGCTGCCGTCGGCGTCGGCGTCGATGCGCTCTTCCTCGAGGTGCACGACAACCCGGAGGAGGCGCTCTCCGACGGTGCGAACATGGTCTACCTCGACAAGCTCGAGGACCTGCTCAAGGAGGCGCTCGCCATCCACGCGATCGTGCAGCAGAATCATCCGGTCTAATCAGGGGAGAATGGCATGGAATCATCGATCATCAGACAGAAAGCGGTCGAGACGCTCGAGATCGAGGCGTCGGCCGTGAAGAAGCTCACGGAGCGCATCGACGCGGAGTTCGAGGCGGCGGTACGCTGCATCCTCGCCTGCAAGGCGCGCGTCATCGTCACGGGCATGGGCAAGAGCGGCCATGTCGGACGCAAGATCGCCGCGACGCTCGCCTCGACGGGCACGCCGTCCTTTTTCCTGCATCCGGCGGAGGCGTTCCACGGCGATCTCGGCATGGTGACGGAGAAAGACGTCGTCATCGCGATCTCCAACAGCGGCGAGTCGTCGGAGATCGTCAACATCCTGCCGATCATCCGCCGCATCGGCGCGACAATCATCGCGATGAGCGGGCGGCGGGAGTCCCAGCTCGGGAAATTCGCGGACTATTTCATCGACATCAGCGTGGAGCGCGAGGCGTGTCCGCTCGGCCTCGCGCCGACGGCGAGCACGACGGCGACGCTCGCGATGGGCGACGCCCTCGCGATGGCGCTCATGAGCTGCCGCAACTTCACGGAGCAGGATTTCGCGCTCTACCATCCGGGCGGCGCGCTCGGCAGGCGTCTCCTGCTCACCGTGAAGAACGTCATGCACACGGGCGAGGACAACCCGCTCGTCGCGGCGGGCAAGACGGCGAAGGACGCGCTCTTCGTCATGACGGACAAGGGCCTCGGCGCCGCGTCCGTCGTCGATGGCGACGGGAAGTTCCTCGGGCTCATCACGGACGGCATCATCCGCCGCGCGCTTGCGAAGGACAACGGCTTCCTCGACGAGCCTGTGGAGAGCATCATGTTCCGTGAGCCGCTCATCATCGCGCCGGAGAAGATGGCGGCGCAGGCGCTCCACGTGATGGAGCAGCACAAGCCGCGCCCCATCACGGTCCTGCCCGTCATCGACAGGGACCATCGCCCCGTCGGCATGGTCCATCTCACCGACCTGCTGCGCCAGGGCGTCGTCTGAGGAGGAATCGCGATGGATTCCTTTGCAACGCAAGCAGCTGGCGAGACGCCGCGCGCACGCGCGGCGCGGGTGAAGCTCATCATCTTCGACGTGGACGGCGTGCTGACGGACGGCGGCATCTACGTTGGACCGCACGGCGAGCTCTTCAAGCCGTTCCACGTGCGCGACGGCATGGGCATCACGCTCGCCCACCGCGCGGGACTGGCGACCGCCATCATCACGGGGCGCGCCTCCGAGCAGGTCACGCGCCGCGCGGCGGAGCTCCACATCACGGAGGTCTACCAGGGGGCGCTCGACAAGCGCACGGCGTACCAGGAGCTCAAGGAGAAGCGAGGCCTCACCGATGCTGAGGTCGCCTACGTCGGCGACGACCTCATCGACCTGCCGCTCCTCCTCCAGGTGGGATTCCCCGCCGCCGTCGCCGACGCCACCGACGAGGTGCGCGCGTGTGCGGCGTATATTTCGCGCGAGCCCGGCGGGCACGGTGCCGCGCGCGACATCATCGAATTCATTCTCAAGGCGCAGGGGCGGTGGGAGGAGCTCATCGCACCGTTCTACGAAACCGCCACGCCGCAGGACACCGCGCGCCTGGGGCAGTGATCAGGAGGGACATCCATGATTTATCGCTTGCTGATGGCACTCAGCTTCCTCGTCTGCCACACGCCGTACCGGCTGCTCATGGGCATCGGGCACGTGCTCGGCAATCTCTACTATCTGCTCGTCAAGAAGGAGCGGGAGCGTGCCGTCGCGCAGATGATGCTTTCCCTCAAGATCCCGGAGGCGGAGGCGCGCCATACGGTGCGTGCCTCGTTCGTCAACCTCGCGAAGAACGTGCTCGAGATCCTCTACATGCCGCACCTCAATGAGCGGAATTTCCGCCAGTACATCGAGGTCGAGCACCTGGAGCGCATGCAGGCGGCACTCGCCGAGAAGAAGGGCGTCGTCGTGCTCACGGGGCACATCGGCACCTGGGAGTGGCTCTCCGCCGCGTTCACGCTCAACGGACTGCCGGTGACCGCCATCGCGAAGCCGCAGCCGAACATCCAGTACACGCGCGTGCTCGACGACCTGCGCGCGACGATCCACGTCGAGATCTTCTCGCGCGGCACGAGCGAGCTGCTCGCGGCGGCGCGCGCCCTGAAGAGCGGCAAGATCCTCGGCTTCCTCGCCGACCAAGACGCGGGGCCGGGCGGCTGCTTCACGGAGTTCCTCGGGCGCACGGCGTCGACGCCGATGGGGCCCGCGGTCTTCTCGCGTAAGTTCCACGCGCCCGTCGTGCCCGCGTTCATCCTGCGCCAGCCGAGCGGCAGGCACAAGGTCGTGATCGGCGAGCCGCTGCGCTATGAGGACACAGGCGATCCCGACGCGGACCTGCGCGCGTTCACCGTGCGCATGACGCGCATCGTCGACCGCATCATCCGCGAGAACCCGACGCAGTGGCTCTGGTTCCAGAAGCGCTGGAACACGCCGCCCGAGCAGGAGAAGAAGAACAAGCACCACACGGCGGCCGAAGAGCACGCGAGGAAGAAGGAGGAAGCATGAGCACAAAAGGGAAACTCTGGACGGCTCTCGGCGTCCTCCTCTTCGCCTGCGTCGTCGTATGGGCGGTGCGCACGGTGCCGCAGGCGCCGCCGAAGCCCGAGGCGGACGATGCGCCGAAGGTCATGACGTACGATGGTAACACCATCAGTGAGGAGAAGGACGGCAAGAAGATCTGGGAGCTCTCGAGCGAGGGCATGACGGTCGACGTCGATACGAAGGACGTCGAACTCGCGAATCTCACGGGGAAGTTCTACGAGGAGGACGGGCGCGTCGTCACCGTCACGGCGGAGCACGGCGCCTACAAGAACGATACGAAGGACATCGAGGTCGATGGCGACGTCAAGATCGAGACGACGGACGGTGCGGCGCTCACCTGCGGCAAGCTCCTCTGGACGGAGGCGGACGGCAAGCTCGCGGCGGTAGATGATGCCTACATCAAGCATGACGACATGCAGGCGCGTGCCGACCGCATCGAAAGCACGAACGGGTTCCATCATTTCAAGGCCACGGGCAAGGCGCACATCGTGAAGGGAGCAAAGTGATATCATGAAGAAGAAACACATCGCGCTTTTGGCAGCACTCGCCTGCACGCTGCTCTCGGCGGGCCAGGGGCTCGCCGCGGGCACGGGGAGCACCCCCGCAGAGCTCGACGCCGACACGGTCGAGTACGACATGACGACGGGCGTCATCACGGCGACGGACAACGTGCTCATGAAGCAGGGCGAGACGCGCATCGCCGGGCAGAAGGCCGTCTACAACTCCAAGACGCAGCAGGGGACCGTCACGGGCGGCGTCATCGCCGTGCGCGGCGACATGCGCGTGACGTGCCAGGAGGTCATCTCCGACGGGCAGGAGCACATGAAGGCGATCGGCGGCGTGCACGGCACGGAGAACGACCGCAGCTTCACGGGCGAACAGGTCGACTACTTCCCCCAGCAGAACGACTACGTGCTCATGGAGCAGGGCGGCATCGTCTCGAATCAGGACGGCACCTTTACAGCGGCGCGCATGGAGGGCTGGATGAAGGACGACCACTACATCGGCACGGGCAGCGCCCATCTCGTGAGTCCCGCGCGCAACATGGAGGCGGGCGGCGACCGCATGGAGTACTTCGGTCAGGACCAGGGCCGCGTCGTCTCGGAGGGCAACGCCTGGGCGGTACAGGATAACAACACGATGCGTTCGAACCGCATCACGATTTATCTTGCCAAGGACGGTCAGACTAAGGTACAATAACGGAATGGAGGAGCGCAGGCTCCTTTCGGAAGCGCTCCCGCGGGCTGCGAGCGGCGCTCGGCTTCCCGCTCAGGATGGAGGATCGCGTTGCATATCGAAGCAAAAAATCTCGTCAAGACATTCAAGAAGCGCACGGTGGTGAACCGCGTCTCTCTGCGCGTGGAGAAGGGGGAGATCGTCGGCCTGCTCGGACCGAACGGCGCGGGTAAGACGACGACATTCTACATGATTGTCGGCCTCGAGCATCCGACGTCCGGCGATGTGTTCCTCTCGGATGTGAACATCAGCCGCATGCCGATGCACAAGCGCGCGGCGCTCGGCATCAGCTACCTCACGCAGGAGGCATCCATCTTCCGCAAGCTCACGGTCGAAGAGAACATCATGGCGATCCTCGAGACGACGACCCTCTCGAAGGCGGAGCAGAAGGACAAATACGAGGAACTCCTCGACGAGTTCCACATCGCGCACGTGCGGAAGCGCAAGGGGACGGAGCTCTCCGGCGGCGAGCGGCGGCGCGTCGAGATCGCGCGCTGCCTCGCGCTCGAGCCACAGTTCATCCTGCTCGACGAGCCGTTCGCAGGCGTCGATCCGCTCGCCGTCGCCGACATCCAGGAGATCGTGCAGTACCTCAGGGAGCGCGGCATGGGCATCCTCATCACGGACCACAACGTGCGCGAGACGCTGCACATCGTCGACCGCGCGTACATCCTCAACGAGGGGCAGATCCTCCTCGAGGGCGACAGCGAGACGATCGCGGCGAGCCCCGTGGCGAGGAAATTCTATCTCGGCGATAACTTTACGCTGTAACGGGGAGCAGGACGATGCATTTAAGGATACTCGACAAGTACATATTCCGCGAGGTGTTCAAGGCGTTCGTCTTCGGCATCTGCGCGTTTTCCGCCGTCTTCATCGGCTCGGGGACGCTTTTCAAGATCGCCAAGTACATCACGGACTACGGCGCCTCGCTCTCATCCGTCGTCAAAGTCTTCGTCTTCGGTCTGCCGAGCGTCATCATGTGGACGTTCCCGATGTCGATGCTGCTCGCGACGCTCCTGACGTTCGGACGGCTCTCGAGCTCGAGCGAGATCACGGCGATGAAGTCGTGCGGCATCGGCTTCTTCCGCATCGCGATGCCCGCGCTCATCCTCGGCTTCTTCGTGAGCATCGGCGCGATCCTCTTCAACGAATACGTCGTGCCGTGGGCGAACACCGCCTACCGCAACGTCGTCTACTACGAGATCCAGGGCAACACGGGCATGAAGTCGCAGGACCACATCATCCTCAAGGAGATCAAGGACGGGCAGATCCAGCGCCTGCTCTACGCGCGCCGCTACGACGCGGAGAGCCAGAGCCTCGAGAACGTCACGCTGCAGGAATTTAGCGACGCGGGCAAGGTCAGCCATGTCGAGAACGCGGAGAACGCCGAGTACGACGGGCAGAAATGGATCATGCACAACGGCATGCTCTACGACATCTCGGAGGGCGAGAGCGAGCACACGCTGCGCTTCAATACGCAGGTGCTCCCCATCAATGCGAGCCCGCGCCAGATCGTGCGCGAGCAGAAGGACCCGGAGGAGCTCACGATGAAGGAACTCCGAGCACAGATCAACATCATGAAGACGCAGTACGTCGATACGAGCAAGCTCGAGACCGAGCTCTACCAGCGCATCACGGTGCCAATGGCGAGCCTCATCTTCGCGCTCATCGGCGTGCCGCTCGGGTTGCAGCCGACGCGCAACAGCTCGTCGGCGGGGTTTGCGATGAGCGTCATCATCATCTTCTTCTACTATGCGCTCATGACGATGGCGAACGCGATCGGCAGGAGCGGCGCGCTCTCGCCAATGCTCGCGGTCTGGATCCCGAACATCGTCGGTCTCATTGCAGGGGTGTTCCTCATCCGCAAAGCGTCGCGGTGAGGCGGCGTTCTTTCCAGGTATCCACAGGGATCGGCGCTCGATTGGAGGTATTGACATGTACGGCGTGCTGCTCATCCTCGTTCTCATCATCACGGGCGGGGCGATCGCGTTCATCGGCGACCGCCTCGGCTCGAAGGTCGGGAAGAAGAAGCTCTCCCTCTTCGGCCTGCGCCCCCGCCATACCTCGATCATCGTGACGATCGTCACGGGGATCCTCATCACGACGACGACGCTCGGCGTCATGACGGCGGTGTCGAAAGACGTGCGCACGGCGCTCTTCGGCATGGAGAAGCTGAATCGCACGATGCAGGAGACGCGCGCAAGCCTCCAGGAGACGCAGGCGGACCTCGCGCAGGCGCAGCAGCAGAAGGACGAGACGGACGCCGCGCTCGACGCTTCCCAGCAGGAGGTTGGCAAGCTCGAGGCGCGTCAGGCGGAGCTCGAGGCGGAGCAGGCGCGCCTGCAGGAGGGCAACGCGCTCCTCGAGCAGGCGAAGGCGGCGCTCCTGGCGCGGAACGATGCGCTCGTCGCGACGAACGCCGGCCTCACGGACAGGAACCAGGAGCTCGCGGGTACGAACGAGCGGCTTACGGGCGAGAACACGAGCCTCACACAGACGAACAAGCAGCTCACGGGAGAGAAGGCGGACCTCGAGAAGCAGACGGACCTCTTGAAGCAGGGCCTCATCTCTATCCGCGAGGGCGAGGTCGTGTTCCGCGCGGGCGAGGTCATCGCGAGCGGCGTCATCCGCGGCGGCCGCCCGGAGAGCGACGTGCGCACGGACCTCACGACGCTCGCGCAGCTCGCGAGCCGCAACGTCACGGTGCGCCTCGGCGAGAACAAGGACGAGCAGGACATCTGGATCTACCGGCCGGAGTTCGACGCGGCCGTGAAGACGATCGCTGCCGCCAAGCAGGACATGGTCGTGCGCATCGTCGCATCCGGCAACCAGATCCGCGGCGAGGAGATCCGCGGATCGCTCGAGCTCTATAAGAACAGCGTCATCTACCAGCCGAAGGAATTCATCATCGCGCGCGCCTACGACCTCACAGACGCGCAGAAAGGCGCGGCGGAGCAGGCGCTTATGGCGTTCCTGCAGGAGGTCAACGGGGCGGCGACGATGAAGGGCGTGCTCCCCGACCCCATCCGCGGGACCGTGGGCGTCATCAGCGCCGACGAGTTCTACAGCGTCGTGAACCAGCTCCTGCCCATCCACGGCAAGGCGGTGCTCTCTGCCTACGCGAAGGAAGCGACGGATGCGCTCGGGCCGCTGCGCCTCATCGTGAAGGTCGAGAAGATGCAGGAGGGAGCGGAGACGCCATGAGTGCGGAGGAGCGTGCTCCGCTGCGCGTCGCCGCGCTCGATCCCGGCAGGGAGAAATGCGGGCTCGCGGTGCTCGAGCGCACGCCGGCTGGGGCGCCGCGCGTGCTCTTGCAGCGCGTCATCGAGACGGCGCACCTCGAGGAAGAGGTGCGCGGCGCCATCGAGGCGTATGCGCCCGCGCTGCTCGTCGAGGGCAACGGCACGACGAGCCGGGAGGCGCGGGCGCGCCTCTCGCGCGCGCTGCCGGCGCTCCGCATCGAGACCGTCGACGAGTACCGCACGACGGACCTCGCGCGGCGCGCCTACTGGGAGGCGCATCCGCCGCGCGGCCTGCGCCGGCTGCTGCCGGTCTCCATGCAGGTGCCGCCGGTGCCCGTCGACGATTTCGTCGCCGTGCTGCTCGCGATGCGTTACCTCGAGACGCACGGATAATACCCGCACGCGCACCTTCGCGCGTGCTTTTCGGCGTGATTTGACGCCGGTGCGGAGGGACCCTCCGCATGCGGAAAGGGAAAGGGACCATCATCATGAGAGAGACACAGGATCGTCCGGACTGGACGACATATTTCCTCGATATCGCGCGGGCGGTCGGCCGTCGGGCGACGTGCCTTCGTCGGCGCTACGGCGCGATCATCGTGAAGGACCGCATCATCATCAGCACGGGCTACAACGGCGCGCCGCGAGGCGAGGCGAACTGTATCGACACGGGCATCTGCGAGCGCGAGCGCCTGCACGTGCCCAAGGGGCAGAACTACGAGCTCTGCGTCGCGGTGCACGCCGAGCAGAACGCCATGCTCAACGCCGACCCCGCGCAGATGGAAGGCGCGACGATCTATATCGTCGGCATCAACGCCGACGGCACGCTCGCGAGCGGCAAGCCGTGCCTGCTCTGCCGTCGCATGCTGCGCAACGCGAAGCTCGCCAGGGTCGTCTACTATGAGACGGACGGCAGCATCGTGACGTGCGCACCGGCGGACATTCACGATTGACACGTATTTGCGGCTGTTGTAAGATAAATGCGCATACGTTATTTAGAGATGAGCGAGGGAACGCGGTGAAGTTCCTGTTTTTTGAAGGGGTGCGACGAATTTATGCCGGATTACGTTTTGGCTTTTGTCATTGCCGCCGGAGTGGCGCTGCTGGTGACACCAGGCGTTATTTTCCTAGCGAAGAAGACGGGGGCGATGGACGCGCCGGATCCGCGCAAGGTGCATAAGCGCCCCGTTCCGCGCATCGGCGGCCTCGGCATCTACCTCGGCTTCCTCGCGGCGATGATCGTCGTGCTGAGCTACGTTCCCATCGCTCCGGACGTCGCCTTCGAGCTCGAGGGGCTCATGGTGGGCGGTACGCTCATCGTCGCGCTCGGCCTCGTCGACGACTACACGAACTTGCCCGCGAAGGTCAAGCTCGTCGGGCAGATCGTCGCGGCAGCGGTGCTCGTGATCGGCTTCGACGTGCGCATCGACTTCATCACGGACCCCTTCGGCGACTACCTCTTCCTCGAGTGGCTCGCGATCCCCGCGACGCTCTTCTGGATCGTCGGGCTCACGAACACGGTGAACCTCATCGACGGCCTCGACGGTCTCGCGGCGGGCGTGGCGACGATCGCGTCCATCACGATCTTCCTCGTCGCGCTGCAGCAGGGCATCATGTTCGTCGCCGTCTTCACGGCGGCGATCGCGGGCGCGGCGATCGGGTTCCTCTACTACAACTTCAACCCGGCGCGCATCTTCATGGGCGACTCCGGCAGCATGTTCCTCGGGTACATGCTCGCGGGCATCAGCGTCATCGGCGCTGTGAAGTCCGCCGCGACGATCGCGCTCATCGTGCCGATCCTCGCGCTCGGCCTGCCGATCCTCGATACGACGTTTGCCATCGTGCGGCGCTATCGCGGCGGCGTGCCCATCTTCAAGCCGGACAAGGGGCATCTGCACCATCGGCTGCTCGACCTCGGCTTCACGCAGCGCCAGGCGGTGCTGCTCATGTATGTCATCAGCGCGCTCCTCGGGCTCTCTGCCGTCGCGCTCACGGAGGTCAGCGGGCAGTTCGCCATCCTCATCGTCTGCGTGGTGGTCGCCGCGGTGCTCCTCGGCGCGAAAAAAATCGGCATTTTTCATATGAAGGATTCCGTACACGAGCATTGATGGACTGAGCAGGCGGAAGCCTGCTCTTTTTCATAGAGGCCGGAGGGCAATGCGGGGCGCGCGCCCCCGGGCAGGCCTCGTTTCCACGAAAAGGAGATATCCATGGAAAAGAAGAAAATCAAAGTGATGACGGTCTTCGGCACGCGTCCGGAGGCCATCAAGATGGCACCGATCGTCCTCGAGCTGGAGAAACATCCCGACACCATCACGCCGGTCGTCGCCGTCACGGCGCAGCACCGCGAGATGCTCGACCAGGTCCTCGGCCTCTTCCACATCACGCCGGACTACGACCTCAACCTCATGGCGAAGGGGCAGACGCTCTTCGACATCACGACGAAGGCGATGAACGGACTCGATGGCGTGCTCACGAAGGAGCAGCCCGACATCGTCCTCGTGCACGGCGATACGACGACGACGTTCGCCGGGGCGCTTGCCGCCTACTACCACCAGACGGCGGTCGGCCACGTCGAGGCGGGCCTGCGCACGCACAACAAGTACTCGCCGTTCCCCGAGGAGATGAACCGGCGCCTCACCGGCTGCATCGCCGATCTCAACTTCGCGCCGACGGCGACCTCGGAGCAGAACCTCCTCGCCGAGAGCGTGCCGAAAGAGAGCATCTTCGTCACGGGCAACACGGTCATCGACGCGCTGCACCACACGGTGCAGGACGATTTTCGCTTCGAGGATGCGCTGCTCGAGCGCATCGATTTCGCGAAGAAGCGCGTGATCCTCGTGACGACGCACCGGCGCGAGAACCTCGGCGAGCCCATGCGCCACGTCTACAAGGCGCTCAAGCAGCTCACGGAGGAGTTCCCCGACGTCGAGGTCGTCTTCCCCGTGCACAAGAACCCGAAGGTGCGCGAAGTCGTGCGCGAGGAGCTCGGCGGTCTCCGGCAGGTGCACCTCATCGAGCCGCTCGACTACGAGCCGTTCGCGAACCTCATGCACCGCGCCCACCTCATCCTCACGGATTCGGGCGGCGTGCAGGAAGAGGCGCCGGCGCTCGGCAAGCCCGTGCTTGTGCTGCGCGATACGACGGAGCGCCCCGAGGCGGTCGAGGCGGGCACGGTGAAGCTCATCGGCACCGACCGCACGCGCGTCTACGAGGAGGCGCGCCGCCTGCTCACCGATGAGGCGGAGTACCGCCGCATGGCGGAGAGCTGCAACCCGTACGGCGACGGCGAGGCGTCGCGCCGCATCATCCAGGCGATCCTCTACCACTACGGGCTCAGCGAGTCGCGCCCCGACCGCTTCGAAGCGCGCTGAGGCGCGATGTGCCGCGCGGCGGCAGGGAGGTCTATGATGGGAAAGGGACAGGAGGATGACGGGCTCCGGCAGGCGCTCAAGGCGTTCTCGCTGCTCGGCGGCGTCGGCATCTATCTCGTCGTCTTCGTCGGCATCTGCGTCTTCCTCGGCTACGAGGCGGACACGGCGTTCGGGCTCGGCCATACGGGGCGCCTCATCGGCATCCTCGTCGGCTTCCCCGGCGCGCTCTACACGCTCTACCGGCAGCTCCGGCGCGGCGGCCTCGTCTGAGGCTCCGCACATAAGTCCTGTTTATGGAATCATTAAGAAAAAGAAAGACAGGAGAAAAGGTTTTTCTCCTGTCTTTGTCGAACACTACAGATTGGGTAAGAAGTACTGGCAGGGCTGCGATCTCGCGCACTCCGGTGCTTTCAAATGGTTTCATGAGGGTTGTTTCATGAAAGAGCTTCTCTCGATATTCCTCCGGCGTCTCGCCCTGAGCCTCCTGCTCGCGGCGCTCGGCGTGGGGGCGCTCCTCCTGGCAAGGGGGGAGGGCGGCCTCACGTTCGCGCTGCTGCTCGGCTTCGCGGCGGCGCTGGTCTTCGTCTGGAACATGGCCTGGCGTCTCTGGCATCTTGCCGCGGCGCCGGGGACCGCCCGCAGACAGATGCTTTGGGGCATGGCGCTGCGCCTCGCCGTACTCGCGCTCGTCCTCTTCGCTGCCGCCTCGGTTTCCTCCGAGGTCTTCCTCATGGCGGCGCTGGGGTTCGTGCTCTGCTACGGCCTCGCGCTCGCGCACCTCATCGCATTGAATATACGTGGAAAGTAGCCCAGAGATATCACTGGGAGGAGGTTGAGGTATATGCATGAAATCGGTGTTCGCGAAACAGTGCAGTTTGCCGGCTTTACCTTCAACTGGGAGACCCTCTGCATGACCATGACCTGGCTCACGATGGCCGTTGTCATCCTCATCGCCTTCCTCGCGACACGCAGTCTGAAGCTCGTGCCGTCGGGGTGGCAGATGGTGGTGGAACTCATCGTGAACTGGCTGCACGGTCAGATCGATGCGATGATGGGAAAGAGCGGGAGATTCCTCGCGCCCTTCATCGTCTCGCTCTTCATGTTCCTGCTGGTCTCGAACTGGCTCGGACTCATCCCTACGTTGTCATCGCCGACGAACGACTTGAACACCACGCTGGCGCTCGCCCTCATCGTCATCGTCATGGTCCACTTCCTCGGGCTCTACAAGAAGGGAATGCACTATATCGCGCATTTCTTCCAGCCGACGCCCGTGTTCGTGGTCATCAATGTCATCGAGGAAATCGCCAAACCCATCACGCTCTCCTGCCGTCTGTTCGGCAACATCCTGGCAGGCGAGATTTTGATCATCGTCCTGTTGAAGCTCATGCCGATCTGGATGCCGATCCCCGCCGTCTGCTGGCTCGCGTTCAGCATCTTCATCGGCGGTGTCCAAGCCGTCATCTTTACGATGCTCTCGATGGCGTACCTTGCCAATGCCGTCAAAGAGGAAGAACAATCATAAGAGAGATGTTTTTTGATTTTTAAGGAGGATTTTCCATGGAAAACGCAATTATGGTAGCCGCAGCCCTCATCGGTGCCGGGATCACGGCGGGGCTTGCCGCCGTCGGCGCAGGCCTCGGCGATGGCCTTGTCACGAGCCGCTTCATCGAAGGCATCACGCGTCAGCCGGAGGCGAAGAGCACGCTCTTCACGAACACGCTGATCTCCGTCGGCCTCATCGAGGCAATGGCCATCATCGCCATCGTCGTTGCGTTCATCATGCTGTATGCCAACCCGCTCATCAAATAATTGCATTTGGTGCTTTGAAGGGAGGCATAGGAATTGATCGATCTTAACGCGACATTTTTCGCGCAGATTCTGAACTTCCTGATCCTCGTCGCCATCCTGCGCGCGCTAGCTGAGGCCGAAGAGCTCAAGAAGAACTATCAGGCACAGCTCGCCGAGGCGCGCGAGAAGGCACAGGCCATCGTGGACAAGGCGGAGAAAGTCGCCGCGTCGAACCGCGAGGCGAGCATCCAGGACACGAAGCGCGAGATCGAGCAGATGAAAAAGGCTGCTCAGGCCGAGATACAGCGCGACCACGAGCGCGCCGCCGATCAGCTCAAGAAGGAGATCGTGGCGCTCTCTCTGCTCGCGGCCGGCAAAGTCGTCGAGAAGAACCTGGGGGCCTCGGAGAACGAGGCGCTCGTCGGCGACTTTATCGACAAGCTCGATAAAGACAAGATTGGTGATCTGTCATGCTAAATCTACAGCTTGCACGCAAGTATTCGAGTGCCATCTTCGAGCTCGCGCAGGAGGAAGACCAGCTCGTCCCCTACGGCGAGCAGCTCCGCGGCGTGCTCGATGAGCTCGCTGCGGTGCCTGGGATCTGGAGCTATTTCGGGAATCCGCTCATCCAGCGCAGCGACAAGAAAGCGCTGCTCGCGAAGCTCTTCGAGGGGGAGCTTTCGGGAAATGTCTACCATTTCCTGCTGCTCCTCGTCGACAAGCGGCGCATGGCGCTCTATCCTGCCATCGTGGAGGACTTCGAGGCGCTCTCCAACGAGGCGCGCGGCATCGTGATCGCCGACGTGACGACAGCGCACGGCATCGGTGACGCGCAGCGCGCGCGGCTCAAAGAGCGGCTCGAGGCGGTCACGGGCAAGGACGTGAAGCTCCGGCTGCACGAGGACCCGAAGATCATCGGCGGCGTCATCGTCCGGATCGGCGACAAGCGGATCGACGGCAGCGTCACCGGCAAGCTCGCCGCGCTCGCGGATGAGCTGATGGCATACAAATGATGAGGGGTGACTGCAAGGTATGAAAATGAATCCGGAAGAAATAACCGCCATCATCAAGGACCAGATCAAGAACTACGAGGCGACGGCATCGCGCACATCCATGGCCTGGAGAAGGCGATGAGCGGCGAGCTGCTCGATTTCGGTCATGATATTTACGGTCTGGTCCTGAACCTTGAACAGGACAACGTCGGCGCTGTTATCCTCGGCGGCGACACGGAGATCAAAGAGGGCGACGAGGTAAGGCGCACGGGCAAGATCATGCAGGTGCCGGTCGGCGAGAACATGATCGGTCGCGTCGTCGACGCGCTCGGTCGTCCGATCGACGGCAAGGGCGTCATCAAGACGAGCGAGACGCGCCCCGTCGAGTTCCATGCGCCGGGCATCGCGGACCGCAAGCCGGTCAAGGAGCCGCTGCAGACGGGCATCAAGGCGATCGACGCCCTCGTGCCGATCGGCCGCGGCCAGCGCGAGCTCATCATCGGCGACCGTGGCATCGGCAAGACGGCCATCGCCGTCGATACGATCCTGAACCAGAAGGGGCAGGACTGCATCTGCGTCTACGTCGCCATCGGCCAGAAGGCTTCGACGGTCGCGCGCGTCGTCAAGACGTTCGAGGAGCACGGCGCGATGGACTACACCATCGTCGTCGCCGCGACGGCGGCGGACAGCGCGCCGCTGCAGTACCTCGCACCGTATGCGGGCGTCGCGATGGCGGAGCATTTCATGTACCAGGGCAAGGCGTGCCTCTGCGTCTACGATGACCTGACGAAGCACGCGGCCGCCTACCGCGCGATGTCGCTGCTTCTCCGCCGCCCGCCAGGACGCGAGGCGTATCCGGGCGATGTCTTCTATCTGCACTCCCGTCTGCTCGAGCGTGCGGCGAAGCTCAACGATGAACTCGGCGGCGGCTCGATCACGGCGCTGCCGATCATCGAGACGCAGGCAGGCGACCTCTCCGCCTACATCCCGACGAACGTCATCTCCATCACCGATGGCCAGATCATGCTCGAGACGGATGCGTTCAACTCCGGCATCCGCCCTGCGATCAACGTCGGTCTCTCCGTGTCGCGTGTCGGCGGCTCGGCTCAGATCAAGGCGATGAAGCAGGTTGCGGGCACGATGCGCCTCGACCTCGCCCAGTACCGCGAGCTCGCGGCGTTCTCCCAGTTCGCCTCCGACCTCGACAAGGCGACGAAGGCACAGCTCGACCGCGGCGAGCGCGTCGTCGAGACGCTCAAGCAGCCGCAGTACAGCCCGCTGCTCGTCGAGGAGCAGGTGCTCGTGCTCTACACGGCCGTCTTCCTCAAATTCATGCGCACGGCGCACCCCGAGGTCAGCAAGAAGATCATCGAGCAGAAGAAGCTCGACGATGCGCTTGAGGGTGAGATCCAGGCGGCCATCAAGGAGTTCAAGGAAACCATCCCGTACAAGATGGCATGAGCGAGGTGATTCTTTTTGGCTAGTTTACAGGACATTCGCCATCGCATCAAGAGCGTCACGAGTACGAAGCAGATCACGAGCGCTATGAACATGGTCGCGACGAGCCGCCTGCGCCATGCCAAGGAGGCGGCGACCGCCAACGCGCCCTACGCGCGCAAGGTCGTCGAGGTCGTCGGCGAGGTCGCGGCGAACGCGGGCGCGGACTTCTCGCACCCGCTGCTCGAGCAGCACCCGGACGGGAAGCGCCTCGTCTTCGTCGTCACGGCGGACAAGGGACTTGCAGGCGCCTATTCGTCTAACGCCTGCAAGGCAGCGCATGCGCTCGCAGACGACGGGGCGGCGACGGACTATTTCGTCGTCGGTCGCAAGGGAGAGGCGTATTTTAAGAACCGCGGCTGCACCATCGTGAAGAGCTACACGGGCATCAGCGAGCGCCCGGTGTTCGAGCATGCCCGCAAGATCGCCATCGATCTCATCGGGCTCTATCGGTCCGGCGCCTATCGCGAGGTCCGGATGGTCTACACGAAGTTCATCTCCGCCATCAGCTGTGAGCCGCAGGCGCAGAAGCTCCTGCCGCTCACGATGGAGAAGAAAGCGGAGGCGGCCGCGCCGCACGCCGAGTACATCTATGAACCGGATGCGGCGACCGTGCTCGGGTTCCTGCTGCCGCAGTACCTCGATACGACGGTGTACGCAGCCCTCCTGCAGTCCGCCGCGAGTGAGCTTTCCTCCCGCATGAACGCGATGAGCAATGCGACGGACAACGCCGAGGACCTCATAGCGAAACTCAACCTGCACTACAACAAGGTACGTCAGGCGGGCATCACGACGGAGCTCAACGAGATCGTCGCGGGTGCCGAGGGCCTGAAGTAGCATACGGTTAGGAGGTTTCCCATTGGCAAAAGGTAAGATTGTACAGGTCATCGGACCTGTCGTAGATATTGAATTCCCCATCAAGATCGACCTCGTCGTCGAGGTCATGCAGCATCTCGGCGACAGCGTCACGCGCTGCATCGCCATGAGCTCGACGGACGGTCTCACGCGCGGCATGGAGGCGGAGGACACGGGCCATCCGATCATGGTGCCGGTCGGCACCGAGTGCCTCGGGCGCGTGTTCAACGTGCTCGGCCAGACGGTCGACCACAACCCCGCGCCGGTCGGCAACAAGGAGTTCTGGCCGATCCACCGCCCCGCGCCGAAGTTCGACGAGCAGGAGACGTCGACGAGCATCCTCGAGACGGGCATCAAGGTCGTCGACCTCATCGCTCCGTACTCGCGCGGCGGCAAGACGGGCCTCTTCGGCGGCGCCGGCGTCGGCAAGACCGTCCTCATCATGGAGCTCATCCACAACATCGCGACGGAGCACGGCGGCTATTCCGTCTTCGCCGGTGTCGGCGAGCGCACGCGTGAGGGCAACGACCTCTGGGGCGAGATGACCGAGTCCGGCGTCATCGACAAGACGGCGCTCGTCTACGGCCAGATGAACGAGCCGCCAGGAGCCCGTATGCGCGTCGCGCTCACATCCAGGCGGGCTCCGAGGTCTCGGCGCTGCTCGGCCGCATGCCGTCCGCCGTCGGCTACCAGCCGACGCTCTCGACGGATATCGGCGCCCTGCAGGAGCGCATCACCTCGACGAAAGACGGCTCCATCACGTCCGTGCAGGCCGTCTACGTCCCGGCGGATGACCTCACCGACCCCGCGCCTGCGGGCACGTTCACGCATCTCGATGCGACGACCGTCCTCTCCCGCCAGATCGCCGAGCTCGGCATCTATCCCGCCGTCGATCCGCTCGACTCGACGAGCCGTATCCTCGACCCGCACATCATCGGCGAGGAGCATTACAAGGTCGCGCGCGGCGTGCAGGCCGTCCTGCAGAAGTACAAGGACCTGCAGGATATCATCGCCATCCTCGGCATGGAGGAGCTCTCCGACGAGGACAAGCTCACGGTCTCTCGCGCCCGCAAGATCCAGCGTTTCCTCTCGCAGCCGTTCTTCGTCGCGGAAGTCTTCACGGGCAGCCCCGGCAAGTACGTGCCGCTCAAGGAGACGATCCGCGGCTTCAAGGAGATCCTCGAAGGGAAGTATGACGACCTGCCGGAGAATGCCTTCTACATGGTCGGCACGATCGATGAGGCGGTGGAGAAAGCAAAGAAGATCAAAGCCGAGGAGGGATAATCCATGGCGACGATTCAGCTGGAGGTTGTCTCACCCGACAAGGTGGTCTACAAAGAGGATATCGCGATGCTCATCGTCCGCTCGACGGGCGGCGAGCTCGGCATCCTGCCGCATCACGCGCCACTCGTCACCGGCCTCGTGCCGCACGCGATGCGCGCGAAGCTCCCGGGGGGCGACGAGCAGCTGCTCGCCGTCGCGGGCGGCTTCATGGAAGTGACGCCAGAGAAGATCACCGTCCTCGCGAGCGCTGCTGAGCAGCCGATCGATATCGATATCAATCGCGCGAAGCAGGCGTATGCGCGCGCCAAGGAGCGCATCGCGGCGTTCCACCAGGGACCGCCCGCGTCCGAGGACATCGACTTCAAACGCGCCGAGCTCGCCCTGCACCGCGCCATTGCGCGCCTGCGGGCAACAAAGACGGACTTTGAGCTCTGATAAAAAGAAAAAGCGCTTGCCGCTGCAGTGGAACCATTGCAGCGGCAAGCGCTTTTTCAGCGGAAGATGCCATCGGAGCGGCTGTTCCTCTACGCGTGCCGCTGGCGGCTGCGGCGCACGATCCATTTCGCGATGTAGGGGAAGGCGAGCATGATGAAGAGCAGGCGCGTGAGCTGGTAGGCGGTCATCGTGCTGATGTCGGCGCCGACGACGAGCGCGGTGATGCCCATCTCCGTGAGGCCGCCGGGCGCGGTGGAGAGGAAGGCGGTCGCAAGCCCCGCGCCCGTGACGCAGGTGACGAGCCATCCCATGCCCATGCTCACGAGCAGCACGAAGAGCACGCCGCCGGCGAGGACAGGCCCCATGCCGTGATACTCCTTGATTTGGCGCAGGTCGATGTGCGCGCCGATGTAGGAGCCGACGCAGATTTGGGCGGCGTTGATGAGATGGATGGGGACGGCGGGTGCCGAAAGCCCCGTGACGAGCAGGAACGCGCCCGTGCCGAGGATGGGGCCGAGCATCGTCGCCGTCGGCAGATGGAGGCGCACGGCGAGCAGCGCGCTGAGGACGGCGACGGCGGCGAAGAGCAGGATGGTCTCCGGGGAGGCGGCGGCAGCAGCCGCCGCGCCATGCGTGCCCGCCTCGCTCGGCAACACATGCGTCGCGAGGAACGGGATGCAGAACACGACGGAGAGCATGCGCAGCGTCTGCATGATGGTGACGGCCGTGAGATCGGCGTCCGGCAGCTCGTCGGCGAGGATGACCATCTGCGAGAGCCCGCCGGGCACGCAGCCGAGCAGGCAGCTCGTGAAATTGATCTCCGTATGGCGCACCATGAGATAGGCCGTCAGCACGCCCGCGGCGACCGTGATGACCGTGGCCGTGAGCATGATGGGGAGCTGCGTGAGGATGGCGTGCCCCGTCTCGGCGTTAAACGGCCGTCCCATCGCGTAGCCGAGCAGGATGAGCGCGGTATTGCGCACGCCGAGCGGCCAGCGGAAGACGGCCGTGATGGGCCCGAGCGTCCAGGGCAGCGGCGCGTGGATGAAAGACATGATGACGCCGCCGACGATGGCGACGAGGAGCGTCGGAAGATAGCTCATGAGGATACCTCGCAAAAGAGAAATGGATGGGATATAAGTCAGTGCTCTTTTCGTGTATTATTCTACACTAGGGTGCAATGGCGGAAAGGTCGCGATTCCCTGAAAAGCCGGAAAAACATCTGATTTTGCATATCGTGTGTCACTCGTGCAGATTCATCCGTGGTTCCTTTGTAAATCCCTTGTCAGCGATGTTCTCGCCAGCGTATAATTGAACTAGAAAGGAGTGATGCCCATGGAGAAGACAATGCCCGACGTGAACAAAATCTGGGAAAATTTGACCATCGCGGACAATTTTATCTTTCAGAAGGTCATGCGCAAGAAGCGGCTCTGCAAGCGCTTCATTGAGAAGATCCTGCACGTCAAGGTTCAGAAGATCATGTTCCCGGAAACGGAAAAAGACATCCATATCCGCCGCGATAGCAAGAGCGTGCGGCTCGACGTTTACGTTGAGGATGACAAAGGCACGCTCTACGATATTGAGATGCAGACAACCGACTACGCCGACCCAGCGGAACTCCCGAAGCGTACGCGCTACTATCAGGCCATGATGGACATGGATGTACTCAACAAAGGCGAATTCTATACGAAACTTCGGAAGACCTACATCATCTTCATCTGTACGTTCGACCCCTTCGACAGGAATCTCAGCCAGTACACTTTCACGCTGGAGATGGGCGACGAGACGACGAAAATCTTTTTGAACAGCAAGGGCAGGCGCGATGGCATCGACAGCGACCTCGCCGCCTTCCTCGACTACATCGAGGGCAAAGCGCCGAAAGGGAAATTCACGGAAACCATCGCCGATGCCGTGGAAGTGGCGAAAGAAAACAAGGAAATGAAGGTGGAGTATATGACCTACTACATGGAACTGCGCAGAAGCGAAGAACGCGGTATGGAA
>CACWQW010000037.1 GCA_902763085.1 Dongibacter bovis
CATCGTCATCTTCATCGACGACTATTTCAACTGCCTGACGGTCGGCACGGTCATGCGCCCCGTCACGGACAAGTTCAAGATCGCGCGCACGAAGCTCGCCTACATCATCGACGCGACGGCGGCGCCCGTCTGCATCATCGCGCCCGTGTCGAGCTGGGCGGCGGCCGTCGGCTCCTCCCTGCCGGAGGACAGCACGATCGACGGCTTCAGCCTCTTCCTGCAGACGATCCCTTTTAACCTCTACGCATGGCTCACGCTGCTCTTCATGCTCTTCATCATCTGGACGGGGCGCGACTACGCGGCGATGGGGCGTTCCGTGCGCGAAAACGCGGAGCATTTCTTCATCCCGCCGGAGTACCAGGACGCGGATGAGGACGAGGACGCCGCGGCGCAGACGCCCGGTAAGGGGCGCATCTACGACCTCCTGCTCCCGCTCATCGTGCTCATCTCCGCCTGCGTGTTCGGCATGCTCTACACGGGCGGCATCTACGACGGCAAGGGCGTGCAGGAGGCGTTCGCGAACTGCGACTCCGCGAAATCGCTCGTGCTCGGCTCGTTCATCGCCTTCGTCTTCACGGGGCTGCTCTACCTGCCGCGCCGCGTCGTGACGTTCAACCAGTTCTGCGCCTGCTTCGGCAAAGGCTTCAAGGCGATGGTGCCCGCCATCTTCATCCTCTGCCTCGCCTGGACGCTCTCGGGCATCTGCTCGGATAAATACCTGAACCTCGGCGGCTACGTCGGCGCGCTCGTCAGCGCCCACGCCTCCGTCATCACGTTCCTGCCGCCGATCTTCTTCCTCGTCGCGCTCGGCCTCGCTTTTGCGACGGGCACGAGCTGGGGCACGTTCGGCATCCTCATCCCGATCGCGATGGCCGTCGTCGGCACGGAGAACGCGAACCTGCTCGTCCTCTGCGTCACGGCGGTCCTCTCGGGCGCCGTGGGCGGCGACCACGCATCGCCGATCTCCGACACGACGATCCTCGCGTCCGCAGGCGCGCAGTGCCATCACCTCGACCACGTGAGCACGCAGCTCCCGTACGTCATCACGGTCGGCACCTGCTGCCTCGCCGGCTACGTTGTTGACGGCGTGACGCAGAACGGATGGCTCGGCCTCGGCACCGCGCTCGCCTGCCTCGCCTGCGCCATGCTCATCATCCGCACGCAGGTCCCCATGGCGGACGAATAACATGCTCGCGAAAGAAAAAGCCGCCGCCGCACTCGCCGCCATCGAGGCGTGCTGCGGCCACTGCACCTACTGCTCCCCAGACTGCCCCGTCGCCATCGCCCGCCGCGCCATGCGCGGCCTCTACGACGACCTCGCCGCGGCAGAGGAGCAGGAGGGGGAGCCGCCCGCACCGGAGCGATGAGGCAGGGCCATCGCTCGGCGCGAGCATCATCGTCACCAAAAGAGGAGCCGCCAAACGCAGTCAGCGCGTGTGGCGGCTCCTCTTTTTGAGCTTTTATCTCATTTTGCCGGAAGACTCATTCATTCGCGGCGCCGACGGCGATGTCTTCGAGGTGGAGTTTCGAGCTGCGCATCTTTTGGCGCAGTTCAGGGACGAAGCCGCGGAATTGCTGGGCGGCGTCTTTGCCCATGAAGAAGAGCCGGAGGTCGAGGTGCTCCCGTTCGTAGACGCGGCAGGTCAGCTCGACGGCGCCGAGGTAGTCCGTGAGGACGCAGAGGCGCAGCCAGGTCTCTTTCTTGATGGCGCCGGTCTCGTGGTCTGTTTGGTTCTCGTCGTAGACGTGGAGATAGGCGGGGTAGCTTTTCTCGTTCGTGCCGAGGTAGAGCGGCATCATGAAGTTCATGGAGCGCTGTCCCTGTCCGATGGCGTGTTCGCCCTCCATCGAGTTGCGCATCGAGGTGGCGAAGTCCGAGACGTCGTGGCCCGCCTTTTTTAGCTGACGGGCGCTCATGCGCTTGGCGGTGGTGAGGTCGCAGAGCTGCAGGAAGATCCAGAGGCGGGAGAGTTCCGGGAGGTCCCTCTGCACGGCTGCCTGCTGTACCGTCGCGGGGATGTTCTGCTGAGCGAGGCGCAGCAGCGTCTCGAGCTGGCGCGCTTCCTTCGGCGAGAGGGTCTCGCCGCTTTCCTTGAGGAAGTTCTGCAGCACCTGCGCTTCCTGCGGGGAGAGGGTCTCGTCCTGCAGGAGGGTGCGCGCCGTTTCCTTGAGCGCCGTCATCAGGCGCGCGGAGTTCTCGAACGGCTGCTGCATGAGGAGTTCCTTCGCTTCCTGTGCCGTGAAGGTCTTCGCCGCCTGGGCCTCCGGCTTCGTCTCCGCCGCCTGGGCGGAGGTGCGGTCCGGTGCGGCCTGCCTGGCCAGCGCCGCCTCCTGGTCCCCTTCCGGTGGCGTGGCGAGGCGGCTCGTGCCCGGCTGGCTGGGGCTCGTGGTGTCCTCGGCGGGCATTCCTTCGGTGCTGGCAGGAGACTTCGTAAGCGATGCCATGTCCTGCTGCTTGCCCGCGGGGAGGGGCTGCGCTGTGGGCTCGCCTGTCTGCGCAGCGGTCTTCGCCGCTCCATTTCCCGTGGGGGCTGTGGGCGTCTCGGCGTCTGCTGGCGTCTCTGTCTGCGTGGCGGTGCCTGGTGTCTGTTGCGGGCGTCCCGCGGTGGTGGTCGACGCCTGTGGGTTGGCCGCGCTGCCGCCGCTCTGCGCCTGCGACGCGGTGGCGGTCGCGGGGTTCCCGGCGGCCTCTGGCTGGTTTGCACCTGGCTGGGCGGCGCTTTCGCCCTGCGCAGCGGCATTCCCGCCCTGTGCGGTGGCATTTGCGCCCTGTGCGGCGGCTGGCGATGCGGATGCCTGTGCCGCTGCCGCCTGGAAGGCGCCTTTTGGCATGAAGTACTGCAGGAGCTGCTTCAGGGCGGCGCTGCCCGCGCTGGCAGATGGCGTCTGCGCCGCGCTGCTGCCGAGCTGCTGGAGCAGCTGCCGGAGTGCCGACGGGAGCTCTTCGACCTCCTTGCCGTTGAGCAGCTCGAAGGACTCTTTGAGGATCAGGACGGGCTCGAGTGCCTTGCCGCCCTCCGCCGTCGTGAGCTGCTCCTTCAGGCCCTGCAGGAGCGTCTGCAGGCCGTCGCTGATGTCCACATCGTAGCCCTTCTCGGCGAGCGTCGCCATCTGTGAGAGCGTCCGTGCGACGGAAGCCAGCTGGTCCATGGAGAAGCGCTGGCTTTCCATCGTGCTCCCGAGGCCTTCGGCGAGTGTCTCGTCGAAGGAGAAGGCATTTTTCAAGACGTTTTGCAGCATCTTCTGCAGATCCTGCGGCATGTCGGCGAGCGCTTCGTTCTCGTTCGTCGCGATTTTCGACAGCACGCCTGCCATATCGTCGATGGCGTTCTTGATGACGACGTTCGTTTGCGGCCGGAATCCCTCGGCGGACCCGTCGTTCTCCCGGCGGGTGACGCCGTCGACGCCGCCGGACGCCTGCGGGCGCAGCGCCGGGCGGACACCGACAGCCCCTGCATCGATCGGCATAGTAGTTCCTCCCTGTTCCTGGCGGAGGCGCGGCAAAGTCCGCGCGCTTCCGTTATCTTTCTACCTGATACATCGAACGAATCGGCTCGAATGATAACCGGTGGATGGGGCAGGGGCCGTATTTCCTCAGCGCCGCGAGGTGCTCCGCGGTCCCGTACCCCTTGTGGTGCGCGAAGCCGTACTCAGGATACTGCCGGTCGTAGGCGTCCATGAGCCGGTCGCGCGTGACCTTCGCGATGATGGATGCTGCCGCGATCGAGGCGGATTTCGCATCCCCCTTGATGATGGACTCTGACGGCATCGGCAGGCGGTCGAGCGGCACGGCATCGATGAGGACTTTCTGCGGCTGTGGGTCGAGCGAGAAGATCGACTCGTACATGCCGTTCATGGTCGCCTGGTAGATGTTGATGCGGTCGATGGTCTTCGCGTCGATGAGCGCGGAGGAGACGGCGATCGCCTTCGCCTGGATCTCGTCGAAGAGCTCCTCCCGTACCTTGGGCGAGAGCTTCTTGGAGTCGTTGAGCTTCGGCAGATAGAGGCCGCGCGGCAATATGACGGCGGCGACGGAGACGGGCCCCGCGAGCGGTCCCCGGCCGGCTTCGTCGACGCCCGCGACGATGTCGTATCCCTCCGCCGCCGCGGCGTCCTCGTACGCGTAGAGGGCGGCGACGCGGGAGCGCTCCGCCTGTGCGCGCTCGTAGCGCTTCACGAGGCGCTGCGCCGCCTTGCGGGGGTCGCTGCGGCAGGCGGAGAGGAATGCCTCGGAGACGGGCGGCGCCGCGAGGGTGCGCTCGATTTCCTTCAGCGTCATCGTGCTCACATCAAATAACGAAAGTTCTTCCATGCAATCTCCTCTCTCGTATCGGATCGCCCTCGCTGCAAGCTCTGGCAGGTCAGGGGTGCTGCGCCTCCGCGCCCTCTTCCGGCACCGGGTCGAGCGTCACGCGCCCCAGTTTCCCCGTGCGGAACTCCGTCATGACGATGCGCTGCGCTTTCTCGGTATCGACGATACCGCCGCGCACGAGGCAGCCACGCTTGCGGCCGATGGCTTCGAGGAGTTCATAGTCCGCCTCTGGCAGCGGTTCCTTGAGCTTGAATCGCTCGACGAGACGCTCGGGGGCGTCGCGCCTGAGCGTCTCGAGTAGCAGATACGTGACTTGCTCCTGGTCGTAGATGTCGTCGTTGATCGCGCCTGTGAATGCGAGCTTCAGCCCCACGGTCGGGTCTTCGAATTTCGGCCAGAGCACGCCGGGCATGTCGAGGAGGTCGAGGTTCCTGTCGATCTTGATCCACTGCTTGGCGCGCGTGACGCCTGGTGTGTTCGCCGCCTTCGCCTTCACGGCTTTCGCAAGGCGGTTGATCAGCGAGGATTTCCCCACGTTCGGGATGCCGAGGATCATGCAGCGCGCCGCCCGTGGCTGGCCGCCGGCCTTCACGAAGCGGTCCGTGCGCGGGCGCGCGAGCTCCTCCGCGGCCGCGACGAGCTGCTTCATGCCCTTGCCCTGATTGGCGTCGATGGCGACGGCGGGCAGCTCGTGCTGGCGGAAATAGGCGAGCCATCTCTTCGTCAGGGCGGGGTCTGCCAGGTCGGATTTGTTGAGCGCGATCAGGCGCGGTTTCCCCGCGATGAGGGAAGCGAGCAGCGGGTTGGCGCTGCTCGCGGGGATCCTCGCATCCAAGAGCTCGATGACCACGTCCACGAGTTTCAGGTTTTCCTCAATGAGCCGCTGGGCTTTCTTCATGTGGCCGGGAAACCACTGCAAGGTCGGGATCCGGCTGTTTTCGTCGCTTTGCGTCACGTTCGTATCTCCTCTCACCGCTGCTGCGCTATGGGCTCGCAGGTGCTTTCTTCCTATATATACAACTACGAGTATAGCAGAAAGCCGGCGATTCCGCCAGGAGGCGGAGCCTGGGAAGGCGCAGCGGCTCGCAATTCCCCAAATGAAAACCGGCGCATGGATGCGCCGGTAAAAAGGGATGGCGATGCTGCTCCTTCTTCATCGCGCGGCCGAATTTTTTCTTGTCGCCGTCTTTTCTGTATTCGTAGCGGATGGAGGAGATGTTCATGCGGTGTGTGACATCTTCCTCGTGCAGGCGGTGGCTGTATTCGTTCGAGGTGTGGTCGCTGTAGGCTTCCTCCGCAGCTTCGGCGGTCGTGGCGGGCGCGATGGTCAGGCTGGCGGCAGGATGCTCTTTGAGAAATGGCGTGGCACAGCCGGCGGGATGGCAGGTCGTGCATATCCTTTATCATAGAGGATGCCTTTGAGATATGGATTAATTGCACGTTGCAATTTGTATATAAGCGGCTTTTCTGCGGGAGAGATTCGCCTCAGAGCTTGCCGAATTTCGGTACGGTGAGGGAGGTGCGGTTCGCCTTCGCCTCCTGGATCATGAGCTCGAGGCGCGCGATGTTCTTCTTGTGGCGGTCGACGGCAAAGCCGATGCGGATATGCTCCTCCTCGGTGAATTCGTCGCTGTCGTAGGCTTTCTTGATGCGTTCGAGGCGCGCCTTGACTTCATCGAGCTCCGCCTCGAGCTCGATGGTGTCCTTGAGCGCAAAGCCGTAGACGGCGCGCAGCTGGTCGTTGACGTAGGCGGCGTAGCCCGGCTCGCCGGAGGCTTTCTCGAGGCGCTGGGCGACGCGGTAGATGATGTCGTAGGGGGAGGCGCCGCTGTGGATCATGTTGAGGATCTCCATCTTCATCTGCTGCTCGCGGCCGTGCGGCTGAGTGACGAGCGGGTCGAGTTCTTTCTTCTCGTTTTCTTCGTTCATGGGAGCTGTCCTTTCTCTTTACGGTTTGGTGGCGCCTTCTGCGGCGAGGCAGGTCTCGAAGCGCAGGATGGTGAAGGCGAGCAGGAGGGGAAAGCGCGCGGCAGGTGTTTTGAGGTCGGTGCCGAGGAGCGCGCGGACCTTGCGGAGGCGATAGCCGGCGGTGTTGCGGTGCGTGTAGGTATGCGCGGCGGTGCGGGCGAGGCTGCCGCCCGTGAGAAGGTAGCAGCGCAGTGTCTCCGCGAGGTGCGCGTGGTGCCGCGCATCATAGCGCAGCAAGGCGCCGAGCTGCTCCTCGGCAAAGGCGTGCAGCAGCGTGCGGTCGGGATGGGTGAAGAGGAGGCGGTAGGTGCCGAGGGCGGCAAAGGAGAGGAGCCGCGGCGGTGCCACCGCTGTCGCCGCTGTTGTGTGCGGCGGGGCATCTGCGCGCTCGCTGTCGCCTGCATCTGCCGCCTCCGCCTCGAGGAGCCCCGTGCGGGCGGCGGTGAGGGCGGCGAGCGCCTCGCGGTATGCCGTCGGCAGGGCGGCGAGCTCCGTGTGGGGATCGCTCTCGCCGCCCTGGAGCGCAGAGGCCGGCTGACTCGTCGCGCATTCCTCCTCGAGAAGCGCGGCGAGGGCATCTTGCTCCTCCGGATGTTCCCGCTGCCTGCCTCCCGCGGGGAGCTCGCGCAGGAGCAGCAGGCGCCCCTGCCGGAGAAATAGCCAGAACGGCGCCTCGAGCGCGGCGAGGCGCCGCCGAAAGCTACGGCAGAGATCCGCTTCCTCGGTCGGTGCGATAGGCGTGCCGAGATCGAAGACGGAGAGCGTGAAACGTGCGGGATGGAACCCGCGCTCCGTGAGCTCACTGAGCGCGGCGAGCTGGTGCCCCGTGAGCAGGATGGGGCGCCCGCTCGCGCTCGGGTAGAGCGGCAGCAGCGTATCGCCCGCGGGCGCCCCGCTGGGCGGCGCATCATCGAGCAGCGCGGTGAGCAGCTGCTCCGTGCGCCGTTCCTTCTGCGCCTGCTCCATGAGCTGGGCGCAGACGTCCTGCATGAGGTCGGAGATATGCGTGCGCCACGGCATGAGGAAGAGCGGCAGGGCAGCCGCATCGCAGAGTGCGCGCACCTCGTCCGTGATGTCGCCCTCGCGCAGGTATTTCCCCGTGTTGAGGATGAGCGCTGCCGCCTGCCGGCGCGCGAGTGCGTGCACGAAGTCGCGGAGCCAGTGCTCCTGCAGCGCGGCGAGGCCCGTCGTGATGACGAGCTCGCCGCCGCGCAGGAAATCGGCATTGCCGATGTCCTCTAAGAGATGCACCCAGGAAAACTCGTGCGCGAGGCCGCTGCGCCCCGCGAGCAGGCGCAGCCCGTAGCGTGTGCGCGCCGTGCGGAAAAACGTCTGAAGGCGGATTGCCACCGTATCCCCTCCTTTCCTTGCCTTGATTATATAATATATGTGCCATTAGCACAAATGCATACGCGAAAATCGGGCGGAGCGCCCGTGGCGAGGTGCTTTTTTTCGTGCTAAGATAAAGCCATCCTAAAAGAAAAGATGCGAAAAGCGATACGGCAAGGGCGCCGCGAGAGGGGTGCCTGCGCCGTATCGCTTTTTCTTTTCCTTTTCCTGCGCTGCAGAGAGGCGGAGGTTGATGTTGTAGGAAGCGCCCGGAGAGACTCCGGGCGAGATAAAGGAGGAATCTGCCATGCTCAGAGATGCACTGCCCGAAATCAACACGAAGCTCCCCGGTCCGAAGTCCGCTGCGGTCATCGCCCGCCGCGAGGCGGTCGTGCCGAGCGCGATCCACTGCGGCTATCCCGTCGTGATGAAGCGCGCCGAGGGTGCCATCATCGAAGACCTCGACGGCAACCGCTTCCTCGACTGGATCGGCGGCGTCGGCGTGCTCAACATCGGCCACTGCCACCCGGAAGTCGTCGCGGCGGTCAAAGACCAGGCGGAGAAATATTTCCACGGCATGTTCAACGTCGTGACGCACGAAGGCTACGTGAGCCTCGCGGAGAAGCTCTGCGCTATCGCGCCTGTACGCGGCGGAAAGAAGCGCGCCTACTTCACGAACAGCGGCGCGGAGGCGGATGAGAACGCGGTGAAGATCGCCAAGGCGTTCACGAAGCGCCCGAACATCATCGTCTTTTCCGGCGCGTTCCACGGGCGCACGCTGCTCACGATGTCGATGACGGCGAAAAAGGCGTACGCCGTCGGCATGGGCCCGTTCCCCGACGGCGTCTACCGCGCGGAGTTCCCGTATCTCTACCGTCGTCCGGAGGGCATGCCGGAGGAGGCCGCCATCGACTACTACGTCGAGAAATTCCAGGAGGTCTTCGAGAACGCGAGCCCGGCAGAGTACGTCGCGGCTGCCGTCGTCGAGCCGCTGCAGGGCGAGGGCGGCTTCATCCCCGCGCCGATCGAGTGGATCAAGGCGATCCGCAAGATCTGCGATGCGCACGGCATCCTGCTCGTCGCCGACGAGGTGCAGTCCGGCTTCTGCCGCACGGGCCGCATGTTCGCCTCGGAATACTGGAAAGAAGCGGGCGTCGAGCCGGACATCATCGCGACGGCGAAATCCATCGCCGCCGGCGTGCCGCTCTCTGCCATCATCGCGCGCGACGAGATCATGGAGTCCGTGCCGGGCGGCGTCATCGGCGGCACGTTCGGCGGCAACGCGCTCGCCTGCGCGGCATCGCTCAAGACGATCGAAATCATGGAGCGCGACCACCTCGCAGACCGCTCCCTCGCCATCGGCGAGAAAGTCATGGCGCGCTATAAGGAATGGCTCGCGAAATACGACTGCGTTGGCGACGTGCGTGGCCTCGGCGGCATGATCGGCATCGAGTTCGTCGAGGACAAGGCGTCGAAGAAGCCGGCGAAGGCGCTCACCGCCGCCATCATAGCGGAGTGCGCGCAGAACGGCCTGCTCGTCGAGGGCGCCGGCATCTACGGCAACGTCATCCGCTTCCTCGCGCCGCTCGTCATCACGGACGAGCAGATCGAGGCGGGCCTCAACATCTTCGAGCGCGCCATCAAAACATGCGCACACCTCTGAGGCACGGGAAAGGGGCAGCCTATGAAAACCTTCCAAATCGCACCGGAAATCTGTCTCCTGCACACCGTGGAGGAATTCCTCGCGGCATTCGCGCCCGGTGAGGGCGACCTCGTCTTCGCGAGCAGCGGCACGCAGAAACGCGCGCTCGCGGGGAAGCTCACGGGCGCGACGGTCATCGACTACCGTGCCTACGGCAGCGGCGAGCCGACGGACCTCATGGTCGAGGGGATCGTGGAGTCGCTCGCGGGCAAGGAATATCGGCGTGTCTTCGCCATCGGCGGCGGCACGATCCTCGACGTCGCGAAACTCTTCGCACTCGAGCAAGTCTCCCCGGTCTGCGACCTCTTCCAGAAGAAGATCCCAGCGGTGAAAAAACACCCGCTGATCCTCGTACCGACGACCTGCGGCACGGGCAGCGAGGTCACGAACATCTCGATTCTCGAGCTCACGAAACTTCATACGAAGATGGGCCTCGCAGACGGTGCGCTCTACGCCGACCAGGCAGTGCTCGTGCCCGAGCTCCTCAAAGGCCTGCCGGACCGTGTCTTCGGTGCGAGTGCTATTGACGCGCTCATCCACTCCGTCGAGTCCTACACCTCGCCGAAAGCGACCGCCTTCTCCCGACTCTTCTCGTTCAAGGCGATGGACATCATCATCGAGGGCTTCCTCGCCATCGCGCGGGAAGGGACGTCCGCACGCGAGGAACGCCTCGAGGGCTTCCTGCGCGCGAGCACCTATGCGGGCATCGCGTTCGGCAACGCGGGCTGCGCTGCCGTCCACGCGCTCAGCTACCCGCTCGGCGCCGCGCGCCACGTCCCGCACGGCGAGGCGAACGCCGTCATGTTCGCCGCCGTCTACGAGGCGTACCGCACGAAACGCTACGACGGCCGCCTCAAGAAACTCACCTGGCACCTCGCCAACCTGCTCGGCTGCCCGGAACAGGAAGCCTTCCCACGCCTCATGGCGCTTCTCGAGACGATCCTGCCGAAAAAGCCGCTCGCCGCCTACGGTGTCAAGGAAAGCGATCTCGCCGCCTACACGGACATCGTCATGACCCAGCAAGGCCGCCTCATGGCGAACAACTACGTCCCGCTTACGCGGGAGGATGTGCTCGCCATCTATGAAAAACTCTACCGTGGCAAATGAGGTACGCTCTGCGTTCCCCGTATCTTTGGCTCTCCTCATAAATAATATAGGTTCCTATGCAAAAAGGGACTGCCAGGCGCTGGCAAACGCCTGGCAGTCCCTTTTGCGGTTGTCGGATCGATCGGTACTCATCCCTGCGTGATGCTCTGTACCTCGTAGCCGCTGCCCGCGAGGGCGCGGCGGATCTCGTCGTCGCTCACGTCACGCGTTATTTTGACGGTCGCGCTGCCGCGGTGCAGGTTGACCTTGGCGGCGGCGCCGTCGATGTCGTCGAGGAGCATCTCGACGCGGTTCTTGCAGTTCGCGCAGGTCATGCCGTCGATCTTGACGATCTTCTCGCCGACGATGGGGCCTGTGAGCTTCTTCTCCGGGACTTTGGGGAGAGCCGTGCCGCAGCAGCTCGTCTCGCCCTTGAACAGCTTGTAGATGTGGCGTGCCGCGACGACGAGGCAGGCGAGCACGATGAGTCCGACGATGATATTTGCCATAATGAGAATCATCCTCCTTTGTTTTCCTGCCTTTGTTATATACCAGATGGGGGTATATTGTCAAGGCGCATGGAGGGAGGAATCAGGTCTCGGCGGGGCCTTCGTGCAGGCGCGTGAAGAGGCGCGGGAAGCGGCGACGGCAGCGCGAGAGGATGGCGTCGGCCTCGCTCTTCAGGCAGGCGAGGGAGAAGAGGAGCGCCGCGGCGTCGCTCGCGGGGACGGCGAGCCAGATGCCGCGGACGCCGAGGAAGTGCGGCAGTGCGAGGAGAAAGAGCGCGATGCCGACGAGGTTGCGCAGGAGCGAGCAGAGCGCGGAGATGCGTCCGTTCGAGAGCGCCGTGAAGAAGCCCGCCGTGAAGATGTTGAAGCCGCAGATGAGGAAGCTCAGCGAGAAGAGCGTGAAGCCGTCCTGCGTGAGCGCGGCGACGTGGCCGCCGCCTGGCAGGAAGAGCGCGATGAGCGGGGCGCCGAGCAGCTGCGAGAGCGTGAAGACGAGGATGCCGAAGGCGCCGATGCTCGCGAGCGCGAGGCGCAGCAGCCGCAGCAGCTCGCCGCCGTGGCGCGCGCCGTAGTGGTAGGAGAAGATGGGCGCGACGCCGTTCGTGAAGCCGAGCAGGAGCGAGGTGAGGAGCATCTCCGCGTAGAGGATGACGGAGATCGCCGCGACGCCGTCCTCGCCCATGTAGGCGAACGTCATGAGGTTGAAGAGGAACGTCGTGACGCCGATGGAGAGTTGCGTGACCATCTCGGCGAGGCCGTTGTAGGAAGCGCGCGCGAGGACGCGCAGGCGCAGGCGCGGGCGCGCGAACGCGAGGGTGCGCGCGCGGCGGCTGAAGTAGAAGAGGCCGATGAGCGCTGCCGTGAGGTAGGAGAGGCCCGTCGCGAGCGAGGCGCCGCCGACGCCCATGTCGAAGACCGCGAGGAAGAGCGCGTCGAGGCCCGCGTTCGTGATGCCGCTCGCGACGGAGACGAGGAAGCCGACGAGCGGCCGCCCGTCCGCGATGTAGAACGCGTTGAAGATGAGCATGAGCACGGCGAACGGGAAGAAGGGCAGGAAGCCCGAAAGGTAGCTCGCCGCCGCCGCGTAGAGCGTGCTCCCCTCGCTGCCCGCTCCGAGGAAGTGGAGGAGCGGCGTGAAGAGCGCGAGCGCAAGGAGCGTGTAGAGCGTGCCGAGCGCGAAGCCTGCGGCTGTGAGCAGCGAGAAGTCACGGCGCGCCTCGCGTGGCTGCCCCTCGCCGAGCTTGCCCGCGACGAGGGCGGAGCCGCCGGAGGCGAGCATGATCGCGAGGCCCAGCAGCAGGTTGATGGCGGGGTAGACGATGTTGGAGGCCGCGAGCGCTTCTGCTCCCGCGAACCGTCCGATGAAGATGCCATCCGTGACGGTGTAGATGGCGATGACGAGCATCATGCCGATGGAGGGGGCCGCGAAGCGCAGGAGGCCGGCTGCGGAGAATCTCTGCGCGAGCGGCGACATACAGTGTTGGGTTGCTTTCATAAAAAATCTTTCCTTTCTCTCTTAAATGTTCTATGATTATCATAAAGTATACAGTGACTGTAATGTCAAGAGGGCGTTTCGCGGGGAAATCCCTCCCCGCGCGGGAGGAGAAAAGCGATGGCGAGGAAACTATCCTTTCATACGGGGGAATTCGCGAAGATCGTCGGCGTGAACAAGCGCACGCTGCACTACTACGACGAGGAGGGCATCTTCCGCCCGGCGCACGTCGAGCCGAACGGCTATCGGAGCTACAGCTTCCAGCAGTTCTATCCCTTCTACATGCTGCGCCATTTCCGCTCGATGGGCCTCGACCTCGCAGAGATCAAGGAGTACATGGAGCACCGCAGCCCCGCACGGCTCGACGCGCTGCTCACGGAGCAGCAGGCATGGCTCACGGGCGAGATGGAGCGTCTGCGCCACCAGATGCGCATCGTGCGCAACCAGCGCGCGCTGCTCGCGCAGGCGGAGAAGATCGTCTGCGGCCGCGTGGAGGAGGTGGAACGAAAGGCGGCGCATCTCATCCTCTCGGAGAACGTCCGCACGCTCGCGCGCAGCGGAGAGACGCCGACGATCGAGCGCGTGATCATAGAGCATCTGCGCTACGTCGCCGAGCGGCGGGCGGACGCGGGCTTCGGCATTGGCGTGATGATCTCGCCGGAGGAGTATCTGACGCCCGGCCGGGAGAACATCGAGACGTACTATTTCACCGTGACGGAGCAGCCGCTGCGTGCAATCGATAAGGCGTACCGCTGGCAGCGTCCGGCGGGGCGGTACCTCGTCACGTATTTCGCGGGCGACTACGAGGACACGCGGGCGTCCTACGACCTCCTGCGCGCGTACCTTGCGGCGCATGACCTGCGCGCGGTGGGCTTCGCCTATGAGGAGAGCATCCTCGAGGACACGAGCTCGCGCGACGTGCGCGACTATCTCACGCGCATTCTCGTGCCCGTCGCAGACGCGGCGGATTCCCCTGCGGCGCACGATATGATATAATGTATGGAGTTTCGGTCGGTCCCCGTCCGGAGGGATTCCGGCGGAATTATATAGGAGGAAATCGCATGGAAATCATCGGGGCTGTCATTCTCGCCAGTATCATCGTCGCGCTCGCGTTCACGGGGGTCGTCGCCTCGACGCTTGCTGTCATCGCCGTCGGCTGCGTCATCGTCGCCGTGCTCTGCATGTTCCTTGGTGCGGCGTTTGTGCTCTTCTTCAAGCTCGCGCTCGCCGTGCTGCTCGCGCTGTTCTGCGAATGGCTCTACGCGCGGGCGCTCGGATTTGCCGGTGAGCGGCTCTCCATCACGGCGCTTCAGGACCCTGCCCTGGTGACGCGCGTGAGCTGGATCCTCGCGGCGGTGACGACGGGGTATCTCTGCTTCCTGCGCTGAGGAGGCGGCGAAAAATATTTTTGACTTTTTGACATTTAAGCGTTGACTTTTTGTTTTATTCGGTGTATATTCTTATTAGATTCAAGGTTAGCACTCGCCTATGATGAGTGCTAACAAAGAGAATCCCCGGAGAGGAGGGAGCCTATGCAGGATGCTCTGGACGCGCGCAAGCAGCGGGTGCTCAAGGCGGTCATCCGCGACTATGTAGAGTCCGCGGAGCCGGTCGGCTCCCGCACGCTCGCGCGGAAATACGACCTCGGCGTGAGTCCTGCGACGATCCGCAACGAGATGGCGGACCTCGAGATGCTCGGCTATCTCGAGCAGCTGCACACCTCGTCGGGCCGCATCCCTTCCTCGAAGGGTTACCGGTTCTACGTGGACGGGCTCATCCCGCCCGAGCCGGTCAGCGATGAGGAGAAGCGCCTCATCGACCGCTGGTACAAGAGCCGGGTGAAGCGCATCGAGGAGGTCTTCCAGGAGACGGCGCGCATCATCTCGCAGGTGACGCACAACGTTTCCCTCGTGCTCGCGCCGCAGCTCACGCAGGCGCAGTTCCGCTGTCTGCAGTTCCTGCCGCTCGATGATCGCCGCGTCATCACCGTCCTCATGACGGACGCGGGCTTCATCGAGAACAAGATCATCAGGATGCCGGACGGCGCCACGTTCGAGGACTTCCAGCGCATGGCGGCGGTCATCAACAAGAACCTCGCCGGGCACACGCTCGCGACGATCGAGCATCACTCGCTCGCGGAGATCAAGGATGAGATCTCAGATGAGCCGCTCTACGAGGCGGCGCTCTCCATCATCCACCGCGCGCTTGAGGCGAGCAAGGAGGAGCGCCTCTACCTCGGCGGTACGACGGAGATGCTCGAGCAGCCGGAGTTCCATGATGTGGAGAAGGTCAAGGATACGCTCCTCGTGCTCGAGGAGGAAGAGCTCATGAAGGACCTCCTGCACGCCCACATGGGCGACGGGCTCGAGGTCACGATCGGCCAGGAGAACGAGGACAGCCATTTCAAGGACAGCAGCATCATCACCGCGACGTACCATCTGAACGGCGAGCTGCTCGGCACCATCGCGGTGCTCGGCCCGACGCGCATGGAGTACGCGAAGGCGATGAGCCTGCTCGAGTACATGAATGCCAATCTGACCAATATCATCAAG
>CACWQW010000038.1 GCA_902763085.1 Dongibacter bovis
GCCGCGCTGCAATTCGGCGCGGAAGGCGGCGATGCCGCGGATATCGTCTGGCGTCGTGCGGCAGCAGCCGCCGATCAGGCGCGCGCCCGCCGCGTACCACACGCGCACGAAGTCGCGGTACGGCGTCGGGCTGCCATGCCATGTCTTCGTCACGGCATCGTACGTTTCACCGGTGTTCGGATAAACGACGATGGGCTTTGACGTATGCTGACGGATCTGGCGGATGAGGCCCGCCACATGCTGGGGGGCTGTGCAGTTGACGCCGATGGCCGCGACCTGGGGCTCTTTGTCGAGCAGCCGCGCGCAGTCGGCAATCGCATCGCCGCCGCAGGTATGCGCGTCATCTCTGCATGAGAAGGAGATCCAAGCCGCCGCCTCCGGATGGCGGCGCAGGTCGGTGAGGATGGCGCGCGCCTCGTCGAGCAGCGGCAGCGTCTCGCAGGCCAAAAGATCCGGCTGCGCCGCACAGAGGAGCGCGAGGCGCTCCGCATGAAAATCCGCGAGCTCTGCGCGGCTCGCCTTGTAGTCGCCGCGGTATTCCGAGCCGTCGGCAAGATACGCGCCATAGGGGCCGACCGACGCGGCGACGAACGGCTGCGGCCGATCTCGCCGCGTCGCCGCCTGCCGCCAGAACGCATCGCGTGCCCGCTGCACGAGGCGAACCGAGCGCGTGATGAGTTCTTTTGCCTGGTCGCGCGAAAAGCCCTTCTTTTCAAAGCCCTCGATGGTCGCCTGATAGCTCGCACTCGTCGAAATGTCTGCGCCCGCCTCGTAGTAATCGCGGTGGACGGCCTCGACGAGCTCCGGTTTCTCGAAAAGCGCCTTGGCGGACCAAAGCGCATCGTTCGTGTCAAAGCCGCGGCGTGTGAGCTCCGTGCCAAAGGCGCCGTCGAGCACGAGCAGTGGATAGTTCGCTAAATCGCGTGCAATCGTATTCATGGTGTCGTCCCCTCTCCGGCCGCCTCACTGCAGGAGTTCCTGCGGCGGCTGCTTGCCAAACCATTTTTCATAGATTTCTGCGAATCTGCCGTTCGCTTTGATTTTCGCGAGGCCGTCATCAATTTTCTCGAGCAGCGCATGATTCCCCTTGCGCACAGCGATGCCGAGATCCTCTTTCGTCAGCGCCACCTCTGCCGTGCGCACGCGCGTGCTGCCCGTGTGGCTCACGTAGTATTCGTTCGTCGGGATGTCGTTGACGACAGCGTCGACGCCGCCGTTTTGCACCTCGAGGAATGCTTCGTTGATGGCGTTGAAGACGCGGACATTGGCGCCGGGAACCTTGCGCGCCGCCTCTTCGCCCGTCGAGCCGATCGAGACACCGAGCGTCTTGCCCTGCAGATCCGCGGCCGTATGGATCGTGTCATTGTCCGCGCGGACGACGACGCCGAGTCCCGCGATGTAGTACGGCTGGGAGAAGTCCACGGACTGCCTGCGGTCGTCTGTGATCGTGATGTCGTTGATGGCGACGTCGATTTCCCTGGCCTGCAGCGCCGGGATCAGGCCGTCGAAGGAGCGGTTGCTGATCTCGACGTCGAAGCCCTCTTCCGCCGCGATGGCGCGGATGATATCGACATCGAATCCCTCGTAGTCCTTGGTCTCCTGGTTCTGCGAGCCGAACGGCGGATAGCTCGCGTCCATGCCCACGCGCAGTACCTGCGGTTTTGTTGCCTGCGCATCCGCGCCGTCCGGCGCGCTGCCGCAGCCCGCCGTTATCGCCAGCGCGCCGAGCAGGCATGCGGCAAGGCTCAGTAAGAAACGTTTCTTCATCGGATGAACACCTCGCAATCGGATTCTCTAACAGGATGATAGCATCATCATACAGTACTATACATAGCATGTCAATATGCTTTATAGGATAAAGAGGGCTTTTCGTGACAGTGATTTGGTGATAAAGCGATCCTTTCTCTCTGCCTGCCGCGGGATGATTCCTGCGGCAGCTTTTTTCTTGGAGGCGCGTACTTCGCCGAGGCTGATTGACTTCTATAATACTGTCTGATAAAATCAATAAATGGATTTGTTTTGTGAGCTTTATGCGCGCGGAAGAAAGGCGCGCCTGGCTGTATTTGCCGCGAAACAGGCACACGTGCTCTGCGATATGGAGGTCGTGTGTAGTTTGATAGATATATGAGGAGTGGTTCTTTTTGCTGGGCTTTATCAAGAGATTCCTGGGCGATAATAATGATAAATACATCGCGGAATACCGGTCTGTCGTCGACCGCATCAATGCGCTCGAGCCGAAGATGCAGGGGCTGACGGATGACAAGCTCGTCGGCATGACGGCGCAGTTCAAGCAGCGGCTGGCGGCGGGCGAGACGCTCGACGACCTGCTGCCGGAGGCCTTTGCCGTCGTGCGCGAGGGCTCGCGCCGCGTGCTCGGCATGCGCCACTTCGATGTCCAGCTCATCGGCGGCATGTGTCTGCACGACGGACGCATCGCCGAGATGCGCACGGGCGAGGGCAAGACGCTCGTCGCGACCTTGCCCGTCTACCTCAACGCGCTCACGGGCAAGGGCGTCCACATGGTCACGGTCAATGACTACCTCGCGAAGCGCGACAGCGAGTGGATGGGGCGGCTCTATCGCTTCCTCGGCCTCTCCGTCGGGCTCATCGCCCACGACATGGATTTCCCCGAACGCAAGTTCGCCTACAGCTGCGACGTGACGTTCGGCACGAACAATGAGTTCGGTTTCGACTACCTGCGCGACAACATGGTCATCGACGAGCGCCAGATGGTGCAGCGCCCGCTCCACTATGCCATCGTCGATGAGGTGGACTCCATCCTCATCGATGAGGCGCGCACGCCGCTCATCATCTCCGGCCCCGGCCAGAAGTCGACGGACATCTATGTCAAGATGGCACATGCCGTCGCGACGCTCAAGGAGGGTACGGACTACAAGGTCGACGAGAAGCAGAAGACGATCTCGCCGGCAGATAGCGCCGTGCCGAAGATCGAGAAGATGATCGGCGTGAAGAACCTCTACGCGCCGGAGAACATCGAGTACTCCCACTGCTTCATGGCGGCGCTGCGCGCCAAGGCGCTCATGAAACGCGACCGCGACTACATCGTCAAGGACGGCGAGGTCGTCATCGTCGATGAGTTCACGGGGCGCGTCATGCCCGGACGCCGCTTCTCCGACGGCCTGCATCAGGCGATCGAGGCGAAGGAGGGCGTCAAGGTCCAGCGCGAGAGCCAGACGCTCGCCACGATCACGTTCCAGAATTTCTTCCGCATGTACGACAAGCTCGCGGGCATGACGGGCACAGCGAAGACGGAGGAGGACGAGTTCCTCAAGATCTACAACCTGCCCGTCGTCGTCGTGCCGACGAACAAGCCCGTGCGCCGCATCGACTATCCGGATATCATCTATAAGACGAAGCGCGCGAAGTACAAGGCCGTCGGCCAGGCGGTCTCGGAGATCCACGCGAAGGGACAGCCGATCCTCATCGGCACGACGTCCATCACGCAGTCGGAGGAGCTCAGCAGCATCCTCAAGCATCTCGGCATCCCGCACAGCGTGCTCAACGCGAAGAACCACGAGAAAGAAGCACAGATCATCGCGGACGCCGGCCAGAAGGGCGCCGTGACGATCGCGACGAACATGGCGGGCCGCGGCACGGATATCAAACTCGGCGAGGGCGTGCCGGAGCTCGGCGGCCTCTTTATCATCGGCACGGAGCGCCACGAGTCCCGCCGCATCGACAACCAGCTGCGCGGCCGCGCCGGCCGGCAGGGCGACCCCGGCGCCTCGCGGTTCTACCTCTCGCTCGAGGACGACCTGCTGCGCCTCTTCGCGTCCGACCGCGTCACGAAGATCATGGACAAGCTCGGCATGGAAGAGGACGAGCCCATCGAGCACAAGATCATCACGAACTCCATCGAGCACGCGCAGAAGAAGGTCGAGGCGCGCAACTTCGACATCCGTAAGCACGTTCTCGAGTACGACGATGTCATGAACCAGCAGCGTGAGGTCATGTACGGCGAGCGCCGCAAGATCCTCATGGGCGAGAACCTCAAGGACAACATCCTCTCGATGGTCAATCACATCATCAAGACGGAGATGGACCAGTACGCGAACGAGAAGCTCTACCCGGAGGAGTGGACGCTCGACGGCCTCATCGAGGACGCGGAGAAGATCTACGCACCGCAGGGCAAGCTCAAGAAGGAAGAGCTCGCGGAGATGAGCCGCGACGGGCTCAAGGAGACGCTCGAGGGCGTCGCGCTCGAGGGCTACAACCAGCGCGAGCTGCTCTTCGGCGAGGAGAACATGCGCGAGCTCGAGAAGGTCGTCATGCTCCGCGTCGTCGACAGCAAGTGGATGGAGCACCTCGACCACATGGACATGCTGCGCGAGGGCATCAACCTGCGTGCCTACGGTCAGCGCAACCCGCTCGCCGAGTACAAGATCGAGGCGCTCAACATGTTCGAGGAGATGGAAGGCGCCATCATGGATCAGATCGCCTCGCTCATGTACCATGTGAGCATCGTGACGCCGGAACAGCAGCAGGCAATGCAGGCGGAGGCGCAGAAGCGCCGCGCCGAGCAGGAGATCGAGAAGCAGCGCGGCCAGCTTCAGGACCACCTCCGGAGCGCGCAGGCGTCGCACGGCGACGAGGTGAGCGCCGCCGAGGCGCAGAAGAAGGCGCCCGTGACGGCGGACGGCAAGAAGGTCGGCCGCAACGATCCCTGCCCCTGCGGCAGCGGCAAGAAATACAAGAACTGCTGCGGCAGGAACGCCTGAGGCACACTGCCGCAGGCGATAGGGCGCAGCTTCTATAGATAGAAAGGAACGAAATGCTGGAAGATATCAAGCCCCGTCTCGGGGAACTTAAGGAAAAGCTCGATCAGATGGAGGCCTCCCTCGAGGTGCCGGCGAAAGAGGAGAAGATCGCCGAGCTCGAGTACAAGATGGGCGAGCCGACGTTCTGGGACGATGCCGAGGAAGCGCAGAAGATCAACCAGGAGCTCAACGATGTGAAGATCAGCGTCGACAAGTTCAAGGCGCTCAAGTCGAAGTACGAGGATGCGGAAGCGCTCTGGGAGATGGCGATGGAGGACGGCGATGAGTCGCTCGAGGCCGAGCTCAAGGAGTCGCTCGACGCCGTCGCGGAGGGCCTCGAAAACCTCCAGCTCGAAGTGCTGCTCTCCGGCCCCTACGACGCGAACAACGCCATTCTCACGCTCCACGCGGGCGCGGGCGGAACGGAGGCGCAGGACTGGACGCAGATGCTCCTGCGCATGTACGGCCGCTGGGCGGAACGCCACGGCTTCACCGTCGAGACCGCCGACCTCCTGCCAGGTGATGAGGCGGGCGTCAAGAGCGCGACGCTCTTCATCAAGGGGCACAACGCCTACGGCTTCCTGAAGTCGGAGAAGGGCATCCACCGTCTCGTGCGCATCTCGCCGTTCGACGCGAATGCGCGCCGCCACACCTCGTTCGCCGCCTGCGACATCATGCCGGAGATCGACGATGCCGTCGAGGTCGACATCAACATGGCCGACGTGCGCGTCGACACCTACCGTGCGTCGGGCGCCGGCGGCCAGCACATCAACAAGACCTCGTCCGCCGTGCGCATGACGCACGAGCCGACGGGCATCGTCGTGCAGTGCCAGAACGAACGCTCCCAGCTCCAGAACCGCGAGCAGTGCCTCAAGATGCTGCGCGCGAAGCTCTTCGAGCTCGAGCAGGAGAAGAAGGAAAAGGAGCTCGCGAAGCTCGAGGGCGACCAGCAGAAGATCGAGTGGGGCAGCCAGATCCGCTCCTACGTCTTCCAGCCCTACACGATGGTCAAGGACCATCGCACGAACGAGGAAACGGGCAACGTGCAGGCCGTGATGGACGGCGATCTCGATCCGTTCATCCGCGCCTATCTCTCGGCGAAGGCGAACCATGAGATCTAAAGGCACGCTCCTCCTGCTTTTGCTCGTGCTCATCCTCGGTGCCGAGGTCGTGCTCCCCGCCGTCGCACAGCGCACCATCGCGCACCGCCTCGCGGAGCAGCTCGGCACGAACGACGTGAACGCGCAGCTCTCCTCGACGCCGAACGCGCTGCTCCTGCTCGGTCAGGTGGATCACGCGCATGTCATCGTACACCAGGGGCGCCTCGGAGAAGTGCTCGTGAGCGAGCTCGCGCTCGACGGTGAGGACCTGCGCCTCGACATGGGGGCGCTCGCGTGCGACCAGCGCGTCGCGCTCAAGCAGGCGGGCTCCTTCACGCTCACGGGCGTCGTGACGGAGGAGAATCTCCGGGAGTTCCTCGCGCGCAAGGTGGATAAGCTCGAGAACACGACCGTCCAGATGACGCCGGACGGCGTCACGGTCACGGCGAACATCAAGGTGTTCGGCCGTCAGGCGGACGCGCGCCTCACGGGGACGATCCTCGACGATGGCGGGCAACTCATGTTCCACATGACGAGCCTCTCCATCACCAACGCGCCGTTCGGCAAGGCGAGCCTCGGCAGCGTCTTCGGCGACATCCCGCTCGTCCGCAGGGGGAAGATGCCGCTCGGCCTCAAGGTGACGGACGTCAAGATGCAGGCGGGCAAGGTCGTCATCCAGGCGGCGTACGACGCCGCGCACAAGGAGGACGTGCTCGCGCCTTACTACGATTCATGACACAGCCGCTTCGGCTGCTCGGTAAAGGACAGGGAAACAAATGAAGGTTTTCAGATACAGCCGCGTGCTCATCGCCATCATCGCGATCGGTCTCCTCGCGGCGCTCTGCATCGATGTGCAGCGCCATGAAGTGGAGAAGCAGAACACGCGCGTCGACCTCGCCATCGACTACGAGGGCCTGCAGGAACTCGCCCAGCGTGAGGGGCTCCCCGAGGACGAGGTGCTCCAGCAGGCGAAGGACGCCGGCATCACGTCGCTCGCCGTCTATGAGACGACGTTTAAGAAGCTCAATGAGAACGGCAAGACGACGGCCGTGAGTGGCGCGCGCCTGCTCGAGAGCTACCACGACGGCACGCTCACGGATCCCGCCTGGCGCCGCCTCGTCGAGGAGGGCGCGATCAAAGGGACGGAGGTCTACGTCACCGGGCACGACAAGCGCACGTACCGCGAGGTCAAGGAGGATCTTTACCGCCGCCTCGGCGCAGACCGCGTGACTGTACTCACGGCAGGCGATGAGGAAGTCCTCGCCGTCAAGGCGCACTACGAGTCGCTCATGAAGATGAACCTCGGCATGCCGACGGACGAGATGCAGAAAGTCAATGACGCGGGCTTCTACGTGCTCGCGCGTCCGAGCAACTACGAGAAGTGCACGCCGGACGACGTGCGCGCGGTCTTCGCGCGCCTCGACGGCTTCCGCATCTCGGAGATCGTTTTCTCCGGCAACCAGGTGCTCGGTACGACGAAGGCGCTCCAGACGACGATCGACGAGATGAAGGCGCGCGATCTCAATCTCGGCCTCATCGAAGCCGTCTCGCAGCTCCAGTTCTACAAGCAGGACGGCATGGAGGAGGTCGCGAAAGGCCTCGGCTACGACAAGGTCGCGCGCCTCTACTCCATCCCGAAGGACGAGCAGCCGAAGCTCAAGATCGACACGGCCGTCGAGCGCTGGGCGAACACGGACATGGAGCGCAACATCCGCATCGATCTCCTGCGCATCTACGACAAGCCCTCGCCGAACATGTCGCTCATGGAAACGAACATGAAGTATTTCCGCGACACGCATGAGGCGCTCTTGCGGCACGGCTTCACGGTCGGCCCGGCGGAGACGTTCCCCGCCTTCTACCCGAGCAAGTACCTGCGCGCCGTGCTCATGCTCGGCGTCGCGGCGGCGGGCGTGCTCTACCTCTCGCTCGTCATCCCGCGCCTCAACGCGAGCCGCCGTGCACAGCTCGTGCTCTTCGCTATCTGCGCGCTCGGCGCCGCCGTGCCCGTGCTCATGGGCAACGGCGCGAAGATCCGCGTGCTCGCGGCGTTCGTGAGCGCGAACGTCTTCCCGGCGCTCGCCGTCATCTGGCAGCTCGACCGCCTGCGCGCGCGGCAGCGGGAGAAGAGGCGCCTCGTCTCCCTCATCGTGACGGGCGCGCTCGCGCTCTTCGCGACAGGCGTGCTCTCCTACGTCGGCGCGGCGTATCTCTCCGGCGCGCTCGCGGACACGGAGTACCTCCTGGAGTTCCGCATCTTCCGCGGCATCAAGCTCACGTTCCTGCTGCCGCTCGTGCTCGTCGGCATCGCCTTCCTGCAGCGCTTCGATATCTTCGACGGCAGGATGGACGATACGGACGGCGTCGTCGCGCAGATGAAGAAGATCCTCGACATGCCCGTACGCATCAAGACGCTGCTCATCGGGCTCGTCGTGCTCGCGGCAGCCGTCGTGTTCGTCGCGCGCAGCGGCCACACCTCCGGCATGCCCGTCTCGAGCCTCGAGCTGCGCTTCCGAGCCATGCTCGAGCAGGCGTTCTACGCGCGTCCGCGCACGAAGGAGCTGCTCATCGGGCACCCGGCGTTCCTGCTCGCCTGGATGGCGTTCTATCGCAAGTGGCCGACGATGGTGCTCGGCGCGCTCGTGCTCGTCGCGACGATCGGGCAGGGCTCGATGGTTGAGACGTTCGCGCACATGCGCACGCCCGTCTACATGTCGTTCATGCGCGGCATCGGCGGCATCGTCCTCGGCGCCTGCATCGGCGCGGTCTGCATGGTGCTTGTTGAACTCTGGCAGTGGCTGCTCGCGAAAGCTGCCGCCGCCGTAAAGGAGAGTAAGTAACATCTATGAAACATCTGGTCGTATCCGGATACTACGGCTCGAAAAACGCTGGCGATGAAGCAATGCTCGCGGCCATGCTGGAAGTCTTGTCCGACCTGGACCCAAAACTTCATATCACCGTTATTTCAGCTGATCCGGAGGACACCAGGCGTCGCCATGGCGTCGACGCGGTCTCCTGGCTCGACATCACACACATCCTGCAGCTGCTTGGACATGCAGATCTCCTGATCTCCGGCGGCGGCAGCTTGCTCCAGAACATCACGAGCCGGCGCAGCCTCTACTATTATCTCGGCATCATCTTCCTCGCGCTCGTCGTGCGGACGCCCGTCATGCTCTACGCACAGGGCATCGGCCCCATCCGCGGGCGGCTCGCCTGCTGGCTCACGAAGCACATCGTGAGCCGCGTGCGTCTCATCACCGTGCGCGACCACGGCTCGCTCGCGGAGCTCGCGCGGCTCGGCATCCGGCGGCCGCGCATCGAGGCGACGGCGGACGCCGTGCTCGCCATCCACCCCGTCGGCTGCGAGGCAGGCCGTGCCATCCTCACGCAGGCGCACGCGGAGGGAGCGGAGCCCGTCGTGGGCATCTCCGTGCGCGACTGGTGCGGCTGGACGCACTACAAGGACGCGCTCGCCGAGGCGGCGGACGAGATCGCGCGCACGTACGGCGCGCGCATCGTCTACCTGCCCATGCAGTACCCTGAGGACGTGAGGGCGGCGGAGAGCATCGCCGCGCGCATGGAGCAGCCCTGCACGGTGCTGCCGGGCGAGTACACGACGGCGGAGCTCCTCTCGCTCGTCGGCAACATGGACCTCGTCATCGGCATCCGCCTGCACGCGCTGATCTTCGCGGGCGTCATGGGCGTGCCGCTCATCGGCATCTCCTACGACCCGAAGATCGACCGCTTCCTCGACTCCATCGGCGAGGAGCCGGCGGGCAGCCTCGAGACGCTCACGGCGGGGGAGCTGCTCGCGGCGGTGCAGACGAAATGGGAGCATCGGAAAGCCATCCGCCAGCACAATGCGGCGCTGCTCAAGAAGCAGCGCGTGCTCGCCGCGCGCAACGCGGAGCTCGCCATCGAGCTGCTGGAGAACTGATCGCAAAGCATCCTGGAGGCTGTGCGCGGCATCGTGGCGCGGCAGCCTCTTTCCCTATGAAGCGATAGGACGCAGACCTCACAAAGGAGAATGAGCATGATACAAATGAAAGATGTATCAAAGATCTATGAGAACGGCACGATGGCGCTCGACCATGTGAGCATCGACATCGAGAAGGGCGAGTTCGTCTTCCTCGTCGGCGCGAGCGGCGCGGGCAAGTCGACGTTCATCAAGCTGCTCCTGCGCGAGGAACTGCCGACGGAAGGGGAGCTGCGCGTCGCGGGGCGCGATGTCGTCTCCATGCCGCGCAGCGAGGTGCCGTACCTGCGGCGCGGGCTCGGCGTCATCTTCCAGGACTACCGGCTGCTGCCGGATAAGACGGTCTTCGAGAACGTCGCATTCGCCATGCAGGTCATCGAGGCGCCGCGCCGCCTCATGCAGCGCAGCGTCAACGCCGTGCTCGACGTCGTGGGGCTGCGCGACAAGTACAAGTGCTTCCCACGGCAGCTTTCCGGCGGTGAACAGCAGCGCGTCGCCATTGCGCGCGCCATCGTCAACGATCCCGCCATCGTCATCGCCGACGAGCCGACGGGCAATCTCGACCCGGAGACGAGCTGGGACATCATGGACATTTTCGAGCGCATCAACCGCGCGGGCACGACGATCGTCATGGCAACACACGACCGGAACATCGTGGATGCGATGAAGCGGCGCGTCATCGCCATCGAGGACGGCCACGTCGTGCGCGACGAGGCAAGGGGAGGCTACGGGTATGAAGCTTAGGACGAGCGAGTATTTCATTCAGGAGACGTTTCGGAGCCTGCGGCGCAACAACTGGATGTCGTTCGCGTCGATCGGCACCGTCGCGGTCTCCCTTTTCGTCCTCGGCGTGTTCCTGCTGCTCGTGCTCAACATGAACCGCCTCGCCTCATCGCTCGAGTCGCAGGTGCAGATCAGCGTCTATCTCGAGGACGGGCTCAGCGAGAGCGCGCGCAAGGACATCGCCTCGGATATCGAGGCACTGCAGGGCATCGAGGAGATCCGCTACGTGCCGAAAGCGGAGGCGAAGGAGCGCCTCGCTGAGCGCCTCGGCGACCAGAAATACCTGCTCGACGCGCTCGGGGAGAAGAACCCGCTGCCCGATTCCTTCGAGGTCGTGCTGAAGAGCCCGGACCTCGTCGAGACGGCGGCGACGGCGATCACGCGCATGGACGGCGTCGAGCAGGCGAAGTACGGGCAGGACGTCATCGAGCACCTCTTCGCGATCACGCGGCTCATCCGCATCTTCGGCTTCGCGCTCATGGTGCTGCTCGCGGGCGCGACGCTCTTCATCATCAGCAACACCATCCGCCTCACGGTCTTCGCGCGGCGCAAGGAAGTCGCGATCATGAAGTACGTCGGCGCGACGGACTGGTTCATCCGCTGGCCGTTCCTGCTCGAGGGCATGGTGCTCGGCTTTGTGGGCGGCGTGCTCGCGGCCATCGCGCTGCAGAGTTTCTACGCGGCGATGGCGTCGAAGATCTACGAGACGCTCGCCTTTTTCCCGCTGTTGCCGCAGGTGCCTTACATGTATTACGTGAGCATCGCCATCCTGCTCGCGGGCATGGGCATCGGCGCGCTCGGCTCGACGATCTCGCTCAAGCGGTTCCTCAAGGTTTGAAAGAAGGCTCGTCTATGTGGAAGAAACAGGCGGCGGCCTCGGCGGCCGCTGCGCTCGCCCTCTACTTCGCCGCGGCGCCGGTGCTGCCGGCGTTCGCCGTGACGGAGCAGGAAGCGGAGAGCTACCGGCAGCAGGCCCAGCAGAAGAAGCAGAAAAGCGATGAGCTGCAGGGACGCATCCTCAATTTCTCCGAGGAGAAGCGTCAGCTCGACGAGGAGGCGGACCGCGCGATCGCCGAGCACAAGGAAGCGAAGGCGGCGCTCGACGCGACGGAGAGCAGCATGAAGGAGAACGAGACGCGCCTCGACGCGCTCTCGGCAGACTACGATAAGAAGCGCACGCGCCTCGGAAAGCGCGTGCGGGACATCTACATCAACGGGCAGATCTCCTATCTCGACGTGCTCTTCGGCGCGAAGGATTTCGGCGATCTCTTGACACGCATGGACCTCCTGAAGCGCGTCGTGCGCGACGACTACGACCTCGTGCACACGGTGCTCACGGAACAGGCGGAGATCGAGCAGCGGCAGAAGCAGCTCGCCGCCGACCGCGAGACGCAGGCGGAGCAGGAGCAGAAGGCCCGCACGTCGCGTGAGATCATGGAGCAAAAGGTCCGGAAGCAGCAGGCGCTCATCGATAAGATGAAGAGCGACAAGGCCGTCTTCGACCAGCAGTACGATGAGCTCATGGCGGCGTCCCGTCAGATCGGCGAGATGATCCGCGGCAGCCATTACAACGTGCAGCCGTCGGGCAGCGGTGCGATGATCTGGCCCATCTCGGGACCTGTTACCTCGGAGTTCGGCTGGCGCACGCACCCGATCACGGGTGACCAGCGCTTCCACAGCGGGCTCGACATCGGCGGCGACTACGGCCTGCCCGTCCACGCGGCGCAGAGCGGCACCGTGACGTATGCGGGTTGGATCTCCGGCTACGGCAACACCGTCATCATCGACCACGGCGGCGGCGTCACGACGCTCTACGGGCACAACCAGTCGCTCGCCGTCGGCGAGGGGCAGCAGGTGTCGCAGGGGCAGGTCATCTCTTACTGCGGCTCGACGGGCAACTCGACGGGGCCACACTGCCATTTCGAGGTGCGGCAGAACGGCGAGCCCGTGAGCCCGTACGGCTATTTGTGACAGGAGCGAAGATGAGGATATGAGCAAGAAGAAAATCATCGCGGCGTGCCTCGCGGCCTTCCTCGCGGGCGGTGCAGCGGCGGTCGGCGGCGTCTGCTACCTCGCGGGCTTCCGCGCGGAGAGCCTCGGCGATCTCGCCCGATTCCTCGGCGCGCGCCGTTTCATCGAGAGCCGCTACGTCGGCGACGTCGACGACGGGAAACTCATGGACGGCGCCATCAGCGGCATGGTGCAGGCGCTCGGCGACCCCCACTCCATCTATCTCGATCCCGAGATGTACGGCCAGCTCATGGACCAGACGGAGGGGAGTTTCGGCGGCATCGGCGTCTACATGGGCTTCAAGGACGGCGGCGTGCAGATCGTCTCCGTCATGGAGGGGACGCCCGGCGAGGCGGCGGGCCTGCGCGCGGACGATGAGATCATCGCCGTCGACGGCACGCCGGTCACGGAGTACCAGCCGGAGGAAGTCGCGATGCACATCCGCGGCGAGATCGGCACCGACGTGACGCTCACGGTGCGCCGCGCGGGCGAGGCGGACAAGGACTACCAGATCACGCGCGCCTCCATCGAGATGAAGACCGTCGCGGGCAGGATGCTCGAGGACGGCATGGGCTACATCCGCATCGGCAATTTCTCCGAGCATACGGGCAGGGAGTTCGCGTCGGTGCTCCAGGACCTCGAGGGGCAGGGCATGAACGGCCTCATCCTCGATCTGCGCGAGAACCCCGGCGGCCTCATCAAGAGTTGCGTCGAGGTCGCGAACCACGTCGTCCCGAAGGGAACGGTCGTCTCCGTCATCGACAAGAACGGCAAGAAGGAGACGTATGAGTCGGAGCTCGCGGAGAGCAAGTATCCCATTGTCGTGCTCATCGACGGCAACAGCGCGAGCGCGTCGGAGATCCTCGCGGGCGCGCTGCAGGACACGGGCGCCGCGACGCTCGTCGGCACGAAGTCGTACGGCAAGGGCTCCGTGCAGGTCGTCGTCCCTATGCACCACGACGACGCGCTCAAGCTCACGATCGCGAAGTACTACACGCCGAGCGGTCGCTGCATCGATGGACTCGGCATCGAGCCGGATGTTGAGATCGCGCTGCCGCCAGACGCGACGCGCGACGTGCAACTCGACAAGGCGGAGGAAGTCCTGCGCAGCAAGCTGTAAGAGATAGGAAGCATCATCTGTCAATGCTTCCTGGTGAGAAATAACTGTGCTAGCAGTAAGCACAAGACAGTGAAGCTGATTTTGTGCGCGGTGCATGAAGATCATGCCATTGCCGTCTGACAAGTGTACAAAGCCAAGAAGAGGCCTCCGCCCGTGAGCGGAGGCCTCTTCTTTCGTCTTGCTTGTTGGGCGGCCCGTGTATGTCAGGCTGCTTCGTGCGGTTCCTGCGCGTGTGCCTTGAGATACGCGTCGATGCGGACGCTGACGTTCTCCTGCAGGTTGCGGTAGAAAAAGCGGTAGTCGTAGATGTGGAAGATGCCGTCGTCGTAGAGCTTGCCGGGGAAATCCTTCTCCCCGATGTCCGTGCACTTGAGCGCGCCGCGCTGCGTGTCGATGTAAGCGCCCGTGAGCTCTGGGATCTCCGTCTCCACCTGGCCCTCGGGGCTCACGAAGCAGGCGCCCTTGTTGAGTGCCTTGTCCGCGACCGTGCCGTCCGTGCGCCAGTTGAGCGGGTTGATCGCGAGCGCGTGGACGCCTTTTGGCAGGATGGGCGAGTCGGTGACGCCCTCCGCCTCACTGTTGAACGCGACGATGACACCCGTATCGTCCGCGCGGCCCGCGAAGCGCAGCTGCGGATACTTCGCCATCTCCTCCGCCGTGATCGTCCAGCCGATCGCGTAGGCGGCGATGAGGCGGCCCGTGACGCGCGCATCGGTGGCGTGCGTTTTGAGGAGGCGCAGCACGTGGTCGGCGCCCTGGGAGAAGCCTGCGATGATGAGGGGACGCCCGTCATTGTAATGTTCCATATAATATTGGAAGGCATC
>CACWQW010000039.1 GCA_902763085.1 Dongibacter bovis
GCGATTCTCCTTTGTGGTTGTGTTTTTGTGCAACTACATTTTACCACAAGGGTTCGCTATGGATTTTTAAGTGTTCAACTTAATTATACAATCCGCCGTATCTCAAAGCGGGCGCAAAACCTGTTCCTCTTTTCCTATCTGTGATAAAATAGAATAATATGAGTATTTCATTATACGGAATGCCTCGGAGGAATCTGCGTCTATGGACCTTATGCAACTGAAACAAATGTCGCTCCTCGTCGTGACCGGCGAGCCGACAGACTGCCAACAGCTGCAGCTTTATCTCGGGCGGAAGCTCCATGTGTCCTGTGTCGCCACGGGAGAAGAAGCCCTCACCCACCTGGAACGGCAGCCGGTCGATCTGCTGCTGCTCGCCGATCGTCTGCCCGACCGCAACAGCTTCGATCTCCTGCGAACGATCCATGCCAAGGAACGGTACCGGGATCTTCCCATCATCATCGTGACGGACGACCACAGCCAGAAGACGGAAGCCGCGAGCGCGATGGCGGGCGCATTCGATCTCATCCGCAAGCCGTTCATCCCCATCATCGTCGTCAAGAAGGTGGAGCAGGTGCTCGAGCTCGAGTACCTGAACAGGAACCTCGAGACGGAAGTCCGGCGGCAGACGGAGCTCGCGGCCGAGCGCCTCGCCTCCAGCCAGCGTCTCTACGAGGAGACGATCATGGCGCTCGCCAAGACCGTCGACGCGAAGGACCGCTACACGCGCGGCCACTCGCAGCGCGTCGCGACCTATGCAAAGTTCCTCGCCCACCGACTCGGCTGGAGCCAGGAGGAGCAGCAGCGCATCTACTACATGGGACTCCTGCACGACATCGGCAAGATCGGCGTCCCTGAGGCGATCCTGCGCAAGACGTCGCGTCTCACCGATGAGGAGTACGCCATCATCAAGCAGCACACGATCATCGGCTACAACATCCTGAACTACGTCGCCGAATTCCCCGAGCTCAAGATTGGCGCCCGCTGGCACCACGAGCGCTACGACGGGAACGGCTATCCGGACGCCCTCAAGGGCGACGCCATCCCCGTCTACGCGCGCATCATCGCCGTCGCCGATACGTACGACGCCATGACGTCGAAGCGGAGCTACCGCGACATCCTGCCTCAGGATGTCGTGCACCGGGAAATCGAGAAGGCCCGCGGGCAGCAGCTCGACCCGAGCTACGCAGACATCATGCTCCTGATCATCGACTCCGACAAGGGCTATCGCCTGCACGAATAAAAAAAAGCAGCACGGCTGCGGCAAGAACTTTCTGCCGCAGCCGTGCTGCTTTTTTATTGGTAGTGCGCGCCTCGTCAGCGCCGTGGCGCCTGCCGCCTCGCGGCGCGCCAGAAGAATCGTTCGGGGCGCGGATGGTAGAGATGCCAGCCGAACTGCAGGGCGCCCCAGCGCAGGAAGATCACGATCACGAAGCAGATCCACGCTCTGCCGCCCGCGCTCGCCGTGGGCCCGAGGAGACAGGCGGCGAGCGCGCCCACGAGCGACGCCGTCGCGTAGATATCCTTGTAGAGCACCGCCGGCATGCGCTGCGCGAGAAGGTCGCGCAGGACGCCGCCGCCCACGGCAGTGATGACGCCGAGCAATACGGGGAACAGGTAGGGATTCGCCGCCTGCGCCGCCCAGCCCGTGAGCATCCCCGTCACGGTGAACGAGGCGAGGCCAACCGTGTCGCAGACATTGTAGACCTGCAGGAGAAAATGCCTGCGCCGCCTCGAAAGCGGTAGCAGCGCGTAAAGGGCGGACACGAGGACGGCCGTCACGAGGGATAGCATGAAATCCGTCACGTGGCAGAGCGCCGTCGGCGGCGTGATACCCGCGAGCACGTCCCGCACGATGCCGCCGCCCACAGCCGTGAGCAGGGCGAGCACGAGGATGCCAAAGATATCCATGCGCTTCTCGATGCCGACCACCGCGCCGGAAACCGCGAATGCGACGGTCCCCATACAATCGAAGATCTGCCAGGTCAGTCCATCCATGAGAGGCTCAAAGACCTGCTTCCTTCCTCAGTACATCCGCCTTATCCGTATGCTCCCACGGCAGGTCAACATCCGTGCGGCCGAAGTGGCCGTAAGCCGCCGTCTGCTTGTAGATGGGGCGACGCAGGTCGAGCATCTTGATGATGCCCGCCGGGCGCAGGTCGAAATGCTTTTTCGCCAGCTCCTCGATCGTCTCCTCCGGCACCTTGTTCGTGCCGAACGTATCGACCATGACGGAGACCGGGTATGCCACGCCGATGGCGTAGGCGAGCTGGATCTCGCAGCGATCCGCGAGTCCTGCTGCGACGATGTTCTTCGCGACGTAGCGCGCCGCATAGGCCGCGCTGCGGTCGACCTTCGTCGGGTCCTTGCCGGAGAACGCGCCGCCGCCGTGACGCGCCCAGCCGCCATAGGTGTCAACGATGATCTTGCGGCCCGTGAGGCCGGAGTCCCCCTGCGGACCGCCGATGACGAACTTGCCCGTCGGATTGACGAAGATGCGCGTCTTGTCCGAGAGGAGGTCTGCCGGCACGACGGCCTTGATGACCTGCTCGATGAGATCCTTGCGGATGGTTGCGAGCGCCACGTCCTCATCGTGCTGCGTGGAGATGACGATGGTATCGACAGCGACCGGCTTGCCATCCTCATAGAGGATCGTGACCTGCGTCTTGCCGTCCGGACGCAGGTACGGTAGCGTGCCGTCCTTGCGCACCTCCGCGAGGCGGCGAGCCAGACGATGCGCGAGCGCGATCGGCAGCGGCATGTACTCCGGCGTCTCGTTCGTCGCATAGCCGAACATCATGCCCTGGTCGCCGGCACCGATGGCATCCGCCGCGTCCATCTCACCCTCGCGCGCCTCGAGCGCCTGATTGACGCCCTGCGCGATGTCCGGCGACTGCTCGTCAAGCGAGACGAGGATGCCGCACGTCTCCGCGTCGAAGCCGTATTTCGCGCGCGTGTAGCCGATCTCCTTGACCGTCTTGCGGATGATGTGCGGGATATCGACATAGCACTTCGTCGAGATCTCGCCGACGACATGCACCTGGCCCGTCGTCACGAGCGTCTCGCACGCGACGCGCCCCTCCGGGTCCTGCGCGAGGATCGCGTCGAGGATCGCATCGGAGATCTGATCTGCCATCTTATCCGGATGGCCCTCGGTCACCGATTCCGAGGTAAAGTACATACGTTTTTTGCTCATGGTGTTCCTCCTTGTCAACAACGCGCAATCTCCGCACGCCGCCATCGCTGAAAGCAGCTGCCGTGCGCCGCTCTTGAACGAGCTGCCGCGCGGCTTTCTTGCCCTGCCACTTCCAGCAAATGAAACCGACCTCCGCCGAACATTCCGTCTCCATTATCAACCGCGCCATAAGAAAAAGCCCTCTATAAAGAGAGAGCTTTTCTTTCCACTCTCATCTTATAGGTAGAACCTAACGGAATTGGCACCGTTTTGCTTTCGCAAGGGTTGCCGCAGCTTCATAGGGCCAGTCCCTCCACTGCTTTATCCGTCATGCCGCGCGAGCCATTCAGACCAGCGCGGTGCGCCTGCCCGCCGCTCCCGCGCGTACTGCGCGAAGAGCCAGATCCCCGTCATGATCTCTGGGCGCAGATGCAGATCAGCCCCGCCCGCCGCCAGCTGATGCGACAGCGCATCAGAAAGCGCTACCTCGGGATGGCGCAGCAGCTCTGTCAGCACGAGGAACGTCGTCGTGCGCCCCATGCCCGCCTGGCAGTGGAAATGAAGCCAGGCATCCGGCGGCAGCTCGTCATAAAATGCGAGAAAGGCATCGATGGCTGCTGGCTCCGGCCAACGCATATCCGTTGCGGCGATACGTACGGGGATGAATCCCGCCGCAGCCGCGGCCTGCTCCTCCGTCTCATAGGCCGAGGCGCGGAACGTGACAGGCCGCATGCCAGAGACGAGATCGAAGCGCCCCATCGGCGAAGCCGTGACCTCGGTGGAGACGGCTTCGGCGAGACGCTGCTGCTCGTCCTGCTGTACGGCTGCCGCGTCGCGGCCGCGGTTCGCGGCATTCATCGCTGTGTGCCAGCTCACGGCATACGCTTTCCCTGCCGCAGTGAGCAGATACCCATGGCTCTCTTGCCGCAGGTCGATGAGATAGATGGGCTGTGCACCTGCCACCGCGCGCAGCCGCATGGCGAGTGGCTGCAGACTCGTCCGCGTCGGCTGGCCGCTGCCGGAGGCGGCGAGATCACGAAGCATGCGGAAATTCCCCGGCAGCGCATCCGCACCAGCAACGGCGTCGAGACGCCAGGCCGGTGTGACAAAAGGCGCCGCAAGCGCCGTCGGAATCTGCGCGAGCAGGACAAGCAGGGAAAACAGAAAGCGCGCCCCCATAGTCATCTCCCGAGCGCCGCCGCGACGTGGTCGAGGATCACGTCCGCGAGCTGGCGCTTGCCCATGAGCGGATACTCCGTGCATGCGCCGTCGCGCGCAAGGATGGTCACGCAGTTCGTGTCCGCAGAGAAACCAGCGTCCTTGCGGCTCACATCGTTGGCGACGATGAAATCGAGATTCTTCTTCTCGAGCTTGGCGCGCGCATAGTCGAGCACATGCTCCGTCTCCGCCGCGAAGCCGACGAGCAGCTGATGCGTCTTCTTCTCCCCGAGCTCCCTGAGGATATCGGGGTTGCGCACGAGCTCGAGGGTGAGGCCGCCCTCCTGCTTCTTGATCTTCTGCCCGGCATACGCCTTTGGCCGATAGTCGGCGACGGCCGCCGCCTTGATGACGGCGTCGACCGCATCGAAAGCGCGGAGCACGGCCTCGCGCATCTCGAGCGCCGTTTCGACACGGACGCAGTCGACGCCCTCCGGCACGGGCAGACTGCCCGGCCCCGCGACGAGCGTGACATGGGCGCCGCGCGCCTGTGCGGCCGCCGCGACAGCAAAGCCCATCTTGCCCGTCGAACGGTTGCCGAGATAGCGCACGGGATCGAGCGGCTCCCTCGTGCCGCCCGCCGTCACGAGGATATTCCTTCCCACGAGATCCTTTGCGTCCGCAGCATCAGAGAGGAACGTCGTAAGCGCCGCTACAATGTCAACAGGCTCAGGCAGGCGTCCGCGCCCACTCGTCCCGCAGGCGAGCTTGCCGCTCGCGGGCTCGATGATATGGACGCCGCGCGCGCGCAGGCGTGCGATGTTCTCCTGCGTCGCGGGATGCTCATACATCGCCGTATTCATCGCGGGCGCAAGGAACACAGGCGCGCGCGTCGCAAGCAGCGTCGTCGTAAGCATGTCGTCCGCCATGCCGTATGACGCCTTCGCGAGGAAATTTGCCGTCGCGGGCGCGACGAGCACGAGATCCGCGAGGCGCGCGAGCGCGATATGCTCCACCCGATACTGTGTGACCTTCGCCCACATATCGGTGACGACGGGCGCGCCGCTCATCTCGCGGAACGTGAGCTCCGTGACGAAATTCTGCGCGCCGCGCGTCATGATGACGTGAACGTGGGCGCCCGCCTTCTTCAGGCGGCTCACGATCTCGACGGCCTTGTAGGCGGCAATGCCGCCCGTCACGCCGAGGACGACGTGCTTCCCTTCCCAGACAGACATCGGTTACTGCTCTTTCTTGATGACGTAGTTGATCTTGCCCTCGGCGATCTCCTCGAGGGCATTCGTGACGTTCTTCGTCGACTGGAGCTCCGCCTGCGGCTCCGCGCCGTCCAGGAGCTGACGCGCGCGTTTGGCACCGCAGACGACGAGACCGTAGCGGCTGTCGACCTTCGTCATCAGATAATCCGTCGACGGATTGACCATGCTCATGACCTGATTCTGTTTCTTCATTCTTTCTCCAGCTCCTCAAAAAGATTGCCGTGATGATATCCTGGATCGTGGCGACGGCGCGCTCGACGGTGTCGTTCACGACGACGTACTGATAGCGCCTGCCGATGGCGATCTCTTTCCTCGCGCTTCCCATGCGCCGCGCGAGGCTCTCCTCCGTCTCGGAACCGCGGCCGCGCAGGCGGTGCTCCAGCTCCTCGATGGACGGAGGCAGCAGGAAGATGAACAGCCCGTCCGGGCATTTCTCCATGACGTTCAGGGCGCCCTGAATGTCGATCTCGAGCAGGATATCCTGCCCCGCCGCGCGCCGCTCCTCGATCTTCTTGAGCGGCGTCCCGTAGTAGTTGCCGTAGACATTCGCATGCTCGAGGAAGCCTCCCTCCCCGATGAGCTGCTCGAACTTCTCCTTCGTCAGAAAGTAGTAGTTCTTGCCATCCACCTCGCCGTCCCGCGGCGCGCGCGTCGTGGCGGAGATGGAGTAGGCAAGCTCCGGTGTCTTCGCGAGGAGCTCGCTGCACACGGTTCCCTTGCCTGTGCCGGACGGGCCGGATACGACGATCAGCATTCCCTTCCTCATACGTCCGCCTCCCGATCTTCCTCCGCCGTTTCACGGAGCTCCTCTACCGCATCATCGTTATCCACGATGCGATGTGCTACCGTCTCCGGCTGCACGGCGGAGAGGATGACGTGATCGCTGTCCGTGACGACGACGGCGCGCGTCCGCCGCCCATACGTCGCATCGATGAGACGCTGCGCATCGCGCGCCTCCTGGATGATGCGCTTGATGGGCGCAGACTCCGGGCTCACGATGGCGATGATGCGGTTGGCGGATACGATGTTGCCAAAACCGATATTGATGAGTTTGATATCCATGATATCCTCCCTACTCGATGTTCTGCACCTGTTCGCGCAGCTTCTCGATCTCGCTCTTCAGATCGACGACGAGCTGCGCCGCCTGGGCGTGGCTGCATTTCGAGCCGATGGTATTCGCCTCGCGGTTCATCTCCTGGATGAGGAAGTCGAGCTTCCGTCCGACGGGGCCGTCCGCGCCGGCGAGGATCGCGCGCAACTGTGCGAAATGGCTGCGCAGCCGCACGGTCTCTTCCGTATAGTCGACCTTGTCGGCATAGAGTGCCGTCTCCTGGATGATGCGGCTTTCGTCGATGCCCTGCGTCTCCAGGAGCCCCTTGAGGAGTTCCTCCAGGTGGTCGCGATGCGCGGAGACGATATCCGGGGCGAGTGCTTCGAGTGCTCCCGTGAGCCGCTCGAGCTCCGTCAGGCGCCGGGAGAAGTCCTCCGCAAGCGCCGCGCCCTCCGTCCGCCGCATCGCATCGAGCCCGGCGAGCGCGTCGCGGACGGCATCCATGAGCACAGGCTCCCCCTCGGCAAACGAGCCGCTCTCCTCTACCGTCAGGATGTCCGGATAGGCTGCGAGCTGCTGCACATCGTCGGGGCGCGCCAGGTGCAGAGCATCGCTCAGCTCGTTGAGCGCCTGCTGATACGCGCGGGCGAGTGCGTGGTTGCAGCGCACGGTGACGCTGCTCTCGCGCAGGTCCGTCAGCGTGAGGAAGAGGTCGACCTTCCCGCGGGAGACCGTCTCCTTCACAGCCTGACGCAGACGCATCTCAAAAGGCGCGAGCAGCGCCGGCGCGTGGACCGTGATGTCGAGATAGCGCTGGTTGACGGTCTTGACCGCCGCCTTGACCTTGAAGCTCTCGTTCTCTGCTACGGCTTCCCCGTAGCCCGTCATGCTCCTGAGCACTCCCATGGTACTCACGCCTCGACCGTACCGGCGAACGCGCACTCCGCCGGTCCCGTCATGTAGAGGTGGTTGTCTGCCGCCCACTCGATGTGCAGCGTGCCACCGTCGAGGATGATGTCCGCCGCGCGATCTGACCGGCCGGTCAGCACAGCGGCAGTGAGCGTCGCACAGGCACCCGTTCCGCAGGCGAGCGTGATGGCGGCGCCGCGCTCCCAGACGCGCATGCGGAGGTGCGTGCGGTCGAGCACCTGCACGAACTCCGTATTCGTCTTCTTCGGGAAGCGCGCCTGCGTCTCGAACAGGGGGCCGACCTGATCGATGGAGACCTGCTTGAGATCGTCGACGAATACGACGCAGTGCGGATTGCCCATCGATACCGCCGTCATGCGCCAGGACTGCCCCGCCACCTCGATGGGGACATCGACGGCCCGGTCATTGCCGTAGCCCGTGACGGGCACCTCGTCCGCCGCGAGCACGGGCTCACCCATGTCGACGCACACGCCCGTGATGGCGCCGTCCTTCCGTACGATCTCCGGCACGAGGATGCCCGCGCCCGTCTCGACCGTGAACTTGTCCTTATCCGTCGCGCCGGCCTCCCGGAGATAGCGCGCGAAACAGCGGATGCCGTTGCCGCACATCTCCGCCTCGCTGCCGTCCGTATTGAAGATGCGCATGCGGAAGTCCGCCTTGTCGGACTCCAATATGACGAGCACGCCGTCGGCGCCGATGCCATAGTGCCGATCGCAGACGCGCTTCGCGAACGCACCGTAATCGTCGAGCTCCTGCTGACGGCAGTCGATGAGCACGAAGTCGTTGCCGCATCCCTGCCATTTCGTAAATTCCATGTTCGTCCCTCCTCCAGGAACGGCCCCGCCAGGAGCCGCGTTCCCTTTATCTTTCTCATTTTACTTGTTTTCGTTCCACCATGCAAGCCGTTTGACCGCCGCCTGGTGCAATGCTATACTTTTCTACATAAACTAGGCACTTTCTGCTCACTGCATCCACGAAAGGAAGACGAATCCCACCATGAGCCTTGACGGTTTCTCCATGCACGCCCTCGTCAAAGAACTCCGCCGCGCCCTCGTCGGCGGCAGGATCGACAAGATCACCCAGCCGAACAAGCAGACCATCGTCCTCTCGATCCGCCAGCCGGGACAGAACCACCTGCTCCACATCACGACGAATCCCGCGAACCCGGCCGCGCACCTCCTCGCAAAGCCGCTCGAGAACCCGCCGGAGCCGCCCGTCTTCTGCATGGTCCTGCGCAAGCAGATCGAGACGGGCCGCATCGCCGACCTGCGCCAGCACGGGCTCGACCGCCTGCTGCTGCTCGACATCGACACGCTCGCCGCGGGCGGCCGCATCACGACGAAGACACTCGTGCTCGAGCTCATGGGCAAATACAGCAACATCATCCTCGTCGAGGAGGGCGTCATCGTCGACGCCCTGCGCAAGATCGGCACGACGAGCAGCCGCGTGCGTACCGTCCTCCCCGGACAAACCTACGAGCTCCCGCCCATGCAGGACAAGCTCGACCTCTTCGCGGCGCCGCTCGCGGATATCCTCACGCGCGTCAAGCAGCAGCAGGAGCTCAAACTGCAAAAAGCCCTGCTCGCCGCCTGCATGGGTTTTGGCCCTGTCTCCGCCCGCGAGGCGGCATTCCTCGCCGGACTTCCTGCAAACATCCCCGTAAGCGAGATGGACGCGGCGGACTTCGCCTCGCTCGGGCAGGCACTCACCGAGCTCAAGGAGGCAGCGGACGCGGACGCCCCCGCGCCCGCCATTGTGACCGACGCGCACGGGAAATTGCTCGCCATGGCCGCGTTCCCACTCCACTATCTTACGGAAGGACGGACGACCAGCTACGCGAGCCTCTCCTCCATGCTCGACGCCGCCGACCGGCTCGCCGGCAGCTACGTCCTCCCCGATAAAGACCGCTTTACACGCCTCGTGAAGAACGAGCTTCGCCGCGCACAGGCGAAGCTCGGCAAGCTCGACGAGGAAATCGCCGCCGCCGAGAACGCCGAGGACTGGAAAGTGCGCGGCGACAACCTCATGACCTACCAATACCAGTACCAGGATCATGCCGACAAAGCCATCACCGTGGCGAACATTTACAGCGAGACGGGCGCGCCGCTCACGATACCGCTCGACCAGCGCCTCACCATCATCGGCAACATGCAGGCGTGCTACAAGAAATACGACAAGCTCAAGCGCGCGCAGGGGCTCCTCACAGGCCAGCGCCGTGCCTGCGAGGAGAATATCGCCTACCTCGAGAGCATCGAGGCGAGCCTCCGCTCCTCCGCGAGCCTCGCGGAGATCAATGAGATCCACAACGAGCTCGTCGCCGGCGGCTACCTCCACGAGAAGCCGAAGAAGAAGAACAACGACAAGCCCGCGAAGCCCTTCCAGTTCACAGCACCCGACGGCACGACGATCCTCGTCGGCAAGAACAACTACCAGAACGACCGCCTCACCTGCAAGACAGCGAGCTACAACGACACCTGGTTCCACACGAAGGACATCCCCGGCTCGCATGTCATCCTGCGCAACGGTGGCCAGCCTCTGAGCGAGGAAGACCTGCAACTCGCCGCGCAGCTCGCCGCCCACTTCAGCAAGGCACAGGGCGGTTCCAACATCCCTGTCGATTACACGCAGATCCGCTACGTGAAGAAACCCTCGGGCGCCAAGCCCGGCTTCGTGATCTTCACGAACCAGCAGACCGTCTACGTTTCTCCTGACGAGGAAGCACTTGCAGAGATTCTCAAGACAGAAAAGAAATGAGTTCCCATAAAGAAAATTTCCCTTACCATCGACAACGTGGTAGGGGAAATTTTCTTTATGGGAACCGGCTTCTCTTTCGCGGCTTGCCGCGCTCATTTCCTCAGCGTCGCCTCATCGATCTGCGTGCCGTCCGGCAGGAAGCAGCGCACGGAGAGCGCAGCGGAGTCCGCTGTGAGCGTGAGGCAGTTGTCCGTCTCCGGCTGCGGCGCGACATACGTATCGAGCGCGTGATCCACCCAGAGCCCCGGATAGCGCACGTTGCCCGCCACGCCCGTCAGGATGTTACGTATGGAGATGCGCGGAGAGCACGAGGTCGATGCCTGCCTCATCGAAGAGCGGCATCCACGCTTTCCCCTCATCGGAGAATCCCTCCTGCCGCTCCGGCCGGCTGCCGATGCGGTACTGCAGGGGGTCCTTGTGCATGAGCACGACGTTCCAGGGCTTCTGCGACTTCCGTACATCGTCGCGGAACCACGCCTGCTGGCGCGCGAGGAGCTCTGGATGCCACTCCTTCTCCTCCTCGTGCTGCGTGTCGAGCACGAGGAAATGCACGGGCCCGTAGTCGAAGGAATAGTAGCGGCGGTCGTCCTCCGCACTCCCGTTCCCCGGCACGGCGAAATAGCGCAGGTACGCCAAGGGCTCCCGCACCTTCCACGCCTGGTTGTACGTCTCGTGGTTGCCGAGCAGCGGCGCCACGGGGATGCGGTCGGCGATGCCGTCCACCGCCTCAAACCAAGCGCGCCACTGCCCGTGGTCCTCCCCGTTGTCGACGAGGTCGCCCATGTTGATGAAAAACGCCGCCTCCGGCACGCGCGCCGCCGCGTCCTGCGCCAGGTGACGCCAATCCGAGTAATCGTTCGACTGCGAGTCGGGGAAGACGAGCGCGGTAAACGCCCCACCGCCGTCCGTCTGAAGCGCGTGCCAATCGCCCGCCTCGCCGCCCGCGGACACACGATACTGCTGCGTACTGCCGGCCGTCAGCCCCGTGACCTGCGCCGTGTAGAGATACGACGACACGCCGTCATCCGTGAAGGACTCCTCCTGGGCGGGGAAGGTCTTACCGTCCCCTGCACCGCCCGAGAGCTCCACCATCGGCGCGGTGAGCTGCACGGGCGACTGCCACATGATCGTCCGCGCCGTGGCATTGTCGCTCGCCGCCACCTGCCGCAGCGCCTGGACCTTATCCCCGCCGAGCACCGCCGCCGCCTTATCCCGCACCTCTGGCAGGACGAGACCGCGCGAAAACGCCCAGCCGCCCCCGCCCAGCAGCGCCATGCCAGCGCAAAGCTGCAAAAACTGCCGCCGTGAGATCTTCTTCATCACTACCACCCTTTTCCCTGGCTCTGCTCCGATCTTTGCTTTCATCTTACCAAGTCATAGTGATTGCTCCTTCGTTGGTGATTTATTACAGAGCCATTCTAGCATGAAGCGTCACTATGGATTTTATTTTTTGATTAACTGTTCAAGTTCATTTTACAACGGACCCTCGAGAGATCTTTCATCGCTGCTTCCTCGTTCAAGATAAGAACGCCTTCGCTTCAGTGAGCCAGGCATCGACCTCTTCCTGTGCCGTCACCTGCTGACTGCCGCCCGTCGAGTCGAACTGCACCGTCATGGACGGCCCTTCCGTGGCTCCCGCGCACGCTGCCGCCATATCTTTGAGCGTATGACCTGGCCAGCCGCCATGCGTCTGGAAGAAGATGACCTCCTTGCCGCTGAGGTCATGGTCATGGAAAAAACTTTTGACCGCCGGTGCCATCGTATACCACCAGGTCGGGGTCCCCACAGCAACCACCTCATACTGGGAAAGATCATGCGCGAGCGGCTGGATTTCTGGCAGAAAACCGCTCTCCACCTCTCGCTTCCCCTGTGCCACGACCTCCTCATAGCTTCCCATATAAGGATGTACCATAGAAATCTGTTCGAGATCTGCCCTCGTCGCGCGTTGAAGTTCACCAGCAATCTTCTCCGTGTTGCCATTGCTCCAAGTGTAATAGACAATCAATACCTTCTTCATCGGATTTCCGCCTCTCCTTTCATCGGCTCCCCCCTTCTCCCGCCGTCCACGCCAACAACGGACGTTCAGAGAAGGGCATGGGAAACGCCAAAAGCAGGAACCCACGTCGCTTCGACGCTTCCTGCTCCTGGCTGCAAACGCTCTGATCCGTTCCTTATTTTAGCGACTTCGCCCACTCAGCGACCTTGGCATCGTCAATCCTGCCCGTGAAGCAGGTGCCGTCTTCCCAGTCGCCTTTACTCCCTGCCATCTCCTTGAGCAGCTGTCCGCTGCTGCCGAGCGGCGAGCTTGCGGCCGTGGCGAACGTCACGACGTGCTTGCCCGTGAAGTCGTTGCCCTTGACGAAGGCATTCATCGGCCAAGCGGCGATGCCCCACCAGATTGGATAGCCGATATAGACCGTCTCATACTCCGCCCAGTTGTCCGGCATCGTCTTCTTCAGCGTGATCTTGTCGCGCAGGGTATCATCATCGTGTTCCTTGCTGACGCGGCTGTCCGGATTGTTGTAATCGAGGTCGTCCTTCGTGTACTTCTGCGCCGGCTCAATCTTCATGAGGTCGGCATCCTTGGCCTTCGCGAGGTCTTTCGCGACCTGTTCCGTCCTGCCCGTATCCGAGTAATAGACGACGAGCGCTTTCTTGCCCGACGCCTGCGGCTTTTCCGACGAGGAGGCAGTGCTCGACGCTTCCTTCCCGGACGATGCCGCCGCGCCGGAAGACTCATCGGCTCCGCAGCCTGCCGCCATCACGGCGAGGAGGGCACCCATGACGAGCGCCAGGATCTTCTTGACTTTCATACGTTTCGCTCCCTTTCCCTTCCATCAGCGAAGTGCTGACACGTCATTCCTCATTTGTTCACAGATACATCATACGAACGCAAGCAACGAACGTACAGTTCCGACTGCCAGTCGGCCTCAGGGCAGACGCGCTTCAAGTCCTCGATGGTCCCCTGCCCATGCCGGTGACCTTCAAAAATTCCCTGCGGTTCATGGCATCCTCCCGCTTCCTTCTCCTTGCTGCGCGTTACTCCGCGTAGATCTCCTTGGCGTAGCGGAACGCCGCCCACGCCTTCGGCCAGCCGCTGTAGAAGCCGAGCTGCGTGATGACCTCGACCATCTCCGCCTTCGTCACGCCGTTCTTCTTCGCCTCGCCGATGTGATACTTGAGCGAGCTGTCCGTGAGGCCCTGCGCGACGAGCGCGGAGACCGTCACGATGCTGCGGTCGTGCAGCGAGAGCACATCGTTCTTGCTCCAGACCTCACCGAAGAGGACATCATCGTTGTAGCGCGCGAAGTCCGGCGCGAAGTCCCCGAGCTGATCGCGGCCTGCTGTCTGCACGACCTTCACGGCCTTTTTCTGCGTTCCATTCTCATTCTGCTGTTCCATTGCACTTGCCTCTTTCATCGAAAATCCACTGCCGATGAGCATGATCCCTGTGAGCAGGGCTGCCACGAATTTCTTCTTAGCGTTTCTCTTCATACCTGACACCTCACACCTTGCGACTCACGGCAACGCGTCGTACGCTTCCGGATTGACGGCCTCGCACCATTCATTGCTCGTCTCCTCGCCCGGCACCTCGATGGCGAGATGCTGGAAGGCGCTGTCCTTCGCAGCGCCGTGCCAATGCTTGACCTCCGGTGGGATGTGGACGACATCGCCGGGCCTGAGCTCGCGCGCGGGCTTGCCCCATTCCTGGTACCAGCCACGGCCAGCGGTGACGAGGAGCATCTGCCCGCCGCCCGACTTCGCGTGGTGGATGTGCCAGTGGTTGCAGCACCCCGGCGAGAACGTCACATTCCCGACGGCGACCTGCTCGAGCGAAAGCATGTTCAGATAACTTATCCCATCGAAGTACTGCGCATAGCTGACATTCTCCCCGCCGATGGCGAAGGGACTTGCCTGCTTGATCTCTTCAAGTGTCATACGATGTCCCGTCCTTTCCCTCGCTGTTCGAGTTCAAAAATCATGTAATCGAGGCAGGAAAGCTTTTCCTGCTGCCGGTGCAGGTCATCGACCAGACGACGCCTGTGCCGCTTCAGGTAGCAGAGGCGCGCCGCGTCGTCAGGCAGGGCATCGTACTCTGCCTGACAGGCGGGGGAGCAACCAGCATCAAGGAGTTCCTCATGCATCGCTTTCCCTCCTTCCCTCTCTTGATGGTTCTATCATAGCAAGCGCGGTGTAAAATGTGAAATGCTTATGTTTTAGCGATTAAAATACATTTTTCGTATAATATCGGTTCTAAAAAACGCCCCTGCCTTGTAGAATGGAGACAGAGACGTAAAAAGGAAGAGAGGCGTATCCTCATGGAACGTCGTACCCTTTCGTATTTCCTGGCCGTGGCGCGAGAGCAGAACATGACCGAGACCGCCAACGTGCTGCATGTGACGCAGCCGACGCCGTCGAGGAAAAGCTCGCCCACGGGCTCATCGATTTCGCCGTGATGATCGAGCCGTGCCCGCGAAGTGATTGCCTGTCCTACCCCCTCCACCAATCGGAGGTGTCCGCGGGGGAAGCGAGGTCGATGAGCGCGCCGATCTTAGGCGTCAGGAGCCGATAGGAGCGCCCGCAGCTCGCCTTCTCGAGGCGCACCATCGGCTCCTGCCACGGATGGCGCGCCAGGGCGAACTTGCTGTTGTGCGCGGGGATGACGAGCCGCGCACCAACGTCATCGCAGGCCTGTGCTGTTTCCTCCGGCAGCATGTGGATCGCATGCCAGGCGAGGTTGTACTGTCCGTTCTCGGCGAGCACGCAGTCGAAGCCGCCGAACGTCCTGCCGATGTCTTGGAAATGCGCGCCGTAGCCGCCATCTCCCGTGTAGTAGAGACTGCGCTTCGGCGTGAGGAACGCCATGCCGCACCAGAGCGTCATATTCTGCTTGAGGAAGCGCCCCGAGAAATGCTGCGAGGGCAGGATGTGGACGGAGAGCGTCTCTTCGAGCTTGATCTCCGCCCCCCAGTCTTCCTCGTGGATGCTCTCTGCCGGGTAGCCCCACTGCTCGAAGTAGGCACCGACGCCGAGCGGGCAGACGACCTGACGGACTTTGGGCTTGAGCGCCATCACCGTCGAATAGTCGAGGTGGTCCCAGTGGTCATGGCTCAGCGCGAGCACGTCGATCGCGGGGAAGTCGTCCGCCGTGTAGACGTTCGAGCCCGCGAACGCGCGATTGATGCACCAGAGCGGCGAGGCATAGCTGCTGAAGACGGGATCGATGAGGATACGATAGCCGCCGAGCTGCACGAAGAAGCTTGAGTGTCCGAGCCAGACGACGGCATCCCGCTCGCGCGACAGCGCCGAAAGGTCTGTCTTCTGCGTCGGCAGCGGACCATCGGGCACGAGCCCCGTCTTATCGCCGAACAAAAATTTCCACGTGGCGACGAGGCGGTTCTCGTGCTCCCCTTCCTCCTCCGACATAACTGATACGGGCACGAGGTTCTCAAAATGGTCGCCATGGTAGTGCGGCGAGGCCTGCATGCGCCTGAGGCGTTCGCCCGTCGGTAGATTGCCGAACTTCGGCAGGTGAACGTACGCATACGCGCCACCTGCTGCCGCCGTGCCGAGCAATCCCAGCCCAGCCACAATGAATTCACGTCTTGTCATCGCTGGTATCCTCTCTCATCCTCTAAGTCCGAGTCACGCCACAGAAGATTCGCAGCTGCGACGCCGACGCCCCCATCATAGCAAGATTTCTCTGGAAGGTCAATTTCCTCCGCAAACCTGCAGAAAGCCAGCTGCGCGCACGTCTGCTTCGCGCGTATCGCGTCTCGCCCTGACACGAAAAAGCTGCCGCAAGAGATACGCCTCATGCGGCAGCTTTTCTTTCGCTGAGTTGCTCTAGGGAACCACTGATTACGCCTTCAGCACCGCGCCCGTGCTCGCGGATGTCGTGAGCTTCGCATAGCGGGAGAGGTAGCCGGTCTTGATCTTCGGCTCCGGCTGGTGCCAGTTCGCCTTGCGCTTCGCGAGTTCCTCGTCGCTGACCTTGAGCTCAAGGCGGCGGTTCGGGATGTCGATGACGATGACATCGCCGTCCTCGATGAGCGCAATCGGGCCGCCCTCCATCGCCTCCGGCGAGATGTGGCCGACGCACGCGCCCTGGCTCGCGCCGCTGAAACGGCCGTCCGTGATGAGGCCGACCTTCAGCCCGCGGCCTGTGATAACAGCCGTCGGATTGAGCATCTCCTGCATGCCCGGGCCGCCTTTCGGTCCCTCGTAACGGATGACAACGACATCACCGTCATGGATGTCGCCAGCCATGATAGCATCGCAGGCCTCCGTCTCGGAGTTGTAGCATTTCGCCTTGCCCTCGTAGGTGAGCATGTCATCCGCCACGGCCGACGCCTTGACGACGGCGTAGTCCGGCGCGAGGTTGCCTGACGCTGTGGATGACGTTGCGGTCGAGCACCTCGGCATCCTTGATGCGGTCGCCGACCGTGCCCGTCACCGTGAGCGCGTCGAGATGGATGAGGTTCTTCGTCGCGAGCTCGTGCATGACGGCGGGGATGCCGCCCGCCTCGTCGAGGTCGACCATGTGATGCTTGCCGGACGGGCTGAGCTTCGTGATGTACGGCGTGCGGCGCGAAATCTCGTCAAAGAGCGGCGCGGGCAGGTCGATGCCCGCCTCATGCGCGATGGCAGTCAGGTGCAGGACCGTGTTCGACGAACCGCCGATGCCCATATCGACGGTGATCGCGTTCTCGAACGCCTCGCGCGTGAGGATGTCGCGCGGCTTGATGTCCTTCTTGAGGAGGTCCATGACGACGGCGCCCGCGCGCTTCGCAAGCAGGCGGCGCGCGCCCGTGTAGGCCGCGGGGATCGTGCCGTTGCCCGGCAGGCCCATGCCGAGCACTTCCGTCAGGGAGTTCATCGTATTCGCCGTGAAGAGGCCAGCGCAGGAGCCGCAGCCCGGGCAGCACTTCGCCTCGAGCTCGTGCATCTCCGCATCCGTCATGTCACCCGCCGCGTACTTGCCGGCTGCCTCGAACGCCTGACTCACGCTCACGTCCCTGCCGTGGAAACGGCCGGGCAGCATCGGACCACCGGAGACGACGACCGCCGGGATATTGAGGCGCGCCGCCGCCATGAGCATCCCCGGCACGACCTTATCGCAGTTCGGGATGAGCACGAGCGCATCAAAGCCGGAAGCCATCGTGACCGCCTCGATGGAATCCGCGATGAGTTCGCGGCTCGCGAGCGAGTACTTCATGCCCGTGTGCCCCATCGCGATGCCGTCGCAGACGCCGATGGCCGGGAACTCCAGCGGCGTGCCGCCCGCCGCCGCCACGCCGAGCTTCGCCGCCTCCGCGATCTCGCGCAAGTGGATGTGCCCCGGGATGATCTCATTGAAGGAATTGCAGATGCCGATGAGCGGCTTCCTTAGGTCTTCCTCCCCGTAGCCGTTCGCGTGGAACAAAGAACGATGCGCACAGCGCGTGGCGCCTTTCTTGACAATATCGCTTCTCATAAACAACTCTCCTCACTATCCACATGCAGCCCTGATGAGAGCGGCTGCAACGGTGTTACTGATTTACAATTTTACTATGGAACGCACAAGAACGCAAGTCGAAAAGAGGCGTTTCTGCGGACAGGTAGCGTTTACACGGGGCGTACCGCACTGAAAAGTGGACGTTTGTACATCGTTTCGCTACGATGGCAGGGAGCACTCGCAGGGATGACGTCAGAACTCGATGCCGCGCTGCGCCTTGATGCCGCGCTGGTACGGATGCTTCACGAGGCGCATCTCCGTCACGAGGTCCGCGCGCGCGAGGAGCGCGGGCGCCGCGTCGCGTCCCGTGAGCACGAGGTGCAGCGACGGCGGCCGCACGTCGAGCAGCGAGAGGACATCCGCGACGCGCAGCAGGCCGAACTTCACGGCATAGTTGATCTCGTCGAGCACGATGAGGTCGTAGCCGCCGCCCGTGATGGCGGCGCGCGCCTCCGCGAGCGCCGCCTCCGCCGCCCGGCGATGCTCCTCCGGCGGCAGGCTGCCGCGCGTGGTAAAGCCCCGGCCGCAGGCGCGCAGTTCCATGCGCCCATCCACCGCCGCGAGCGCGGCGAGCGCGCGGCGCTCTCCGTAGTCGCCGCCATGCTTGATGAATTGCAGCACGAGCACGCGCAGCCCGTCGCCCCAGGCGCGCAGCGCGAGCCCGAGCGCTGCCGTCGTCTTGCCCTTGCCGTCTCCCGTATGCACGAGGACGAGGCCGCATGCGGGCGCCTCTTTTTCCTCCGGTGCCGCCGTCCCTTTTTCCATGTGGAAATCCCCCCTCAAAGCGATGGATTTATGCTATACTAGATTATATCACAAGAATTCCAGGAGCCGAAAGCGTTGAAAAAGTTCATCATCTTCCTTTGCCTCATCCTCGGGCTCTGCCTCATGAGCATCTTCGCGATCGAGAGAAGCGCTGTCTTCGCGTGGCACGACCAGCCGCTCGCAGTCTCCTTCCAGGAGGACGACGCGGGGCACCTGCGCCTCACGTGGGAGAAATTCCCCTATCCCTGCTATTATCGCGTGGAGACGTACAGCCAGACGACGGGGCGCGTCGAGGGCGAGCCGGCGTACCACCGGCTCGCACAGCAGCGTACGCTCGAGAATGACTGCGAGGTGCCGACGGGCGCCATCCCCATGTACTACCGCGTCACACCGGTCGGGCTCTTCGGCGCGCTCGCAGCGCCGTCCGCGCCCATCGCGAACCCCCACTACCAGGAGCCGCCCGTACCTGCCGTCATCTCGCACTATACGCCGAGCGCGCCCGCGAGCTCCATGCCGTTCCTGCTCTGGCACACGGTACCCGGCGCCGTCTGCTACGAAGTCGAGCTCCTCACAGAGCCGCCGCAGGTTGAGGGCGGCACGGCCCCCTCTGCCAACGGGCACCTCGAAAGCACGCACGAGATCTACACGAACGGCTGGCAGGCGGACCTGCACAAGTACACGCAGTACACGCAGCTCTACTGGCGCGTGCGCGCGCTCGGACTCCATCTCGAGCCGATCGGCACGTTCTCCAAGGCGGAACCGATGACCGTCGACTGGACGCTGACGCCACCCGACGCCCCCCTGCTCAACGAATACGACCGCATGCCCGGGTTCTCCATGCCGCTCTACCCCGTCTACAGCTGGATTCCGCTGCACGGCATCACGCACTACGAGGTCGAGCTCCTCACAGAGCCGCCCGCGGAGGAGCACGACCAGACGCCGTCGCCGCACCGCGCCTGGTACCGCGAGGTGCAGAGCGCTGCGAACTGCTACGACGAGTACGCGCGCCCCTACGCGGGCGACTACTACTGGCGCGTGCGTGCGCTCGGCCCAGACGGCAAGACCATCGGCCACTACTCTTCAACGGCGCATTTCGTCGTTCCCGAGCGGGACCATGTCCGCGTCGCACTTTTCGGCGACAGCATCACGCACGGCGGCGGCGCGATCTCCTACCCGCCATCCGCGCTCGAGTACAGCTACGCGACGTACCTCGATTTCCCCGCGGTGAACCTCGGGCGCAGCGGCGACACGAGCCGCACGACGCTCGCGCGGTTCGAGCAGGACGTCCTGCCTCTGCACCCGGAGAACCTCATCATCCTCACGGGCTCGAACAGCCTGCGCGATCCGGGCATCACGGCGGACGACGTCATCAAGGACCTCGCGCGCATCAAGGCGCTCTGCGAGAAGAACGGCATCCGCCCCATCTTCCTCACGCTCATGCCCATCCATCCCGAGAACATCCGCTTCGCGTTCCATACGGAGACGGATGCGCATTGGCATGACAAGCTCAACCACATCAACGGCTACATCAAGGCGCAGCCGTACTACATCGACCTCGAGCCGTACTTCTACGACAGTCGGCAGATGTTCCTCGACCCTGCGCTCTCGATTGACGGGCTCCACCCCGACATCATCGGTAAGATGCTCATGGGCGAGATCATCAACGCGCACGCCGACCTCATCGAGTGACGTGCTCCGCTTCCTTTGCCTGTAACGCAAGATCCCCCGGATCTCCGACCTGCAGTCGGATGTCCGGGGGATCGCTGTTTCCATTTTCTCTTTTATGCCACGTCCTCAGGCGTCCGCGACGGCTTGCTCGACGGCCTGCCGTGCTTCATCGGCGCTCATGAGGATCTCGCGTGGCTTGCTGCCCTGGCTCGGACCGACGATGCCGAGCTCTGCCATCGTGTCGATGAGGCGCGCCGCACGCGTGTAGCCGATGCTGAAGCGACGCTGGATGCCGCTGGACGAGGCGATGCCCGTCGACATCACGCAGTTCACCGCCTCGCCGAGGAGCTCGTCAATCTTCGGCTTCTTATGGCCGCCCTTGCTCTCCTCTTCCTCCTTCATCGCGTTTTCCGTGAAGGCGACGATCTCCTCGTTCGTCTCCGCCTCCTGTCCCTGCGCGCGGATGAAGTCGAGGAGCTTCTCGACCTCCTCGTCGCTGATGAAGGCGCCCTGCACGCGGCGCGGCTTCGCCGCACCGACCGGGTAGAACAGCATATCGCCCTTGCCGAGCAGCTTCTCCGCGCCGCTCGCATCGAGGATCGTGCGCGAGTCGATCTGGCTCGAGACAGCGAACGAAATGCGCGAGGGAATGTTCGCCTTGATGATGCCCGTGATGACGTCGACGGACGGGCGCTGCGTCGCGAGCACCATGTGGATACCCGCCGCGCGCGCTTTCTGCGCGAGGCGGCAGATGGCATCCTCAACATCGTGCGGCGCGACCATCATGAGGTCGGCGAGCTCGTCGATGATGATGACGATGGCAGGCATCGTCGCATCGGGGAAATGTTCGTTGTACGTCTGCATGTTGCGCACGTTGTGCTCCGCGAACTTCGCGTAGCGCTTCTCCATCTCCTGCACCGCCCAGTTGAGCACCGAGGCTGCCTTTTTCGCCTCGGTCACGACGGGCACCATGAGATGCGGGATGCCGTTGTAGTTCGAGAGCTCGACCATCTTCGGGTCGATGAGGATGAACTTCACCTCGTCGGGCTTCGCCTTGAAGAGGATGCTCGTGATGAGCGTGTTGATGCAGACGGATTTGCCTGAGCCCGTCGCGCCGGCGACGAGCAGATGCGGCATCTTCGCGAGGTCGGCGAAGATGGCCTGCCCGCCGATGTCCATGCCGAGGCCGACCGTGAGCTTCGATTTCGCCTTGGCGAAGCGATCGCTTTCCAGCACCTCGCGCAGCCGGACGCCCTCGAGCTCCTTGTTCGGCACCTCGATGCCGATGGCGGCCTTGCCGGGAATCGGCTCGATGCGCACGGAAAACGCCGCGAGCGAGAGCGCGAGATCCTCTGAGAGGTTCGTGATCTTGCTGACCTTGACGCCGGGCGCGGGCTCGAGCTCGTAGCGCGTGACGGCGGGACCGTGGCACGCGTTGATGATCTTCGCATCGACGTGGAAGTCGTGCAGTGTCTTCGCGAGCGTGCGCGCGTTGTCCTCGATCTCCATCTCGAGCGCCACGCTCTTCTTCTTCACGTTCTTCGTGAGGATGTCCGTGACCTTCGGCAGGGCGCAGCGGGCGGATGCTCCGGCGTGTCCTCTCCGGGGAAATGCGCGGTCATGCTGCCGGGCTGTGACAGCGTGCTGTAGGCCGGCGCTTCCTTTAGGTGCGCGGTACTCCCCGCGGTCGCGGCGGTCGCCGCCCCTGCGGCAGCCGGCAGTGCCTCCGTAGCCGCTGCCGCCCCGGCGACGCCTGCCGCTGCGAGCGCAGCGAGCCCTGCGCGCGCTTCCTCCGCTTCTTCCGCGTCCTCGATTGCCTCTGGTTCCTCTGTCGCGCCGCGCGCACCGTAGTCGATCGTGAAGCGCGGCGGCTCCGGCGCAGGTGAGATGTCAGCGACGTCCTCCGGCGCGGACGGAGTCAGCGCCGAGGCGGGTACCTGTGGCGTCGGCTCCGGTTCCGGCGGTGCGGGACGCGCCTCGACCGCCGGTTCCTCTGCCGACTCTGCCGCTGACGGCGGCTCGGAGAACATCGTATCCGCCGCCTGATTGTAGAACGACTGCGCCTTGGCGCAGACCTTCTCGAGGACTTGCTCACCGGCGTGGCCGCCGACCTCGGTGACTTTGTCGTACGTGACGGCCACGGCCTTGCCCGCCGCCTGTGCGCCCTTCTTCGCCGTCTCCTCTGTCTTGAGCAGACCGGAGGCGAGCGACCAGGTCGTCGAGAGTAGCACGGAGCCGACGAGACCAACGCCGATGACGATGATGCCGCCGTCGATACCAAAGAACTTGCGGATGAGGAGCAGCAGGCCGCCGCCGATGAGGCCGCCGCCGTGCGGCAGGCTCTCCGGCAGGATCTCCGCACCGGGCGCCGTTAAGAAATGATGGTAGGTGGCGAGCGCGAGCGCGAAGAGCGCCGTGAGCCCGAAGAAGCGCAGCGTGTAGTGGATGCCGCGGTGCTTCGTCATGTACTGCCAGCCGATGAGCAGGATGAGCAGCACGACGAGCGCCGCCCCCACGCCAAAGAGATAGTGCAGACACTTGGCAAACGTCAGCCCCACGAAGCCGACGTTGAGCCCCGCGAGCCCGCAGGCGGAAATAAGCCCCGCCGCGACAAAGAGCAGGCCGATGAGCTCGTAGCGACGGCCGGGCGCAGCGGGTGCCTTCTGTCGCGCCGCCAGCCGCGCGGCTTTTTTCCCGCGGCCAGCGGCCTTCTTCGCGGGAGTTTTCTTCGTCAAGGGATCACCTCATAGGAAAGATTTTCACCGGATGCCTCTGCCGGGAGCACACGCGTCACTGCGCCAGGCGGGCGGCGCAGTGCCCGGCCTCGAAAAGGATCTTCTCCTCGTCGAGCGTCGTGAGCTGACGGTGCTCCATGAGCACTTTGCCGTCGCAGAGGACGGTATCGACGTCCGCGGCACTGCCGGAGTAGACGAGCAGCGATACCTCGTTAAAGCGCGGGCACCAGGCCGCCCCCTTCATGGAGACGAGCGTGATATCCGCCTTCGCCCCGGGCTCAAGACGGCCGACGTCCTTGAGACCGACGGCGCGTGCGCCGTATTCCGTTCCCATCTTGAGCGCCTCGAACGCGGGGACGGCGAGCGGGTCGTAGCTCGTGACCTTGTGGAGCAGCGCAGCGAGCTGGATCTCCTGCAACATGTCGAGGTTGTTGTTCGACGAGGCGCCATCCGTGCCGAGGCCGACGCAGAGGCCTTCTGACAGCAGGCGCGGCACGGGTGCCGTGCCGCTCGCGAGCTTCATGTTGCTGCCCGGGTTGTGCGCGACGCGGATGTGATGCTTCTTCATGATGGCGATGTCCTCATCGTCGAGGTGCACGCAGTGCGCAGCGAGCGTGCCGCTCTCGAAGAGGCCCGTCTCCTCCACGTAGGCAAACGGGCGCTTGCCGTACTGCTTCTCGATCTGCTCGATCTCCGTGCGCGTCTCACTCATGTGGATGTGCACCTCAGCGCCGAGTCCCTGCGCGGCCCGTGCGACCTTCTTCAGGAAGTCCGGCGGGCACGTATAGGGCGCGTGCGGGCCGAACATGACCGTGATCCTGCCGTCCGCGGCGCCATGGTAGTCCTGGTAGAGCGCGACATTCTCCTCGATCTTCTTCTCACCGTCCGGCGCGACGCCGATGATGCCGCGTGAGAGGACGCCGCGCAGACCCGCCTGCGCCGTGACGTCCGCCACGCGCTCCATGAAGGGCCCGTACATGTCGGCGAACGTCGTCGTGCCGGACTTGATCATCTCCACGGCGGCGAGCGCCGCCCCCCAGTAGATATCGTCCGACGTCATCTTCGCCTCGACGGGCCAGATGTGCTGGTTGAGCCATTCCATGAGCTCCATGTCGTCCGCGTAGCTGCGCAGGAGCGTCATTGACGCGTGCGTGTGGGCATTGACGAATCCCGGCACCGCCAGCATATCCTTGCCATCGATGGTCTTATCCGCGGCAACCCCTGCCGGCGCCGCGCCGATGGAGGCGATGCGCGTGCCGTCAATGGCAATCGACGCCTGCTCCACCTTGCCGTCAGGACGGACCACCGAGGCGTCCTTGATGAGTGTCTTCACAGTCATTTCCCCCTTGCTGCATAGGCAAGAAAATGCCGCGACGGAATCCTCCTCGCAGCATTTCCTCATATGGGACGACATGCACAGACGCCCACTTCATGGGTACCGTGCACCGCCCTTGCAATAAACCAAGACGTTATTCCAGATTCAGATAGCGACGCTGCTCCGGCGTGAGCTCGTCGATCTTGACGCCGAGCGCGGCGAGCTTGATGTTGGCGAGCTTCGTGTTGATCTCCTCCGGCATCAGGTACACCTCGTTCTTCAGCTCCGCGTGGTGCTGCAGCAGATGCAGCGCCGAGAAGAACTGCACGCCGAACGAGAGGTCCATGATCTCCGCCGGATGGCCATCGCCCGCGGCGAGGTTGACGAGGCGTCCCTCGGCGAGCAGGTAGAGCTTGCGCCCGTCCGCCTGCACGAACTCCTCGATGTTCGGCTTCACCGTGCGGCGGGAGCGCGAGAGCGCCGCGAGCTCGGGGATGTTGATCTCGCAGTCGAAATGGCCGGCATTCGCCATCATCGCGCCGTCCTTCATGCTCTCGAAATGACGCTTGCGGATGATGTCCTTATCGCCGGTGAGCGTCAGGAAGATATCGCCGATCTTCGCCGCCTCATCCATCGGCATGACGCGGAAACCGTCGAAGACCGCCTCGATGGCCTTGATGGGATCCACCTCGGTGATGATGACGTTGGCGCCGAGGCCGCGCGCGCGCATGGCGCCGCCCTTGCCGCACCAGCCGTAGCCCGCGATGACAACGTTCTTGCCCGCGATGACGAGATTCGTCGCGCGCATGATGCCTTCCCACGTCGACTGGCCCGTGCCGTAGCGGTTATCGAAGAGGTATTTGCAATACGCGTCGTTCGCCGCGATCATCGGGAACGCGAGCTTGCCCTCCTTCGCGAGGCCGTGCAGGCGATGCACGCCCGTCGTCGTCTCCTCCGAGCCGCCGTAGACGCCCGGCAGCAGCTCGCGGCGCGAGGTGTGCAGCGTGTGGACGAGGTCGCCGCCGTCATCGATGAGCAGCATCGGCTTCGTATCGAGCGCGCGGTTGATGAACGTGAAATACTCCTCGTCCGTGCAGCCGTGCCAAGCGAAGACCTTGATGCCGTCCTCGACGAGCGCCGCCGCCACATCGTCCTGCGTCGAGAGGGGATTGCTGCCCGTGATGGCGACCTCCGCGCCCGCGTGCTGGAACACCTCTGCCATGTACGCCGTCTTCGCCTCGAGATGCAGCGTGATGACCATGCGGATGCCCGCGAACGGCTTCGTCCTGGAGAACTCCTCATCGACGGCGCGCATCACCGGCATGAAGTTCTTCACCCACGCGATTTTATCGTGCCCCGACGGAGCCAGCTTGATATCACGAATCATAGAATCCATGAACGATAACCTCCTCAAATGCAATCATGGCTCCATTTTACCATCAAGTCCCTCACTTTTTCAACCCGTCCTCGAGCGCGGCGTAATCCGTGAGATCCACATGCAGCGGCGTCACGGAGATCCCGCCCTGCGCGACCGTGTAGAGGTCCGTGTGCGGGCCGTCGTCGGAGTCCTTGATCTCGCCCGCAACCGTATAGAAAATGCGCCCGTCCGGGTGCACCGTCTGCTTGAACGCGTTCTCGTAGTCGCGGCGGCCGAGGCGGCTCACCTGAAACTCCGCCGCCTTGAGCTCCTGCGGGAAATTCACGTTGAGGAACACCGGCTCCCCCGCCGCCTGCTCCGCCAGCACGCCCTCGAGGAACGGCACGGCGAGCGCCGCCGCGCGCTCGTAGGAGTACGACGCCTCGATGTCTAGTGAGAGCGCCACGGCGGAAATATCGTGGAGGAATCCCTCCATCGCCGCGCCGACCGTCCCGGAATAGAGCACATCCGTCGCAAGATTCGAGCCGCGGTTGATGCCCGAGAGCACGAGGTCGATCGGGCGGTTTTCGTCCATGAGCGCCTCGAGGAACAGCTTGACGCAGTCCGTCGGCGTGCCGCCGATGCGCCAGGCTGCCATCGCGCCGAGCTCGAGCGCGACACCGGGCATCTCCTCCACCTCGATGGGGCGGCGGACGCTCAGGGCATGCGCCATGCCGCTCTGTTCATACCAGGGCGCCGCGATGTAGACCTCATGGCGCTGCGCACAGGCAGCGGCGAGCGCCCGGAGGCCATCGGATTCGATTCCGTCGTCATTTGCAATCAGGATGCGCATTCGTTTCTTTATTCTCCTTTGAGTACCGCATTGAATTTCTCAATCATCTTGACCGGCTTGTAGGACTCCTTCGCCTTGCGCAGCCCCGGCAGGCCCATATCCTCCTCGCGGTTAATGTACGTCATGTCGGACCAGGCGTGCTCGACGAATCCCTGGTTGATCGCAGGATAGGCGCCGCGCACGTTGGGGTCCGCCTTCTCGACATGGATGACCGCCGTATCGCTGTTGAGCTGCTCGCCGAACGTGAACGCGACGACGCGGCCGTCGATGCGGATGACGCCGCCCTTGAGCGCGAACGCCTCGTAATTATCGAAGATCTCATGGATGGCCGCACGCTCGTAACCGATGAAGGGGTCCTCGTCGAGCTCTGCCGCGCGCAGCTTGTACCAGCTCTCGAGCTCCTTGCGGCAGGCGGGGATAAGCTCCTGCGTGATGGGGAGGTACTCCGCCTGCGGGTAGAGCTTGTGGAACGCATTGAGATGGTTCTTCTTCGAGTGCAGCTTGCGCCCTGAAAGCGTGATGAGCTTCTCCGCGAGGTAGACGTAGTCTGCATTGTCCCGGTCGTCCGTCACATCGAACGAGGCGCCCTCATACGTGCGGAGGAACTGCGCGAAGTCCTTCTCGAGGCCCATGAACGCGAGCGGGCGTCCCTGCGCGCGGAAGTACGCGCGGAACGTCTCAACACCCTCGCGCCATTTCTCCTCCGGACCGAACGGCTGCAGCGCCGAGAGCTTCCCCTCCCATTCGTTCACCATGTAGAGCACATCCCCCTCCACGGCCCAGCGGATGTGGTACGGCGTGCGCCACATGAAGAAATTCGTGAAGTTCAGATGACTGTTCTCATAATATCTGGCACGGAAAAACCGGTCAAGCACCGGCTTGTCCTCTTTGCCAAGCTCCTTAAAATCTATGATAATCCGCCCCCTGCTGTCTCGTAAAATTCCTTTTTATTATATCAAGGGCGTCAACGCGCTTTCTGTAACAAGCTCACGAGGAAGACTGCCGCTTCGTCGCCCGGACGAGATTCTGCAGAACTTCCGGCGTCACGTTGCCGCGTTTCGCGCGACTCAGGAGCTGCGCTTCATGCAGAATCTCCTCAATCCGCTCGATATACTCGCGCTCCGCCTGTTCCATCACTTGCAGCATCGGGTGCTCAAAACCGCAGGAAAAGAGCGCGGCTGCCTCCTTTTTCAGCTGTCGCAGCGTCTTCTTCTGCGTGAGCAAAAGCCCGATATTCTCCTGCGTGACCTGTGCGAGCACCGCATCGATCTTGTCATGCAGCGCCTGCATGCGGATCGTTCCTGCCTTCATCTCCTCGAGCGCCCGCTTCTGCCGCTGCAAGCGGCGCATCTCCTCCGGCGTGAGCGGTGCATGCTCATGCGCGCAGCCACAGGGATGCGCGCTATGTACAGCCTCCCGCTGCTTCTTCTCCATTTCCATCAAATCAGGATCCCCTCCAGATGATCCATCTCATGCTGCACAATCTGAGCCGTGAAGCCTGTGAACCGCTGCGCTTTTTCCTTGAATCTCCGATCGCGATACGTGACCTCGATCCACACATGGCGGCGAACAGGGCGCACGCCGACGAGCGAAAGGCAGCCCTCCTCGGTTTCATACATCTCCGCCGACCGCGCCGTGACGACAGGATTCATCATCAGCAGATACGATTGTCCAGCCCGCACGGCGATGACGCGCTTCGCCGCCCCGATCATATTCGCCGCCATGCCGACGCAGTCCGCCGCATGTGCCCGAAGCGTATCGAGCAGATCCTCCGCCACCGCGCGATCCCTGCGCGTCACAGGCAACGCCCTCCGGGAAAGAACCGCCGTATCCCTAACAATTTCTCGAACCATCGTCTCTCCTCATTGCACCTCGTCATCACGCAATCCAAAATCTTACCTCCGGCTTGCGTTCAAATCAGCGCTTCCTTCGAGCAACCATCCATCGTATTTCCTATTTGATTTTATTCAGCCGCGCCGCAAGTGTCTCCGGCGACTCATCGCCATCGACACAGGTCATGATAGGCTGCGCGCCGAGCTTGACCGTCTGCCCGTCCACGGTTGCAGCCTCCTTGTTGTGCCCATTGTGATACGCCGCCGCGAGATTCCCCATGACGAAATACGCACGCTCCTTCGCCGACATGTCCCCCGCAGCTGCCGGCTTCACGAATTCCTGCTTGTTGACCGTTACCACGCCCTCATCCTTGTCGACAGCAACATGGTTCCCGCTGTACGCCTCGAGCTTTTTCGCGGCTGTATCGCGTCGGGAAGTATCGGAGGGATGGTCACTGCCGCCATACGCCCAATAAAGCACCTCCGGCGTCTTCGAGCCATTGCTTTTGTCTATGACGCGCTGCCAGATGGCAGCCGTTGCGCCGGGATTATAGTTGGAATGCGTGATGTACTCGAAGGCGAGCGCGTCCGCCTCCTTCTCCTGCGGCTTCGTGATCCCTTGATTGTTCCAAGCATTCGCCGCAAGCGTGCCAAGGATCGAGCCGCCCGTCGCTGCCGCAAGCACCGCAGGGCCAATGGAACGCTTCGCGCCGACGGCAGGATGATCCTTCTGCCCGTGCCCCATCTCGTGACCGAGTACGACGGCAATCTCATCGTCATTCGTGAGCACATCGAAGAGTCCCGTGTTCACGCTCATATCATGACCGAGCGTGCAGAACGCGTTGAAGGACTTTTCATTGTTGATGAAATAAAGATACGGCTTGTCGTAAATGGTAGGGTCGACAGAGGCAATCGCGCTTGTAAGATTCGACATGATGCCATCGAGCCGGGCATTGAGCGCGTAGTCTTCATTGACGCCGTACTGATCCTTGATCTGCTGCAGAAGCGCCTGCCGACCTTCCTCCGTATTATTATAATACTTGATCTGCTTATTGAGCTGTACCGAGTAGGCGGCGCCGCCAATCACAGCACCGATCACATCTCCCGCGCTGAACAGGCTTGCGTTCGCCACAGGCATAGGCGCATACGCAAATGAACCAGAAAGCAGGACGGCGCAGGTGGACAGAGCCATCGCGATCTGTTTTCCCTTTCTCTTCTTGATCATACCGGATCCCTCCTAGATCCTCATTCCATTCTTTTCTTCTATTCTAAAGCATTTTCCTTGATTTACAAGGTCTTCGCTGCGATTTTCTGGATCCTTCACGCGAAACTCCTTTCGTTGTCCAGCGCTCTTTACCCCCAGTGCTTGCATTGTCGGACAACAATTTTCGCGGTATAATGGAGAAAGAAAAAAACGTGGAGGTGTTTACCATGCAGGTTCAGGAAATCATGACCAAAGACGTGTTGACGGTGCGCCCGGAGACGACGGTGCGCGAGGTGGCGGAGATCCTCGTGAGCCACAAGATTTCCGGACTCCCCGTCGTAGATACATCGGGGAAGCTCGTTGGCATCATCAGCGAGGGCGACCTCATGAGCAAGGAGATCCTGCCGGAGCCGCCCGCGGAGTTCTGCATCCTCGGCGCCATCATCTATTACGGCGACCTCAAGGAGTACAAGAAGACCTTCGAGCGCATGGCCGCCAATACGGCGGAGCAGCTCATGACGAAGAAGGTCGTGACCGTCAAGGCGTACGATGATGTGAGCGACGTGGCGCGGCTCATGCGCGACCGTCACATCAAGCGCGTGCCCGTGCTCGACGATGAGGGACATCTCATCGGCATCGTGAGCCGTCAAGACATCGTCAAGATGCTGCTCTGAGCCGCATCGCCGAAGAACGATCCCGAAACGAGGTTTTCCTTTGCACAGCTTTCCATCCATTTCCCATGTACTGAAGATCTTCCTTTTCAGCCTGCTCATCTTGTGGCAGGCTTTTCCATGCCCGCGCGCCACCGCGGCGGAGGCGGACGACTTGCCGTCGATCACGGCGTCCTCCGCTATCCTCATCGAGGCGTCGACGGGCCGCGTCATCTACGAGAAGGACGCAGACGCGCGACGCTATCCCGCGAGCATGACGAAGATGATGACCTGCCTGCTCGCGCAGCGGACGCTCGGCCGCCATCAGGACATCCTCATCTCGCCGCGCGCCGCGCAGACGGAAGACGCGACGCTCGAGGAGTCCGCGGGCGATGTCTTCCCCGCGGATGAGCTCATCCGCGGCATGATGCTCGTCTCCGACAACGGCGCCGCCGTCGCGCTTGCCGAGGCCTCCGCCGGTTCCGTCGCCGCCTTCGTCGCGCAGATGAACGAAGAGGCGCAGGCGCTCGGCATGCACGATACGCATTTCGCCAATCCGAACGGCCTCACGGACCCCCAGCACTACTCGACGGCGCGCGACATGGCCGTGCTCGCGCGCTTTGCCATGCAGCAGGAGGCCTTCCGCGAGATCGTGGCGACGGCGCAGGCCCCCGTGCACTGGGCACTGCCCCGCGGCAAGGTCCGCGTCGAAAAGAACACGAACGAGCTGCTCGGCCACTATGCGGGCATGACGGGCATCAAGACGGGCTGGACGAGCGCAGCGGGCGGCTGCCTCGCCGCCTCCGCAAGGCGCGGCGGCCTCGAGCTTATCGCGATCGTCATGCATGCCGAGTCGCCCGAGGCACGCTTCCAGGATGCGCGCAAGCTACTCGACTACGGCTTCGCCCAGACGAAGCTCAAGCGCGGCCTCTCGAAGGACCGCCTGCGGAAATCCGTCTGGGTACGAGGCGGCAGGCAGGCGACGGTCGCCGTGCATCCCGTCTCAGATGTGAACTACCCGCTCATCGGCGGTGAGGATGCCAAGCGCTACACCGTGACGTACGACCTGCCGAAGATCGTCGATGCCCCGCTCAAGGAGGGCGCGGTCGTCGGCAGGCTCGTGCTCAACTACGACGGCCAGCCCGTCGGCGCCGTCGACCTTACGGCGGAGAAGATCGATGCGGGCTTCAGCTTCGGCTCGCTCTTCGTACACGCCTTCGGCTGGCTATTGCCGAGGCTCTGAGCGGCACGGGATGATCTCAGCGCCGCCCCCTTAAAAGGAGCTCTCCCCCAGCCGCGGATGACGCGCGGGCTTGAGGCTGCGCACCCGGATGAGGCGCAGCGCCTCCTTCATATCGACGTCGACGCGCGCCGCGGGCGTCTCATAAACGCAAAGCGGCGGCACAGCACCGACCTCGCTCGCCGGCATGTAGACGTACTCCCCGTTCACCTGATCGCCATAGATGACGCCGCCGCGCAGCTCCGCCTCGATCACCATGTCCATCTCTCCTTCCCTGTTTTCCTTATTCCCTATTCTGCAAGCGGCGGAATTTTCCTGCCGCCTGCCGCTGTTTATGATATAATGGGCGTAATTTCTTGGAAAGGAGCCTCGCCATGTCCCTTCGCCCCTATCGCACGTCCATCCTGCTCGGCGTGACGTTCACCCTGCTGCTCTCGACGTTCTGGTATCTGCCGCAGTTCGCCTTCATCATCTTCCTCTCGCTCCTTCTGAACCTCCTGCTCTCGCCCCTCGTCGAATCGCTCGAGAAGCGTCTGCCGCGCGGCCTCGCCGCCGGCCTTGCCCTGCTCCTGCTTCTCCTGGTGCTCTTCGGACTCCTCTCGCTCGTCTCGAGCTCCATCCTGCCGACGTTCACGCGCTTCGTGACGGATTTCCCCGAGATCTCCGGGAAGGTACAGGAAATGCCGCTCTTCAAAAACTCCCCCATCCTGCAAGACGAGCTCGATAGTCTCTGGATCGAGCTCAAGGACGCGAGCGTCGACGCGCTCAAGGGCTCGCTTGCCGTCTTCATCTCGCTCTTCAGCAAGGCCATCGACTTCGTCATCATCCTCTTCGTGACGTTCTACCTGCTCAAGGACGGCGAGACCATCAAGACGTATCTCGCCTCCCGCTTCCCGCGGCGCGACTACAGCCGCGTCCTGCATCTCTTCAACGAAATCTTGAAGTCCCTGCGCGCCTACATCGTGAGCCAGCTCATCATCTGCTGCATCACGGCGACCATCGTCTTCCTCTATTTCACAATGCGCGGGCTGCCGTACGCCTCCGTCTTTGCCGTCGTCTCCGGCGTCTCGGAGTTCATCCCCGTGCTCGGCCCGACCGTCGCCTCGGCGTTCGGCACGATCCTCACGGCGACCGTCTCGCCGTTCCTCGCACTGCAGACGATCGGCTTCTACCTCATCCTCACGCAGGTGAACCACAACCTCGTCTACCCGACGCTCATCGGCAGGACACTCAACCTCCACCCCATCGCCATCATCCTCGGCATCATCCTCGGCGGTGAGCTTCTCGGCCCCGCGGGCATGTTTCTCGCCGTCCCGTTTATCGTCATCTGCAAGCTCGTCATCGAGGACATCTACCACGACCGCACCTTGCAACGGGAAAAGATCAAGCGCTCCCGCTGGCTGAACCTGCGCAGCAAGGAGAAATAGCAAACGACAGCGCGCCACGCGAAAGCGGGGGCCGGCACTCACGTGCCGACCCCCGCTCTTTTGCTGTCTCGTTACTTGATGACCATAACCGGAATCGGAGACTCCTCTACCACTTTCTGGCTCACGGAGCCGATCAGCGCGCCCTTGAACAGGCCGAGGCCGCGGCTGCCCATGATGATCATGTCGCTGTGCTCCTGCGCCGCGACGCGCAGGATCGCCTTCGGGATGTTGCCCGTCTCCACATGCTTCGAGGCCTTGAGGTCCTCCGGCAGCTTCTCCCAGATACGGTCGAAGACGATATGACTCGGAATATCCTTGTTGATATTGCTTGCCACATAGACGAAATCGAGATCCGCCTTGCATTTCTCGGCAAAGAAGATTGCCTCATCCGTCGCCTTGCAGCCATTGACCGACCCATCGACCGGGACGAGAATCTTATTGATCTTTCCCATGGTAACAACCTCCTCATGATGCCAGTGATTCTCATATGCGCGTCGCAAGGCTCCATCGCCCGCGTCCGCGCGTTCCTTTTTCTTTATACTAAGAATATTCGCGATAGAATCGGAAAGTCCTCTCATCCGCGGGAATTATTTTTCAATTTGACCTTTTCCCATCCGACCGTTTCCTGTCACCAGCAGAGACGAGCTTAGTCATTGCACGGGCATTCGCGCTTGTCGAAATATTTGTGGATGATCTCCACGGCACAGTAATCGCCACACATCGAGCAGGCGCCTTCCTCCTGCGGGTTGCGCGCGCCGCGCTTCGCCCGCGCGAGCTCCGGATCGATGGCGAGGGAGAGCTGGGCTTCCCAGTCGAGTTCCTTGCGCGCCTTGGCCATCTTGAGGTCCCATTCCCGCGCGCCCGGCACGCCCTTGACGAGGTCGGCGGCATGCGCCGCGATGCGCGCCGTGATGACGCCCGTGTGCACGTCCTCGATGTCTGGCAGCGCCAGGTGCTCCGCCGGTGTCACGTAGCAGAGGAAGTCCGCGCCGGAAACGGCCGCGAGCGTGCCGCCGATCGCCGACGTGATGTGGTCGTAGCCCGGCGCAACATCCGTCACGAGCGGGCCGAGCACGTAGAAGGGAGCATTACGGCAGAGGCGTTTCTCGAGTTTCATGTTCGCCTCGATCTGGTCGTACGGCACATGTCCGGGACCCTCTACCATGACCTGCACGCCGCGCTTCCAGGCGCGGTCGACGAGGCCTCCGAGCGTGATGAGCTCCGTGAGCTGCGCGCGGTCCGTCGCGTCTGCGGTGCAGCCAGGACGCATGCCGTCGCCGAGGCTGATGGTCACGTCGTATTTCTCACAGATGTCGAGGATGTCATCGTAATGTTCGTAGAGCGGGTTCTCCTGCTCGTTGTGCAGCATCCAGCCCGCGATGAAGGAGCCGCCGCGGCTCACGATGTCCATGACGCGACCCTGCTGGCGCATGTTCTCGATCGCGGCGCGCGTGACGCCGCAGTGGAGCGTCATGAAGTCGGCACCGTCCTTCGCCTGCGCTTCGATCGTCTTCAGAATGTCATCGTCCGTCATCTCGACGACAGCGCCATGCTCCTTGATGGAGCGCACGGTCGCCTGATAGAGCGGCACCGTTCCGACCATGATAGGCGAGTGCTCGATGATGCGCTTGCGCGAGAGGTCGATGTTGTTCCCCGTCGAGAGATCCATGACGGCATCCGCGCCGCAGCGCACTGCCTCATCGAGCTTCTTGAGCTCCGGCTCGATCTCGGGGAACGTGCTCGAGGTGCCGATGTTCGCGTTCACCTTGGTCCTGAGCCCCTCGCCCACACCGCGCGGCGTGAGCTTTTCGTGGTTGACATTCGCGCAGATGGCGATGCTGCCTCTCGCCACACGCTCCCGGATCGTCTCCACCGGGATGCGTTCTTCCTCCGCCACGCGCTTCATCGCGTCCGTGACCTTGCCCTCGCGGGCCAGCTGCATTTGCGTTGCCATGGAAAAGCCTCCTAGAAACAAAAATCGCCAGACGGTGGTAACCCCCGTCTGACGTCAAACGTGTGCCACTTCCCTACGCAGGTATTACCCCGACAGGTTCCAAGGGTCGGCCCACAGGCCTCTCAGCAAAAGCTCCCCTAGTGGAATCTTATGATGTTGTCTTTAGTTTAGCAAAGTACCGCGAAAAATGCAAGAAAGCGCGTTGACTTGCTTGCTGTTTTTCCTCAGAACCGATGCATATACCCCAGGGAGAACCCAACGCCGTTGTAACCGGGGTTATGATCCTTCATGCCGTTCGAGGAGTGGTGGAACATGTAGGCGAGACTGACGGCATCGCGAGACGTATAGTGATATGTGAGGCGTGGCCCGATGCGCCAGAGGAAGCCGTAGGCGCGTCCGTCGGCGGGATGGGCGTGATTGTAGAGAAGCAGCGAGCCGGTGCCGTCGATGCTGCCTGTGAATTTTCTGCCGTCTTTCGTCGTAGAGCCGACGGCACGCTCGACGGTCAGACCGTAGTAGGTCTTGATGTGATGCACCGTGCGATTTTGCCAAAAGACGTGAAGGTTGTAGAGATCGATGCTGCGCTTCTTGAAGAAACGCCCTTCGAGGTAATCTAACTGGATATCGATGGTATGCTCTTCTCCTTGCGGTGCAGCCTGCTCTTTTTCCTGAGGCAGCGCCTGCTTGGATACCCCCGCCTCAGCAGATGTTTCCGTCTCAGCAGGTGCCTGCTGCGTTGCAGCCGCCGTTGCGCCTGGTGCGGCAATATGATCTGTTGCGTCCACTGGAGCCGCTGCGCTTGCCATCTCCGTGGCAAAAAGCATCTCCACTGCCAGGAGCCCCGCCATACGCATCGTACTCTTCCTCATAAAGAACGCTTCCTTTCTATATTTCTGTGCCAAATCTGTTCCCTGGTTGTCTTGCCTGTGTCAGGATCAATCCTGGTCGTCGTTCTCCCCCTGCTGCGCTGCCTCCTCGAGCAGCGGTTTGAGGAATTTTCCCGTATAGGACGCTGGAACCTTCACGATGTCCTCCGGCCTGCCGGTCGCGACGATGGTGCCGCCGCCGCTGCCGCCCTCGGGGCCGAGGTCGATGATGTAGTCGGCCGTC
>CACWQW010000040.1 GCA_902763085.1 Dongibacter bovis
CACGCCGATGACCGCGCCCGTGCCGTAGTCCGCGAGCACGTAGTTCGTGATCCAGATCTGCACTTCCTTGCCGTTGAAGGGGTTCACACAGACGATACCCGTGTTGATACCCTCTTTCTCCGACTCGCTCGACGTGCGCTCCATCTCGCTCGTGTTGCGCACGCGCTTCACGAAGGCGCGGATCTCCTCCGCCTTGCCGCTCTTCTCGCAGATGGCGTCGACGAGCGGATGCTCCGCCGCGAGCGCGAGGAACGTGATGCCGTAGACCGTATCGGGGCGCGTCGTGTAGGCGGCGATCTTCTCCCCGAGCGCCGGGCAGTCGAGCGAGAACTCGAGACCCTCGCTGCGGCCGATCCAGTTCTCCTGCATCGTCTTGACGCGCTCCGGCCAGCCCTTGAGCTTATCGAGGTCCTTCAGCAGCACATCGGCGTAGTCCGTGATTTTCAGGAACCACTGCGAGAGGTCCTTCTTCTCCACGGGCGAGTCGCAGCGCCAGCACTTGCCGTCGATGACCTGCTCGTTCGCGAGCACCGTACCGCAGGTATCGCACCAGTTGACCGACGCCTTTTTCTTGTAAGCGAGGCCGCGCTTGTAGAAGAGCTCGAAGAGCCACTGCGTCCACTTGTAGTACGACGGGTCGCACGTCTTGACCTCGCGGTCCCAGTCGTAGGAGAGGCCCATCTCCTTCTGCTGGCGCTCCATGTTCTCGATGTTGCTGTACGTCCAGTCCGCGGGCTTCACGCCGTGCTTGATGGCCGCGTTCTCCGCGGGCATGCCGAACGAGTCGAAGCCCATCGGATGCAGCACGTTGTAGCCCTCCATCGTCTTGTAGCGCGCCATGACATCGCCGATGGAGTAGTTGCGCACGTGCCCCATGTGGAGGTTGCCCGACGGATACGGGAACATCTCGAGCGCGTAGTATTTCGGGCGCGCGGGATCGGCCTCCGTCTTGTAGACCTGCTCCTCTTCCCATTTTTTCTGCCATTTCTTCTCGATTTCCTGTGGATTGTAGCGATCCATACTTTTCCTCCCCATAAAACAAAAGCCCCCGGACGCCATACGGCATCCAGGGACGAAAACTCGCGGTACCACCCTGCTTGACCGGCGGCGGCCGCCGGTCCTCTCATGCGCTAACGCCGCCTGCGTCGGCAGGTTTCCCTGCCGCTCCTCCCGAGTGAGTTCAGCGCCTCAGGCACCGGCTCGCACCACCCGCCGGCTCTCTTGCGCCCTCGCACGCCTACTGCTCTCGTTCATCGGATTTACATAGTTCCTATTATATCGGGGATAGTCCCAGGCGTCAACTGTTTTCCCCATGGGCACGCGCCTCGCGGCGCGCCTGCTGCTCCTCCCACTTGCGCTTCGCGTCTGCGTAGCTCTCGCACTCGAGCGTGAAGCCCTTGCCCGAGACCTCCGACGTGTCGGAGACGATCATGAACGCCTGCGGGTCGTGATGGCGCACGATGGTCTTGACGCGGCCGACCTGCGTGAGGCTCACGACGGCGAAGAGGATGCCGCGCGGCTCCTGCGTGAGGCCGCCGCGACCATCGAGGTAGGTGACGCCGCGGTGGACGTGCTCCATGATGTCCGTGCAGATCTTCTCCGCCTCGCCCGAGATGATGAGGATGGACTTCTCGCGGTTGAGGCCGGCGGCGACGCGGTTCGTGAGCTCCGCGATCACGTAGATGGAGATGAACGTGAAGAGCATCTCCTCGAGCGTGCAGACGAACGCCGAGCCCGCGACGATGAGAAAGTTCAGCGCGAAGATCGCGGTGCCCATGTCGATGGCGTAGTATTTCTTGACGACGGCGCCAACGACGTCGAGGCCGCCCGTGTTCGCATTGACGCGGAACACCATGCCGAAGCCGATGCCCGTGAGCACGCCGCCGAAGACGGAATTCAATACGATGTTCGAGCAGACGTTCCAGTCGACGACGAAATGCGTGCAGTCGAGCAGGAGCGAGAGCACGACGGTGCCGAAGATCGTGTCGAACGCGTAGTGCCTGCCGAACACGCGGTAGGCGAGGTAGAGGATCGGCAGGTTGTAGACGAAGTTCTGCGCGCCGACGGGCAAGCCCGTGAGGTAGTAGATCACGATGGCGATGCCGCTGATGCCGCCCGTCAGGAGATGCGCAGGGATCAGGAAGAGATTGTAGCCGAGCGCCGTGAGGAGCGTGCCGAGGATGATCTGCGCGTAGCGCAGGGCGTGGCGCGAGACAGGACTCGTCAGAGCCAGAGAACCCATAGGAACCACCACTTTCTCATTCAGGAAGGGGAAACGTCCGGCGCGGCGCCAAGTGCGCTGGACGCCCAAGGCGTGCAGGGCGTCCCTGCCGTCAAAGGAACTGGAAGATATCGTGCGACGCCTCGTCCGCCACGATCTCGACGGCGAGGCGACGCTCGGCGCAGAGCGCGCGCAGGCGCGCAGCGAGCGCCGCCGCGATGGGGAACTCCGTACCGAAATGGCCGGCGTCGATGAGGTGCAGCCCGAGCTCCGCCGCATGCTGCGCCTCGTGGTATTTCACGTCGCCCGTGAGGTAGGCGTCGACGCCGAGCGCGGCGGCGCGGTCGATGAACTCCGCGCCGCTGCCGGAGACGAGCGCCACCTTGCGCACGGGGCGCGGTCCGGCATCGACGTAGCGCAGGTGCGGGACGGGGAGTGCCGCGCGCACCTTTGCAGCGAAATCCGCGATGGACATCGGCGCGGGAAGCGTCCCCACGCGCCCGAGGCTCCATGCGCTGCCGTCCTCCTCCTGCGCCGTGACCTCGAAGGCGGAGAGATGCGAGAGCCCGACGAGGTGCGCGAGCACATCATTGACGCCGCCCGCCGCGATGTCGAGGTTCGTATGCGCCGCGAAGACGGCGATGCCGTGCGCGAGGAGCGCGGCGATGCGCCTGCCCGCGGGCTCCTCCGTGCGGATCGCCTTGAGCGGCTGGAAGATCAGCGGATGGTGCGCGATGATGAGCTGCGCCCCGCACGCCGCCGCCTGCTCTATGACCGCATCGCTCACGTCGAGGCAGACGAGGACGCGCGCGACGCGCGCCCGCGGGCTGCCGACGAGCAGACCGGGGTTGTCCCACGACTCCGCGAGATGGCGCGGCGCGATCTCCTCCATGAGGTCCATGAGGTCCTGACATGTCACCATACGAGCATCTCCTCCAATGCCGCGATCCGCTGCTGGACCGCCCGATACTTCGCGCTCGTCTTCGCGCGCGCGCTCCTCTCCATACCTGCCGCCGCACGGCGCACGAGGAAGAGCTGACTCTCGATGTGATGGCGCAGCAGCTCGTCCCTCCGATCCCGCAGCACGGGGCCGACGGCGAGCGTCACGTCGTCCGGCATCGGGCGCTCCCCGGGTCGTGCAAGGATGACCGTGTAGAGGCGGTCGTCCGCGACGACGAGCGTCTCATCCGCCACATGCCACGCGTGCGCGTAGAGGTCGCGGCGCAGCTCCTCCTCGCCCGTCATCGGCTGCAGCACGAGCGCCGAGAGCGTTTGGACGACGGCAGGCGCTGCCGCGAGGAGCTGCGTCATGAGCACGCCGCCCATACCCGCGAGGCAGACCGTGTCCACCTCCCCGGGCGCGAGCACCGTGAGCCCGTCGCCGCGGCGCACCTCGATCCGATCCGAGAGCCCCGCCTCGCGCACCGTGCGGCGCGCCGCCTCACAGGGACCCTCGGGCAGGTCGCTCGCGATGACGAAGGGCACGCGCCCCTCGCGGACGAGCGCCGCCGCGAGGTAGCCGTGGTCCGTGCCGACGTCCGCCACGCGGCTGCCCTTCGGCACGAATGCCGCCACCGCCGCAAGCCTTGCATCGAGTTTCATCATCTCTCCCTCCCATCTCTCATACCAAAAACCAAACAAAAAACAAAAAGCCGTACAACCGCGCGGGCTGTACAGCTGGCATTTCTGGCTCCCCGAACAGGATTCGAACCTGTGACAGCCTGATTAACAGTCAGGTGCTCTACCGGCTGAGCTATCGAGGAATCTCAAGAACATAAATTATTATAGGGAAAACCGCCCCGTCTGTCAAGGATTTTTTCTCTCTCAGTCGAGGAAATCCCGGAGCTTGCGGCTGCGGCTCGGGTGGCGGAGCTTCCGCAGTGCCTTCGCCTCGATCTGACGGATGCGCTCGCGCGTCACGCCGAAGTTCTGCCCGACTTCCTCGAGCGTGCGCGCGCGGCCGTCGTCGAGGCCGAAGCGCAGGCGCAGCACCTTCTCCTCGCGCGGCGTCAGCGTGTCGAGCACCTCCTCGAGCTGCTCCTTGAGCAGCATGAACGAGGCGGCGTCCGCCGGTGCCGGCGCATCCTGGTCCTCGATGAAGTCGCCGAGGTGGGAGTCCTCCTCCTCGCCGATCGGCGTCTCGAGCGAGACGGGCTCCTGCGCGATCTTCATGATCTCGCGCACGCGGTCGACGCTGATGTCCATCTCCTTCGCGATCTCCTCGGGCAGCGGCTCGCGGCCGAGCTGCTGGAGAAGCTGGCGGGAGACGCGGATGAGCTTGTTGATCGTCTCGACCATGTGCACGGGGATGCGGATCGTCCGCGCCTGGTCGGCGATGGCGCGCGTGATCGCCTGGCGGATCCACCACGTCGCGTAGGTACTGAATTTGTAGCCCTTCGTGTAGTCGAATTTCTCGACCGCCTTGATGAGGCCGAGGTTCCCCTCCTGGATGAGGTCGAGGAACAGCATGCCACGGCCGACGTAGCGTTTCGCGATAGAGACGACGAGGCGCAGGTTCGCCTCGGCGAGACGCTTCGCCGCCTCCTCGTCACCGTCGTTCATGCGCTTGGCGAGCGCGACTTCCTCCTCCGCCGTCAAGAGGGGCACGCGTCCGATCTCCTTGAGGTACATGCGCACGGGGTCGTCGATGCTCACGCCCTCGGGGACGGAGAGGTCGATCTCGACCTCTTCGTCGTCCTTCTCCGGCAGGTCGTCCTCCGCCTCGCCCTGCGCGCTGTCATCGACGATCTCGATGCCCTTCTTGCTGAAGGCCTCGTACATCCCGTCAATCTCGTCCGCTGAGAGATCCTGCGTCTGCAGTGCTTCCATCAAATCACCATACGTGAGCGTGCCGCCGTTCTTCTTGCCCTTCTTGAGCAGGTCTGCGACAATCTCCGCGCTGTGGTTTTCCGCCTTGGCCGCTTTTTTCTTGTCAGCCATGGAGCAGCCCCCTCTCATACTCATTCGTGTCACACAGATCTATGAATAGCAATCTTTCAATCATCCATTTCTTTCTTGAATTTGCCCGCCTCAGCGAGCTTCCCGAGCGCGGCCTCCGCCTCGCCCGCGGCGCTGAGCGCCTCCGCCTCGCGGCTGAGCGCCTCGTAGCGCGCCGTGAGATACGCACGGCGCAGGAGCCGCAGCGAGTCGTCGTACGCGACCGCCGCCTCGCCGGCATCCTCGCTCTCCCCGCTCTCGACCACGGCGCGGGAAAGCTCGCCGGCCGCGGCCTCGTCGAGCGCCGCTGCCGCACGCACGGCATCCCACGCCTCTCCGCGCGCCGCACAGTCTTTGAGGTAGAGGAACACGGAGCGCTGCACCTCGTCTGGGATCGCCGCGAGCGGGATCATCGCCTCGACGTGCGCGAGCAGCGTCGCATCCTGCCAGACGGCGCGCATCACGATGCGCCCCGCCTTCTGCAGGGCGGAGTCCGCGCGACGGACCGGCGCGCGCTGCACGGCCGCACGCTCCTCAGGTGCCGGCGGCACCTCGTAGCGCTGCGGCTCGCGCCGCGCGCGAGAGAGCTCCTCGCGCACCACGCCCTCATCGAGGAGGAGCGCGCGCGCGACCTTCTTCGTCTGCTCACTGCGCTCGGCGGCACTCTCGATGCCGACGAGCACGGGCAGCATCTCCCGGAGCGCCTGCATCTTGCCTTCGAGCGTATCGTAGCGCACGTGCGCGAGCACATAACGCAGTCGGTAGTCGACGAGCGGCAGCGCGCGATCGACGAGCGCGCGGAACGCCTCGGCGCCGTGCTTCCGGATGTACTCATCCGGGTCCTTGCCATCCGGCACGACGATGACCTTCACCGTCGCACCCGTATCGCGCACGATGGCGAGCGCCCGCATCGTCGCGTTCTGCCCCGCCTCGTCGCTGTCATAGCAGAAATCGATCTCCTTGGCGTAGCGCAGGAGCTTCTTGCAGTGCTCCTGCGTGAACGACGTGCCGAGTGAGGCGACGACGTTCTGCACGCCCGCGTCGAAGACAGAGATCGCGTCCATGTAGCCCTCGACGACGATGGCACGCCCCTCGTTGCTGATCGCGCGGTGCGCGCGGTCGAGCCCGAAGAGCAGGCGCCGCTTGTTGAAGAGCACCGTCTCCCTCGTGTTGAGGTACTTCGGCTTGCTGTCGTCGAGCACGCGCCCGCCGAAGCCGACGACGCGACCGCGCTCATCGGCGATGGGGATCATGACGCGGTGGCGGAACCTGTCGTAGATGCCGCCGCCCTGCCGCTCCTGCGCGAGCCCGCACGCGACGAGGTACTCCTCCTTCACGCCGCGCTTCAGGAATGCGCCCGTGAGCTTGTCCCAGGCGTCCGGCGCGTACCCGAGGCCGAACTCCTCGATGGTCGCGGCCGAGATGCCGCGCCCCGCGAAGTACGCCTTGCCCGCCTCGCCGTAGTGCGTCATGACGAGGCAGTTGTGGAAGAAGGTCCGCGCCATCTCGTTGACCTTGAGGAGGTCTTTGAGCCTCTGCTCACGCGCCTGCTCCTGCGGCGACTTGGGGCGCTCCGGAACGGGGATGCCGAGCTTCTCTGCCTGCAGCTTGATGGCCTCAAAATAACTCACATTCTCGATGAGTGACAAAAACTTGAAGACGTTGCCACCTGCATGACAGCCGAAGCAATAAAAAAATCCCTTATCGGGAACGACCGAAAACGACGGCGTATGTTCCTGATGAAACGGACAGCAGCCCCAAAAGCGGCCGCCCTTGCGCTTGAGCGCGACATACTGGGAAACGACGGCGACAATATCCGAGGACTGTTCGACACGTTCTACGAACTCATCCATTTCCGCACTGCGCATTGTCGTCCCTCCGTCAAGGTATATATATTCACCACAAAAGGGGAATTTCCTTTTTCTCTTGACAAAAATAATTCTTTGAATCTCATGAAACTTTTTCGTATGAACTCAGTGCACCATGAGGCCGACCGGAGGCATGAAGATTTCGTTGAAAAGCTGCACGGCGTAGCTGTCCGTGAGCCCCGCCACGTAGTCCGTCACCGTCTGCCGCCGCCCCCAGCACGACTCGCGTGCGGCGAACTCCTGCGGCAGCGCCTCGAAGTGCGCGAGGAAGTAGCCGTAGAGCTCCCGCAGCACGAACGCCGCCTGCCGCCGCTCGTGCGCGAGCACCTCCGAGTGGTAGATATGGTCGAACATGAATGCGCGGAAGACATCCATCGCCTCCTTGCACGCCGCCCCCTGCCGGATGTCGTCCTGCCCGGCGGACGCCGTGATCATGTCCGCCACCATGCTCGTGATCATCTGCGACGTCTGCGTGCCGAGCCGCTCGTAGACGAGGCGCGGCAGGTCGCCCGGCGTGAGGAGCCCCGCGCGCAGGCTGTCATCGTAGTCATGTGCGAGGTAGGCGATGCGGTCCGCCGTGCGCACGATGCGCCCCTCGAGCGTCTTCGGCAGGTGCGGCCCCGTGTGGTTGACGATGCCGTCCTTGACCTCGATCGTGAGGTTGAGACCTTTGCCGCCCTTCTCGAGGAATTCCACGACGCGCAGGCTCTGCTCGTTGTGGGCGAAGTGTCCCGTGAGCTCCGCCATCGCCGCCTCGCCCGCGTGGCCGAACGGCGTGTGCCCCACATCGTGGCCGAGTGCGATCGCCTCCGCGAGGTCCTCGTTGAGCCGCAGGCCGCGCGCGATTGTGCGCGAGATCTGCGACACCTCGAGGCTGTGCGTCATGCGCGTGCGGTAGTGGTCGCCCGCGACGATGTAGACCTGCGTCTTGTGCTTGAGGCGGCGGAACGATTTCGAGTGCAGGATGCGGTCCCGGTCCCGCTGGAACTTCGTGCGGAACGGGCACTCCTCCATCGGCTCCTTCCGCCGCGCCGTGCGGCTCTTCGCCGCATGCGGCGAGAGGTACTCCTCCTCGAGTGCCTCCGTCTGCTCTCTCACGTTCATCCGCTTCGCCTCCTGCATCTCTCGTTTGTCGTTCTATTTATTACACACGCACGGCGCAAACTCCTGCTTTTTCACTAAAAAAAGCGGCGCCGCCTCCCACGCGGGGGAGATGGCGCCGCCCTTGCTCACTGCTGCCGCTTCCGGTACTGATAGCCGAGGAAGAGCACGAGGAGCCACGCGGGGAGGAAGAGCACGGCGAGCTGCATGTCGGGCACCTGCGTCATGAAGAAGATGACCCCCGCGAGGAATGCGAGCGAGATGAGATTCGTCCAGGGATAGAGCGGCGAGCGGAACTTCGTCCCTCGCCCCTCTGCCGCGCACCGGCGGCGGAACAAGAGGTGCGTCACGCAGATCGTCACCCAGCTGATGACCGCCGCGCACGTCGCGATCATCATGAGATAGAGGAAGATGTGGCCCGCGAGGAAATAGTTGAGCGCGACGACGATGAGCGTGATGCCGGAGGAGACGAGGATGCCGCGCACCGGCACGCCGCGGTCCGAGAGCTTCAGGAAGAACGATGGCGCCTCGCCGGACTTCGCGAGGCCGTAGAGCATGCGGCTGTTGCTGTAGATCGCGGAATTGTAGACGGAGACCGCCGCCGTGAGCACGACGAAATTCAGCAGATGCGCCGCGGCGGGCACGCCGACGTCGCTGAAGATCTGCACGAATGGACTCGCCTCCGTGCCGACCTGGTTCCACGGCCATAGCGCCATGAGCACGACCATCGTGCCGACGTAGAAGAGCAGGATGCGCCAGATCACCTGGTTGATTGCACGCGGGATCGAGCGGTCCGGGTCCTCCGCCTCGCCCGCCGTGATGCCGATGAGCTCGATGCCGCCGAACGAGAACATCACGACCGCCGTCGCCTCCGCGAGGCCCCAGACGCCGTGCGGCAGGAAGCCGCCGTTCTCCCAGAGGTTGCTGAAGTTCCTGGGGAACGGCGTACCGCTTGAAAAGAGCAGGCCGAGCCCGAGGAGGATCATGCTCACGATCGCCGCGATCTTGATGATCGCCATCCAGAACTCCGCCTCGCCGTACGCCTTGACGTTGACGAGGTTCAGCGCCGTGATCGCGACGAGACAGACGAGCGCCGAGAGCCACTGCGGCAGGCCCGGGAACCAGAAATTCATGTAGATGCCAACGGCCGTGAGCTCCGCCATCGACACGAGCACGTAGTTGAACCAATAATTCCAACCGGACAGGAAGCCCGGGAACGCGCCCCAGTACTTCGACGCGTAGTAGCTGAACGAGCCGGAGACCGGCTCATCGACCGCCATCTCGCCGAGCATCCGCATGATGAAGAAGATCACGATGCCGCCCATGAGGTACGCGAGCATCACGGACGGACCCGCGAGCGCGATCGTCGACGTCGAGCCGTAAAAGAGCCCCGTGCCAATCGCGCCGCCGAGCGCGATCATCTGCAAGTGGCGGTTCTTCAGCCCGCGTTTCATCCCTTGCTGCTCCAAGAAAACCAACTCCTCTACAGATAAATAACGACTTCATTATAGCAGAACAGACAGGCATCCGTCCATCAGCGCAGGAAAAAAGGCAGATGAGGAGAACTATTTCCGCAGACTACGAGAAAAAAACGGAGGAACCCACCAAATGAACGCATAGAAAAAAGCCCCCGCCGAAGCGGAGGCTTTTGAGGGGAGAACAGATGTGAGTGTCTGTCGATTAGAAGAAGACCTCGACACGGCCCCAGAGCGTATTCGTATCGCGGTCAGAGTCAATGCCCTCGCCGTCGAAGTACTTCACGCTCGTCACGATATTCTTGAACGGTGCCCAGTTCGCGCCGATCTCCCAGCCCTTGGCGCCGATCGTAGCGGCATCTTCCGTGCCATAGTAGCTCGTGTAGTCGCCGAGGTAACGATACGCAGCGTATGCGCCCCAAGTGCCCTTGTTTTCCTTCTGAGCACCTTTGTAGCTGTAGATGGCCTGCCAGCTGTGATCGAGGCTGTCCGCCTCCGTGTTCTTCGCATAGGAAGCGAAGAGCGTGCTCACGCCATCGAAGCGATAGCCAGCATTGACGGACCAGATGTTTGCCTTATCCGTGGTGCTCGTGCCGTTCTTGTAAGCCTCATTGCCGAACCAGCCGCTATGGACGCGACTGATGTTACCTTCCTTCAGATTCTCGTTATCGAAATGATAGTATGCAGCGCCGCCATAGAGTTTGCTCTTGGCCGGAGCATCATACTGGAGGGTGATGCCCTGGAGGTTGCCAGCCTGATCATTCGTATCTGCAAAGTGCAGGCGGCCAGCATAGAGCGTCGCCTTGAGGTCGCTGCCGAACGTCACGTTCGCACCGGAGAGCTTCGTATCGAAGACAAGACCCTGCTCCGGCGTGTAGAACTCGAACTTACCGAGCTGCGTGCTGAAGTTCTTGTAATCACCCTGCGCGTAGATGTGCATGAGATCAACATCGTCCGTGTTGTCCTTGTCGAGCTTGATGTTCGCATCGAGACGTGCATTCACATGCCAGTGATCGTTGACCTCAGCGTTCGGCTCGAGGCGGAAGAGCATGTTGTCATCATTGGCACGACGAGAACGATCCGTCTCCGTCTTGTCAGCGCGCTGGCTCTTGTACGTGTACTCGATCTTGCCGTTCCACTTCACCATGTCAGCGTTGCGCTCGAGGTTGGAGACGCGGACGCCGAGGTTGTTGAGCTCATCAGCGAACTCAGCGGCGAGCTTGTCGATCATGGCCTTGTCAGCAGCGGAGACGTCCGTCTTTGCCATTGCCTTTGCGACCATCTGCGCCATCTCGTAGCGCGTGATGTTCTTGTCGCCCTGGAACGTCGTGTCGCCATAGCCCTCGATGACGCCGTCCTGCGCGAGCTGCGCGACAGCATCGTATGCCCAGTGGTCAGCCGGCACATCGCTGAACGGATTGGCAGCAGCGAACGTCGTGGACGCTGCACCGACGACGATCGCCGTCGTGAGTGCGGATACGAGAGTCTTTTTCATGAGAAACTCCTCCTTAGATAGATGAAATCTTCTATCTGACCCGAAACAAGTTTCCCAGAAAGTTTCCATGTTTCCTTTTCGGTATTTTGTTTCGTCTCAGATACGTTTAGTGTATCTTGTTTCTCATTTTTCAGCAAACATTCTCACTTTCTATTTTTCATCGTAAAAGAAGATTTTATGAAACAGGCTATCTTTTTCTTTGTCCTTTTTAGTTTTCCTCTATATCGCTAGAAAGCTATATTTAATATATTTTATTTGAATCTCTTTACGGTTTCACTCAGCGCTGGCTCTCTTTCCACGCGCGCTCCATCTCCCGGCGATCCGCCTTCTGCTTGAGGTCCTGCCGCTTGTCGTAGTTGTGCTTGCCCGAGGCAAGCGCGAGCTCGAGCTTCGCGCGCCCGTGCTTGAAGTAGATCTTGAGCGGCACGAGCGTCCAGCCGCGCTCGCGCGTCTGGCTGAAGAGCTTGACGATCTCCGCCTTGTGCAGCAGCAGCCGACGCCGCCGAAGGGGATCGTGGTTGAACTGGTTGCCCTGGTCGTAGGGGCTCACGTGCATGTTCTCGAGGTAGATCTCACCGTCCTTGATGAGGGCGAAGCTGTCCTTGAGGTTCGCCTTGCCCGCGCGCAGGGATTTCACCTCGGTGCCGACGAGCTCGATGCCCGCTTCGTACGTTTCGTGGATAAAGTAGTCATGACGCGCCTTGCGATTCTCGCAGACGATCTTGATGGGGATGTTCTTCTTGCCCATGCGTCCCGCCTCCTGACAAAAAGGACTGCCGCAGAGCGGCAGCCCGTCATATTCTCGTGTGCTTACTTGCGATCCTTCGTGCCGTCCTCGGTCTTGCGATGCGGCAGCGGCCGGCGGCGCTCCGCGCTCTTCGCCTTGAGGGCATTTTCCTCCTCGCGCTGCTTGCGCTCGTGGTACCCCGGCGGATCGGGCCAGACGGCCTTGTTGAGCCCGGTGACGCGCACGCGCTGGTAGTCCTCGTGCTCGCGCTTCTCGCGCCGGCCAGGCGTGCCCCAGGCACCTGCGACCTGCTTCTCGAGGCGCTTCTCGCGATAGTCCTTGCGGCCGCCGCTCTTGCGCTCACCGGCAGGGCGTGCGCCGCCCGCGCTGCGTCCCCCGCGGCGTCGCGCGTGGTCCGGACGGTGCGCCGCCTCGCGGAAGGCATCGGCGAGGACGCCCTTGCCCTTCGCGCCGCGCGGCTTGCGGTCGGCGCCCTGCGCGTTCTTATCACCTTTATCGCCTTTGTCGCCGCCGGAGCGCGGTCCCTTGCCGCCGCCCTTCCGGCCGCCGCCCACGGCGTTCTTCATCGCCACGGGGTCGTAGGCGCCGTTGTCCTTGAGCACAAAGTCGAGGTTGCGCTCCTTGGCGTTCGCGCGCACGAGGAGCACCTCGACCTCATCGCCGAGGCGATAGCGCTGCTGCGTGCGCTCGCCGACCATCGCGTACTGCTCTTCCTTGTACTCGTAGAAGTCGTTGATCATCGTCGAGACGTGCACGAGCCCCTCGACGCCGTTGTCGAGCTCGACGAAGATGCCGAACGCCGTGACGCCCGAGATGACGCCCTTGAATTCCTCGCCGACGAACTGCGCCATGTATTCGATCTTCTTCATGTCCGTCGTCTCGCGCTCCGCCTCGATGGCGATGCGCTCGCGCTGGGACGCCCAGTCCGCGATGTCCGGCAGCGCCGTGCGCAGCTTTTCCTGGCGCTCGCGCGGCAGCGTGCCGCCACCCGCGATCGTCTCGCGCAGCAGGCGGTGCACGATGAGGTCAGGGTAGCGGCGGATCGGCGAGGTGAAGTGCGTGTAGTAGCGCGCGGCGAGGCCGAAGTGGCCGAGGCTCTCCGACGCGTAGCGCGCCTGCTGCATCGAGCGCAGCGAGACGGTCTCGACGATGCGCGCCTCCGGCTTCCCCTTGACTTTCTCGAGGACCTGCTGCACGTCCATCGGGCGGATGTGGCCTTCCTCGTCCTGCCGCACGAAGAGGCCGAACGCGCCGAGCAGGTTGTTGAGGTTTTCGATCTTTTCCTCCGTCGGCTGCTCGTGCACGCGGTACATGAACGGCAGGTGTTTTTTGTCCATGTGCTCTGCGACGGTTTCGTTCGCCGCGAGCATGCACTCCTCGATGATGGACTCGGCGAGGGAGCCCTCGCGCTTGATGAGGGCGATGGGGTGTCCCTTTTCGTCGAGCTTGACTTTGACCTCGGGGATGTCGAAGTCGATGGAGCCGCGGCGGTGGCGCTTGGCTTTCATGACGTTCCGCAGCTCCTCGAGCGTCTCGAGCATCGGCAGGAGG